>NZ_DFMC01000007.1:207674-377488 GCF_002375335.1 Methylophaga sp. UBA3603
TTTGGTTCGTTTCTTTTGGGCAAACAAAAGAAATGAACTCGGGCTTTAGTCCGAAATTGCTAAGTTGAAAGTCACAATACAAGTTATTGAGCGATCGGGGATAACCCATGTAGTTGAATTAACCTGTTACCGATGTATGTGAATCCTAAACTGTCTTTTTGTTTGGTTCGTTTATTTTGATTCGCGACATCCCTGCCGCTCACCCTTCGGGTGCATCCGGCATCCAAATTCATTCCCGATGAATTTGTGGGCAAGCAAAATAAATGAACGCCCAGCGGCAACGACAAGGTTGAAAATCTCAATCCGATTGTTGGGTTTCGTACCACAACCCAACCTACCCTCAATTAGGATTCAAGCCGCTTGATTTCATCTGCCAATACTTGAGACTCCTCGGTAAGCGTAGCAAATTTCCGTATATCACCACTGCGCTGTGCGAGCATGGCTTGCTCCTGTTTTTGAGCAAGCTGCTTTTTTAATTTTTTGACGGGGTCCGACTTGAATAATGAAAACATGGTTTGTTTCTCTGAGATAGATGCTAATCAGAGAGAAACAAACACTGAAAGTTCATTAATCATTAAGTTTGTAATCGTAATCAATGGTCAACGGCGCATGATCAGAGAAACGTTCATCCCGATAAATATCGGTGGCTTTGACTTTACCTTTGAGGCTCGGGCTCATAATATGGTAATCAATGCGCCATCCGGTGTTATTGGCCCAGGCCTGTCCACGATTCGACCACCAGGTGTACTCATGCTCTGCTTGTGGTAACTCACGGAAAGCATCGACAAAATTCATCTCATAAAACAACTTGTCCAGCCAGGCGCGTTCTTCCGGTAAAAAGCCGGAGTTTTTCTGGTTGCCTTTCCAGTTACGGATATCTTCATTTTTATGGGCAATATTCCAGTCGCCGCAAATAATGTAATCACGACCGGATTCTTTCATTTCCTGCATTTTATTTTCGAAAAACTCCATGCAGCGATACTTAACCTGTTGGCGTTCATCACCAGATGTTCCTGATGGCAGATAGAGGGAAATCACGCTGAGCTTGCCAAATCTGGCTTCGATATAGCGACCTTCTATATCGAACTCGGCATTGCCCATACCGGTAATAACTTCATCCGGCTGAAGACGGCTGTAGATTGCTACGCCGCTGTAACCTTTTTTGACCGCGTCGTGGTAATAGCAGTGGTAGCCTTCAGGAGTGAAAATCTTGTCTTCCAGCTGATGTACTTGCGCTTTTGTTTCCTGAATACACACCACATCGGCATCTTGTTTTTTTAACCAGTCAAAAAATCCTTTTCGCGCAGCGGCTCGGATCCCGTTCAAATTCGCTGATATAATTCGCATCATTCACTCGTGCTTGAAAAAAGACAGCATCATACCATTTACAAATGGAAGCAAAATCAGGATAATGCCCGGTTCATATACAAATAGCTGATTCTTAGGAGAAACACTTTGGCAAACTCAGCACAAGCAAAAAAACGCGCCCGTCAGGCGGAAACTCACCGTCAATTGAACGCTAGTCAGCGTTCAGCGATGCGTACTAAAGTAAAAGCACTCAGAAAAGCGATTGCTGTTGGTGATAAAGAACAAGCCGTTGCTGCATTTCAAGCTGCAGTTCCAGTTCTGGATCGCATGGCTCGTAAAGGCCTGATTCATAAAAATACTGCTGCACGTGGCAAAAGCCGTTTAAACAACGCTGTCCGCGCAATGTAATTGACTGTTCTATAGAATCAGCTAAAAAAAACCGGCTCGCGCCGGTTTTTTTATGTCTGTCATTTATCCCGTGACGACCAGATTATCCCGATGAATTAATTCCGGTTCATCAACGTATCCTAATAAGCTTTGAATCGCCTGACTAGGCTGCCCCATAATCCTTACGGCCTCATCAGCGCTGTAATTCACCAGGCCGCGAGCCACTTCCCGCCCCTGCAGATCTGTGCATAAAACCAGTTCACCGCGGGTAAACTGTCCATCTACCTGACGCACACCTACCGGTAAAATACTTCGACCTTGCTGTTTTATTACCGCGACAGCTCCATCATCAAGCATCAGACGACCTTTAGGAACCAAATGTCCGGCAAGCCACTGCTGACGAGCTTTAATCGGTTTAATGTCGGGCCATAGTAATGTGCCCACGCCCTGACCTGCCGCCAGATGACGTAAATTCAGTGGATGTTTGCCAGATAGAATCACCGTAGTCGCGCCGGATCTTGCCGCGCGTCTGGCCGCCGCTAATTTGGTTGCCATACCACCACGGCCTAATTCGCCTTTACTGTCACCGGCCATACCATCCAGATTTGGATTATTGGCCGCAGAAGCTGCCAGCATTCTGGCATTGGGGTTTAATCGTGGATCACTATCAAACAAGCCATCCTGATCGGTCAGGATAACCAAAACATCGGCTTCAACCAGATTAGCGGTCATGGCTGCCAGAGTGTCATTATCTCCAAATCGGATTTCGTCAGTGGCAATGGTATCGTTTTCGTTAACGACCGGCAGAATGCCCATCTCAAGCAAAGTATGCAATGCACTACGCGCATTCAAATGGCGGCCACGATCCGCTAGATCAGAGTGGGTCAGTAGAATTTGTGCGGTGTGAATGCCGTGTTGTTCACATGCCGTGGCATAAGCATGGATAAGCCCCATCTGTCCCACACTGGCTGCAGCTTGTAACTGATGCAAAGCATGTGGACGTTTTCGCCAGCCCAGTCTTTGCATACCCGCGGCAACTGAGCCTGAGGTGACCAGAACGATCTCTTTACCCTGACTTCTCAACTCGGCAATTTCGCCACTCAGCCAGCGAATACGATCCACATCCAGGCCTTCTCCGGGCTTGGTTAATAAAGCACTACCAATTTTAATCACCCAACGTTTGGTTGATAAAAGTTGCTGATGCGGATTTTCCACAGTTATTCCTCGATAGGTTTAGCGGGAGGCTGCTCACTCTGACGTAAATCATCCAAGTATTGCATGATATCTTCACACAACTGCGCGCAACCTTCACCAGTCTGTCCACTGATTTTGTAGACAGGTCCTTGCCAATCAAGACGGGTCAACACTTCCTGTGTGAGTTCGTCACGGATATCATCCGGGACCAAATCCATTTTATTCAGAATCAGCCATTGCGGCTGCTTGCCGAGGGCATCGCTGTAATGGAGTAATTCACGGTTAATAATTTTAACGCTTTCTACCGGATCCTGTTTCACATCAACTGGTGCCATATCAACCAGATGTAATAGCAATCGAGTGCGGGTTAAATGCTTAAGGAACTGAATACCCAAACCGGCACCTTCAGCTGCACCTTCAACCAGGCCGGGAATATCGGCAATAACAAAGCTGCGTACATCTCTGAGTGTCACCACACCTAGATTTGGATGCAACGTCGTAAAAGGATAATCGGCTACTTTGGGTTGGGCGGCAGAAACCTGACTGATAAAGGTGGATTTTCCGGCATTCGGTAAACCCAATAGCCCAACATCGGCTAATAATTTCATTTCAAGGCGTAAGGTACGCTCTTCGCCTGGGGTTCCGTCTGAGGTTTGGCGTGGCGCACGATTGATACTGGATTTGTAGCGGGCATTTCCCAGGCCGTGCCAGCCACCTTTTGCCACCATAAGCTTATCGCCATGTTTGGCTAAGTCACCAATCAGTTCATTGGTGTCTTCATCCCAGGCTTCGGTACCTACGGGTACTTTAATAACCAAATCTTCGCCACGGGCACCGCTGCAAAGTTTGCCGCGGCCATGTTCGCCACGCTGGGCTTTAAAGTTACGTTTATAGCGGAAATCGATAAGAGTGTTTACTTGCGTATCTGCCAGCAGATACACATCGCCACCGTCGCCACCATCACCACCATCCGGACCACCGAAGGGGATATATTTTTCACGACGAAAGCTCAGGCAACCATTACCGCCGGCACCCGCGCTGATTTTTATTTTCGCTTCATCAACAAATTTCATACTGCCGACCAGATAATTTTTTAATAATTGCCACAAACAAAAAACCCCGCATCAGCGGGGCTTTCAGCTGTTTGCCCCAACGGGCTAACAAATTCTTTATTCAGCGATAACGCTTACAAATGTGCGGTTGTTTGCACCTTTGGTTTCGAATAACACTTTACCGTTGGCTGTCGCGAATAAGGTGTGGTCTCTACCGATTCCAACATTACGACCTGCGTGGTAACGGGTACCACGTTGACGAACCAGAATGTTGCCGCCTAATACTGCTTCGCCACCGAAGCGTTTTACACCAAGGCGTTTCGACTCGGAATCGCGACCGTTGCGGGTACTACCGCCAGCTTTCTTATGAGCCATGTTAAATCCTCTTTAAATTTGTCAAATCTTAGGCAGTGATGCCAGTGATTTCGATTTCTGTATAAGATTGGCGATGTCCCATCTGTTTCCGATGGTGCTTACGACGACGGAATTTGATGATTTTGACTTTGTCCGCACGACCAACTGAGGCCACAGTTGCTGTGACTTTTGCGCCGTCTAAGAAGGGTGCGCCAACTTTAATGTCTTCGCCTTCACCGATCAATAAAACTTCACCCAGTTCAATGGTATCACCCACTTCACCTGGCAATTTTTCAACGCGGAGCTTTTCGCCCTCTTTAACTCGGTACTGCTTACCACCAGTCGCGACAATAGCGTACATCGCTTTCTCCAAAAAAATAAATGTTATTGTGGGTAACCCAACAAAAGACCGAGAATTTTAACCGCTTTCTACATTCAGATCAAATGCAAATTGAATTATTTGCGAATCGCTGTTACCCGTGAGAAAGTACGCGTTTAATTCATCTAGAACAGGCAGACAAACGCCCCGTGGATATACAATCCATTTACGCACTCATCCAGCAGGATATGGATTCAGTTGACGCCATGATACAACATCGGCTGCAATCTGAGGTTGTATTAATTAATCAGCTTGGACATTACATCATCAATAGTGGCGGCAAACGCTTGCGCCCGGCTATTGCTTTGTTAAGTGCCCGTGCCTGCAATCATCAGGCAACTGCGCATATTAATCTTGCCACCATCATTGAATTTATTCACACCGCGACCCTGCTGCATGATGATGTGGTCGACAATTCAACGATGCGCCGCGGCCAGGAAACGGCCAACAGCGTATGGGGAAATGAAGCCAGTGTATTGGTGGGTGATTTTCTTTATACCCGCGCATTTGAAATGATGGTGGAACTGGATTCGATGCGCTTGATGCAGATCCTGTCACATACCACCAACGTGATTGCCGAGGGTGAAGTCTTACAGCTACTTAATGTGCATGATGCAGACACCACTGAAGAACGCTATCTGCAGGTCATTCATCATAAAACCGCCAAACTGTTTGAGGCGGCTGGTCAGTTAGGTGCGTTAATCAGTAATGCCTCTGCGGAAATCGAAACGGCATTAGCACAGTATGCGATGCACCTTGGTAGTGCCTTCCAATTGGTGGATGACTTACTCGATTACAGCGCTTCCAGTGAAACTATTGGCAAAAATATTGGTGATGATCTTGCTGAGGGCAAACCGACTTTACCGCTGATTTATGCCATGCAAAATGGCTCCAGGGAACAGTCCGCGGTCATTCGTGAAGCAATTGAACATGGCCAACGCGATAAAATCAATGACATTATTGACATTATCCACAGCACTGGCGCCATTGACTACACTGCCGCGGCAGCCCGCAAGGAAGTCGAGCAGGCCAAGGCCAATCTCAGTATCGTTCCAGATTCACAATACAAAGCGGCCTTAATCGGATTGGCTGATTTTGCTGTTTCCCGCCACTTTTAAATACGGCTATGAGTAGATATTCATTTTGTATATTGAACTTAGCTTGGTTAGGCTGAACGGGTATGGCTGAAATATATAAATATCATATGTTCATTTGCACTCATCAACGCGATGATGGCAGCGATTATTGTGAAGAACACGGCGCACAGTCACTGCGTGATTACGCCAAGCAACGGGTTAAAGAACTCAAACTGAAAAAAGTCCGGGTGAATAATTCAGGTTGCCTGAATCGCTGCAAATTAGGTCCGATCATGGTGATTTATCCGGAAGGTGTCTGGTATCAATATCATGATAAAGCGGATATCGATGAAATCATCGACACCCACCTGGTCAACGGCAAAATTGTTGAGCGGCTATTAAAATGACACCGCAACAATATTGCCGGGATAAAGCGGCGAAAAGTGGTTCAAGCTTCTATTATAGTTTCCTTTTTTTACCCACAAAAAAGCGCAATGCCATTATGGCTCTGTATGCTTTTTGTCGTGAAGTTGACGATGCGGTTGATGAGATAAGTGATCCGTTAGTTGCTGCACAAACTCTCGCCTGGTGGCGTCAGGAAGTAGCAAATACCTTTCTCGGACAAGCCACTCATCCCGTTGGAAAAGCCCTCGCTGAGACCCTGCAGGATTTTGATCTGCATGAAGAATATTTTCACGAAATCATTGATGGCATGGAAATGGACTTAACTGAACATCGTTATCCAGCCTATAAAAATCTGGCCTTATATTGTCATCGAGTTGCCAGTGTTGTGGGTTTACTTTCAGCACAGATATTTGGTTTTTCCGATCGAAGTACGCTGAAATTTGCTGAGAAACTGGGCCTGGCTTTTCAACTCACCAATATTATCCGTGATGTTCGTGAAGATGCTGAGCGCGGCCGTATTTATCTGCCTATGGAGGAAATGCAACAGTTTGGTGTCAGCGAACAAAGTATTCTAGATTTAGAACAAACCGAAGCGCTGACAAAGTTACTCGAATTTCAGACGCAGCGTGCCGAGCAGTTTTATCAGGAAGCGATGCAGCTACTGCCCCCGCAGGATCGGTATCATCAATGCACCGCACTGATTATGGCCGAAATTTATCGCACTACTTTGCAGGAAATTGCCATTGATAATTTCCAAGTAATGAAACAGCGAGTCTCACTTACCCCGATTCGCAAATTATGGCTGGCCTGGTGCACTTACCGACGTGAAAAAAAGCTCGCCAAAAGCCAGAATTAATATGCCCACCCTCATTATTGGTGGTGGATGGAGCGGACTTGCAGCGACTGTCCGTTTAGCCGAAGCTGGGCAGAAGCCCATTCTGTTCGAAGCAGCAAAACAACTTGGCGGGCGGGCCCGCACCGTCAAATGGCAAGATCTCGAAATAGATAATGGTCAGCATCTAATGATTGGTGCATACCAAAACATGCTCGATCTGCTTCAACGAGTCGGTATTGAAGAAAACAGCGTTTTTCAGCGTACAGCTTTGGATCTAAACATCCTTGATTCGAAGTACCTCCCATTACATTTATCTGCACATCGCCTTTTACCCTGGCAACTTGCTCTTTTACCTAGACTTTATTCCAGTCTCGGTTGGCAAGAATTACGGCTTTTTTTACGATTAGCACGTCAAATTAACGTTCCTTCTTTTACAAACAATATTACTGTAGAGCAGTGGTGCCGCCAGACAGGCCAATCGGCAAGACTTATCACACAGTTATGGGGCCCGTTATGTCTGGCGATTTTAAATACACCGATAGAACAGGCTTCAGCCAGTGTTTTTGCTGCAACTCTCAGGGATAGTCTTACCACAAAAAGAAAATCGGCTGATTTGTTGATCCCGAAAAAGCCGCTGGGTGATGTACTGCCTGAACCTTCGAGACGTTTCATAACCGAGCATGGCGGGGAAGTTAGGTTACAGAGTCGTATTGAAAAAATTATTATTGATGCAGGCAAAGTGGCTGGGGTTATTACCGGTAACAAAGAATATATTGCTGCAGATAATATTATTGTCGCCGTCTCCCCCGGTATTCTCTATAAACTTTTAGGTGAGCAGCTTAATCTTCCACCAGTTTCTGAATATCCAATAAGTACAGTCTATCTGCAGTATTCACCGCAATTCCGGCTAAAGGAACCAATTATCGGTTTGAGCAATACCTTACCCCAATGGGTCTTTGACAGGTCAGATCAGTCTCCGGGATTAATTGCCGTCGTTATCAGCGGCCCTGGAGAACATGAATCACTGACTAAACAGCAACTGACTGAACAAGTCGTTTTAGCATTAACAGAGCTTTTACCGGAATTACCGGCTAACTATCACACCGCACATGTTATTCGTGAAAAAAGAGCTACATTTTGTTGCGGAGTGGTTGAAAACAACCAAAGACCAAGCTGTAAAACAACCATTGGTGGCCTTTGGATCGCTGGTGATTACGCTGAAAATCCCTATCCAGCAACACTAGAGAGTGCTGTTATGAATGGCTATCGGGCCGCTGAAAAAATTTTAGCGGGAAAATTCTCCTAACAACATGTCGATATCCTTGCGATTGCTTGTTATACTTGAAGATTAGTTCATTAAACCTAAAGAGGGGATGTCATGTTAAATCGTATGCGTTTAATTTTTACCGGTCTTTTTCTGAGTCTGGCACTGATCGCCTGCAGTGATGAAAGCGATACTGCTGTTACCGATAGTAGCGAAACAGAGACATCATCTCCTGCAACTGTTGAATCTGCTCCTGAAGCAACAGAAGCAACCTCCGAAGGTAGCCAAGACGGTATCCAAGCTGGAATGACCAGAGACGAACTAATCTCAGCTTACGGTGAACCAGATATTGCTCAGGAAAGAATATTAGACCAAATGAATATGGAAACGCTTGAGTGGCATAACGATGACGCCACCATCATTGCACAATTGCTTGATGGTAAAGTTACCTACGGACGTATTGTTCCCAAATCTGAATAAAGACCTGTATGTTGTCACAAGCTGAGCAGTCCATACTCAGCGGTAAAGTAGTGCTTGTTACCGGTGCCCTTGGCGGCATCGGTAGCGAGGTCGCTTTGGCCTATGCAAGACATGGTGCGACGATTATTCTGCTAGACAAAAATATTGCTCAGTTAGAAAAATTGTACGATGTCATTGTGCAGGAAAGCGGCATTGAGCCCGCAATATTTCCAGTGGATTTTAAAGGTGCGACAGCGGATGACTACCAGCAACTTGCACAGACCATAAAAGCGACTTTTGGTCGACTAGATGGATTAGTGCATTGCGCAGCAGATGTAGGACAATTGGCTCCAATCGCCAATCAGGACATCAAACAATGGGCAGAAACACTTCAAGTTAATTTGACGGCCGCCTTTTTACTGACGCATGCCTGTCTTCCCTTGTTACAAACCACCGAACAGCAAAGTTTTATTATTTTCACTACTGACAGTCAGCATGATAAGGCCTATCGTGGTGCTTATGGATTGAGCAAAGCGGCTATTGAATGTTTTTGCCACCAGTTAGCCCTAGAAATGGAAGCTGCCGCGAAAGTCAGGGTGAATTGCATTGAACCTGGCCAAGTAAAAACTAAATTGCATGCACGGGTTTATCCAGCAGCAGATCCTCAACACCTCCCCGAACCAAGCGCGGTCATACCGGCATATCTCTATCTCGCCAGTGACCAAAGCGGCCATTTACATGGCCAATGTGTGAATGCGCAGATGGAATTGCCCGTCAAAGTTTTGGCGTAACTCTATAACACGTTGTATTTATTGATTAATTTAACCATGGCATATATTTAGCATGGTTATTGTAAATTATCTTATTTACGAGCGTGCTCATGATTCATTCATTGCCTTCAGACACTACAAATTTGCGTCGCCTGGAACAGAATACCGTTTCAGTTGTACAAGCGACTCCTGTTTCAGTGGAACGCGAAGATGCGTTGGCAAAACTCCCCTTAATTCTGCAAACTACACTGGATACCAGACAGCTCCTCAGATTGTTTGACGAGCAAATCAAACCATTACTCGCACACAGTGGTCTTCAGTTTACGCATCCAGATAATAAATTTGAGTTCAGATTGGGTGCCAAACGTCATCATAAATGTAACTATCAGCTTGAAATTGATCATGAATATCTTGGTCAATTGACTGTCAGTCGTGCATATCGCTTTTCCGATAGCGAAATCAATCTGGTAGAGGATTTATTGTGCAAACTTGTATACCCACTGAGAAACAGTCTGCAATACGCTCGGGCATTAGATGCTGCTTTAACGGATATGTTAACGCAGCTTCCTAACCGTCAGGCTTATAAAAACACCATTGAACGTGAAATAGATCTGGCTCATCGACTAAAACTGCCGCTATCGCTGATGGTGCTTGATATTGATTACTTCAAGAAAATTAATGACAGTTTTGGGCATCAGGTAGGTGATGATACGTTATGCCGGGTAGCGGATACCCTATTGTCCAGTTTACGTCGCAGTGATGCACTGTTTCGAATTGGTGGTGAAGAATTTGCGATTGTACTCAGCCATAGCAATCATGAAGCGGCTTTGCAGGCGGCAGAAAGATTACGCATGGCGATTAATGAGTTGAACCAGACCAATACCGAGCAGAAGTTTCCCATTTCAGTCAGCATTGGTCTGGCAGATTTGTGTGTCGGTGAATCAGCCGATAACTTGTTTCTTAAAGCAGATGAGGCGTTATATCAGGCAAAATTTGCTGGTCGCAATCAGGTCATATCTTCCCGCGAGATATTTTAACGGTCATTACGTCCACGAATCCGTGGGCCTCGTTTAGCCGGTTGATCATCAGCTTTTCTTGATCTGGGTGAAGCCTTTTTTGCCGGTTTATCTGGCCACTTGGATTTTGGCGTTTTTTCTACTTCCACATCCTTGACTGCCGCCACTTTTTCCACACTACCGCGTTTAGTTGTTTTTGTTTTTAAACCCGCTTCTTCATATAAATATTCCAATTCTTTGCCTTCCAGCATCATCCAGCGGCCAGGCTTTAGTTTATTTGGCATGATGACCGGACCGTAACGCAGACGAACCAAACGGCTTACCTGCACGCCTTGGCTTTCCCACAGTCGTCGGACTTCACGGTTACGTCCTTCCTGAATAACCACATGAAACCAGCTGTTTGCACCTTCACCACCACCTGGCTGAATATCTGAAAAATGGGCTTTACCATCTTCCAGTTCAACACCATCACGTAAGGTTTGCATCATCTCCGAAGTGACTTCCCCAAGGACACGCACTGCATACTCACGATCCATTTCATTGGATGGATGCATTAACTGATTAGCCAATTCACCATCTGTGGTCAGGATGATCAAACCACTGGTATTCAAATCCAGTCGTCCCACACTGACCCAGCGACCTTCTTCAGGCACAGGTAAAGATTGATATATGGTTCTGCGGCCTTCCGGATCATTGCGAGTACACACTTCACCTACCGGTTTGTGATACAGCAAAACCTGCGGCATGCTTTGTTGCCAGATGCGCTTGGATGATAAAGGTCGCCCTTCAAGTGTGACTCTATCCTTTTCAGTAATCTGATCACCCAGCGTTGCTGGAACACCGTTGACCTGTAATTTTCCATCCTTGATCCAGCTCTCAATCAAACGTCGTGAGCCATAGCCGGCACGTGCCAGTACTTTTTGTATTCTTTCAGCCATAATAGTTTTTCCTTGGGCCAGTTTATTATTCATCGCCAACACTGCTGGAAACGAGATTTGTTTATAACAAGGCGGAAATGATGAAATGTACTCATTCTACATAGGTCATTTCTAACGCAGATGTAGACAAATCTCGTCCCAGCCCTATGGGTTGTGACTGAAAATGTGCCACTTCCGTCCACGAATGGACGATATACCGCGCGTCTAGGGAGGTGCGCACCGGTCTAATATGTTAATCGTTTATTGTGGGCCACTACCAAAACGCCGAGAGCGTTTTTGAGCGCAAGCACCACTAGGGGTGAGATACCTGGAATTATCTCACAACCTCTCTTCTCTCACCTTGTTTGGCTGGTTTTCAGTCATAACAGAGGTAGCTATTAAAGATAACTTGGCCCTGTAGACTATTTATAAGCCAGCCCCATTGCTGCACGAACTTCGCTCAATGTTTCCTGAGCCACTTCTCTTGCTGCAGCACTGCCATCATCAATAATACGTCGTACATCTTCTGGATGTCTGCTGAAATCATCTGCCCGTTCACGGATAGGTTTGAGTTCGGCAATCACCGAATCGATCAATGGACCTTTACAATCAAGGCAACCGATTCCAGCCGAGCGGCACCCTTCCTGAACCCATTTTTTCTGACCTTCATCTGAATAGACTTCATGTAATTGCCAAACCGGACATTTATCGGGTTCACCCGGATCGGTGCGCCGTACTCGGTTTGGATCAGTTGGCATGCGCTTAATTTTTTCGGCGACAGATTGATCCGATTCACGCAATGAAATGGTATTGCCATAGGATTTGGACATTTTCTGTCCATCCAGTCCTGGCATTTTAGGAGCTGGTGTCAGCAGTGCTTTTGGTTCGGGCAGGATAACTTTACCGCCACCTTCCAGAAAACCAAATAAACGCTCCATATCACCAAGCGCCAGACTTTGCTGATTTTTTAAGAGTTCACGAGCAGTCTGCAACGCTTCTGCATCACCCTGCTCCTGATAGGCTTTACGCAAATGATTATATAACTTGGCGTTTTTCTTACCCATTTTCTTTACAGCTGCTTCGGCTTTTTCTTCAAAATCCGCTTCACGTCCGTAAATATGATTAAAGCGACGGGCAATTTCACGCGTTAACTCAACATGCACCACTTGATCTTCACCAACCGGTACCTGACCTGCTCGATAAATCAAAATATCAGCACTTTGCAGCAGCGGATAACCTAAAAAGCCATAGGTCGATAAATCTTTTTCTTTAAGCTTTTCTTGTTGATCTTTATACGTTGGTACACGTTCCAGCCAGGATAGAGGCGTGATCATCGATAATAACAAATGCAGCTCAGCATGCTCCGGCACCCGTGATTGCAGGAATAATGAAGCGGATGATGGCTCAATTCCGGCAGCCAGCCAATCAACGACCATTTCCCAGACACTTTCTTCAATCACTCGACTATCTTCATAGTGAGTCGTCAACGCATGCCAATCAGCAACGAAAAAGAAGCAATCAAATTCGTGTTGTAATTTAATCCAATTTTTCAGCACACCATGATAATGCCCCAAGTGCAATTGCCCTGTCGGGCGCATGCCTGAAACAATACGACGTGACTGATACGCTACCGTGTCCAAAATAATCTCCTGATGAGCTTGCTCAATTCAGTGTTTTATAAAATAAAGAATACTTGCATTGGCATATCAAAAATAAATGCCAGCAATCCCATATAAGCCTGCATCAAAGGCCATAAAATCATCATAACGATGCCAAAATAGAGTAATGCCAGCAAGATAAAAAAGCCGTAAGGTTCAACTTTTTCTACTCGCCAAGCTAACTTAGGCGGCAAAATGCTGACTAATACTCTGCCGCCATCCAATGGAGGCAAAGGTAACAGGTTTAGCAACATCAACATGCCATTCACTAATACACCTGCCACACCCATGTAAATCATCGGTCCGGAAATCAGTACGTCATTCATGGCCAACACCAAGCCTAGCTTGGCGACCATAGCCCATAAAAACCCCATTACCAGATTAGCTCCGGGTCCAGCCAAAGCCACCCAGGCCATATCTTTTTTTGGATTGCGCAGATTCTGAAAAGTCACCGGTACCGGTTTGGCCCAGCCAAACATGAATCCGGTAAACATAAGCAATAACCCCGGAACCAGAATAGTACCCAGCGGATCAATATGCTTGATTGGATTGAGTGTCAGACGCCCCATCATCTGGGCCGTTTTATCACCCAGTTTTAACGCAGCCCAACCATGTGCGACTTCATGTACGGTAATCGCAAATAAAACCGGTAATGTCCAGATAATGATCTTCTGGATCAGACTAAACTCGTCACCCATGAATTTTATCTACACCGCCCATATAGGCACGAAGTGGCTCGGGGATAATAACGCTACCATCGGCCTGTTGATGATTTTCCAAAATGGCCAATAAGGTCCGGCCGACAGCCAGCCCTGATCCATTAAGCGTATGAACCAGTTCAGGTTTTCCCGTTTCAGGGTTCCGCCAGCGCGCCTGCATGCGGCGTGCCTGAAAATCACCAAAGTTACTGCAGGATGAGATTTCACGATAGGTATTCTGGCTGGGTAACCAGACTTCCAAATCATAGGTTTTAGTAGATGCAAAGCCCATATCACCGGTACAAAGCAGCATCTTGCGGTAGGGTAAATCCAGCATTTGCAGGATTTTTTCAGCTTGTCCGGTCAGTTGCTCATGCGCTTCAGCTGATGCTTCTGGCGCAACAATTTGTACCAGTTCGACTTTTTCGAATTGATGCTGACGAATCAGACCACGCACGTCACGCCCATGCGATCCGGCTTCACTGCGAAAACACGGTGTATGAGCGACAAACTTCAATGGCAACTGTGCAGCATCAACAATACTGTCACGCACAATGTTGGTTACTGGAACTTCAGCGGTTGGAATCAGATAGAGCTGGCCATCATCAACGGCAAACAAATCTTCGGCAAACTTAGGCAATTGTCCGGTACCACGCAATGAATCAGCGTTGACCAGATAAGGCACGTAGGTTTCAGTATAGTCATGCTCGGTAATATGAGTATCCAGCATCAACTGGATTAATGCCCGTTGCAGACGGGCCAGTTGTCCGGTTAACGTTACAAAACGCGCACCCGTAATTTTGGCCGCCGTTTCAAAATCCATCTGCTGCAGACCGGCGCCCAGATCCACGTGATCTTTCGGTTCAAAATCAAATTGACGCGGCGTACCCCAACGAGAGACTTCTACATTGTCGTTTTCATCTTTACCGGCAGGTACATCGGCCTGCGGGATATTCGGCACTCCCATTGCCAGCTCATTAAGCTGTTCCAGAACTTTAGCTAATCTCGCCTCGGCAGCTTTATGCTGATCGCCTAAATCATCAATTTCGGCCAGTAATGGCGCAATATCTTCACCGGAAGCTTTTGCCTTACCTATCATTTTGGAACGAGCATTGCGCTCAGTTTGCAATGTCTGCGCATCAAGCTGTGCCTGACGGCGTTCTGCTTCCAGGGTTTCCAGCAATCCAACGTCAAGCTGAAAGCCACGACGAGCCAAACCTTTTGCAACTTCCTGCGGTTCGGTACGTAATAATTTGAGGTCTAACATGTTAAATTCCGCTTTGAACTGGCCAGCTGACAATATGATCAGCCTCAACCAGTGTTTTTATTGTGGTGATGATATCGTTTATTTGTTCCGGTTTATCAAAAAGTTCAATAACCATCGGCAGATCCGACGAAAGATCCAATAATGAAGCTTTATGCACTAACCCATCTGACCCCAGACCCGCGATGCCGCGAAATACGGTAAAGCGAATTTTATTCTGCTCAAGCCACTTAATGACCTGCCGTACTTCATGCCGACCATCAGATAAATAAATTCTTACCAATGTCAGATTCATAGCTGTCTTCCAAGACTAATACCCAACCAGGTGGCCGCAAGGCATAATACAACGCTTAAAAATACATTTAATCCCGCTTTGATAAAAGCGCCATTTTCCATCAAGGTAAAGGTTTCCAGAGAAAAGGTTGAAAACGTGGTAAATGCACCGAGTAATCCGACCAGCAAACCAGCACGCCATTCCGCCGCTACGGCAAGTTTTTCAATCAGCAGAATGAACAGCACCCCTATAAGCAAAGAACCCAGGACATTCACTGCTAATGTTCCATAGGGAAAGTCACGACCGAATAATTTATAAACGCCGTTAGACATAGCAAAACGCATTATAGCGCCAACTGCGCCACCTACAGCGATAGCAAAAAGTTGTAACACGAAAGATGCCCTGTTATTAGCAAGTGAGTTATTTTACCTGAATCACGGCAAAGACTGGCAGCGAATGTCAGGAGACACGATTTTCCAGCTTCAGCAATTTCCAGAAAATGCTGCAAAAGCCACTAGCAAATCAACGTTAATTAAACTTAGGAGTAAGTTCTCCACTACGATAACGCTCTACCATGTCATGTAATGAAATGGGTTTGATTTTACTGGCATGGCCGGCACTGCCAAACGCTTCATAACGTGCCTGACAGATTGCCTGCATCGCTTTGGTCGCTTCTTTATAAAATTTACGCGGGTCAAACACCGCTGCATTTTTTTCATCGTTCAAAAACTGGCGGATAGAACCGGTTGAAGCCATCCGTAAATCAGTATCAATATTTACCTTACGCACACCGTATTTAATTCCTTCAACAATTTCTTCCACTGGCACACCATAGGTCTGGCCAATATTTCCACCATGGGTATTAATGATTTCCAGCCAGTCCTGCGGCACAGAACTGGATCCATGCATCACAAAATGGGTATTGGGCAAACGTTGTTGCAAGGTCTTCAAATGACTGATGGCAAGCACTTCACCGGTGGGTGGTTGGGTAAATTTATATGCACCATGACTGGTACCAATGGCAACCGCCAACGCATCTACCTGGGTTTGCCTGACAAACTCAACAGCTTCATCGGGATCGGTTAACAACTGACTATGATCTAATTTACCTTCAGCACCGTGACCATCTTCCTCGCCCATCATGCCGGTCTCCAGTGATCCGAGACAGCCAAGCTCACCTTCGACTGAAACACCACATGCATGGGCCATTTCACTGACTTTACTGGTCACGTTTACGTTGTAGTCAAAATCTGAAGGAGTTTTCATATCTTCCAGCAGGGAGCCGTCCATCATCACCGAGCTGAAACCGGATTGAATGGAACGCGCACATATCGACGGATTGGCACCATGATCCTGATGCATGACCAGGGGGATATGCGGATAGGCTTCAATCGCAGCCAGAATCAAATGCCGTAGAAAGGGCTCACCAGCGTAATCACGTGCTCCGGCACTGCCTTGCATTATTACTGGACTGTCGACGGCATTAGCGGCCTGCATAATGGCATGTACCTGCTCCATATTACTGACATTAAATGCGGGGATGGCAAATTGATGCTCTGCCGCGTAATCAAGTAACTGTCGCATAGAAACGAGTGCCATTAGCTAACCTCCAACCATTCATATTTATTCACAACTGCTACCTGAGGGACGTGGTTCAACCAACGTTCCAACTTTGACAATTTTCATTGCACTGGTGCTACCTTGAACTTCGAGGTCTCCCTTGGTGATAATCACTATATCACCCTCTTTGACAACACCTCGACGCTGTAATTCTTCTATGGCCTCCTTGTTCAAGGCCGCGTGATCCGTATGTTCAACCACAAAACTTACCGGGTAGACACCACGGTAAAGCGTGACCCGCCGTCGGGTAGCCACATGAGGAGTTAATGCAAAAATTGGTATTCCCGAACTAATACGTGACATCCATAATGGCGTGGCTCCGGATTCTGTCATCGTGGCAATAGCTTTAACATCCATATGATTCGCCGTATACATCGCAGCCATCGCAATAGCCTCATCAATTCGTGCGAATTTTGAATCCATGCGATGACGTGAAACACGTATTTCACGTTGCTGTTCCGCCTGTAGACAGATACGATCCATGGCTTCAATGACTTTAACCGGATAATGTCCGACTGCGGTTTCCCCGGAAAGCATCACCGCATCGGTACCATCCAGCACGGCGTTGGCCACATCAAACACCTCGGCACGGGTTGGAATGGGGCTTTCAATCATCGATTCCATCATTTGCGTCGCAGTGATAGTCAATCGATTCATACGTCTGGCTTTAGCGATTAGCTGCTTTTGAATCGGCGGTAATGCAGCATCCCCCATTTCCACCCCTAAATCACCTCGAGCGACCATAATGCCTTCTGAGGCTTCAATAATGGCATCAATATCATCCAGCGCTTCAGCTCGTTCAATTTTGGCAATAATCCCGCCATAGCCCCCGGCTTCACGCAACAGACGACGTGCCAAATGAATATCTTCAGCACTTCGGGGAAAAGATACGGCGAGGTAATCAGCCTGCATTTCAGCAGCTGTTTTTATATCGGCCATATCTTTAGCTGTCAGCGCTGATGCCGATAATCCACCTCCCTGCCGGTTAATACCTTTATTGTCTGTGAGCATGCCTCCCACGGTAACGCGACAGTGAATCTGTTGATCAATAACCGATTCAACCCATAACACAATGCGGCCATCATCCAATAACAACGTGTCACCACGCTTAACATCATGGGGGAGTGATTTGTAGTCGACCCCGACTTGATTGCTATCACCGTTATTATCTGCCAGGGCCGCATCCAGAGTAAAAGCTTCCCCTTCAACTAGTTTCACACCACCATTCTTAAATCGAGAGATGCGAATCTTCGGTCCCTGCAAATCAACTAATACGCCAACCTCACGTCCAAAGTCGCTGGCACGGTTACGCACCCTGTCAGCCATATCAATATGCGATTGCGATGAACCATGCGAGAAATTGAGCCGTACAACATCCATGCCTGCCGATATCATCGTGTCAAGAACGGCATGATCTTTTGTTGCAGGTCCCAAGGTAGCAACAATTTTCGTTCTTCGACGGGCAGCCATAATTAGTTACTCATTAATTTACTCGCGGGCACGTTGCTCAAGAATTTCCACTGCAGGTAACTTCTTGCCTTCAAGGAATTCCAGAAAAGCACCACCACCGGTAGAAATATAAGAAACATCATCACAAATTTTGTATTTAGATACTGCTGCCAACGTATCACCGCCGCCAGCAATCGAGAAAGCATCTGATTCCGCTATTGCCATCGCTATTTCTTTGGTGCCTTCACCAAATTGGCTGAATTCAAAAACACCTAACGGACCATTCCATACAACCGTACCAGCTTGTTTAATAATTTCAACCAGCTCCGCAGCAGATTTTGGTCCGATATCAAAAATCATGTCGTCATCCGTTACCTTATCTACTGCTTTTAATTCCGCTTCTGCATTTTCGGCAAAATGTTTACCGCAGACCACGTCTTTGGGTACGGGTATATTGCCGCCACGGCTCACAGCTTCTGCTGAAAGCTTTTTACAAGTATCGATCAGATCCGGCTCATAAAGTGATTTACCTACATTATGACCAGCTGCCGCAATAAATGTATTGGCAATACCACCACCCACAATCAATTGGTCCACTTTCTTCGACAGGCTTTCCAACACCGTAAGTTTGGTAGACACTTTTGAGCCGCCTACGATAGCAACCATTGGCCTGGCAGGATTATCCAGCGCTTTGGATAAAGCTTCCAGTTCCGCAGATAATAAAGGCCCGGCACAGGCAATCGTGGCATATTTGGCAATACCGTGTGTTGAAGCCTGAGCACGATGCGCGGTGCCAAATGCATCCATAACAAACACATCACACATCTTGGCCATACGTTTTGCCAGATCATCATTATTGGCTTTTTCACCAATGTTGAATCGTACATTTTCACACAAAACAACTTCACCTACTTCGACTGGAATAAATTCTGGCTCCAGCCAGTTTTGTTCCAAACGTACCGGTTTTTCCAAGAGGGCCGAGAGATAATTGGCAACCGGAGCTAATGAATATTTATGTTCATATTCTCCTTCAGTAGGTCGTCCGAGATGAGACATAATCATAACTTTGGCACCTTTCTCCAATGCCAGATTTATGGTCGCTAAAGAAGCGTGGATACGAGTGCCATCTGCAACAACACCTGATTTGAGTGGAACATTCAAATCTTGTCGGATCAACACACGTTTTCCAGCCAAGTCCAAATCGGCCATTTTTATTACTGACATAAGGTATTGCCCTCTTGTGTAAATTTTGTGAACCAGTTCTGATTATAGCCTTCAAAATACATAAAAAAAGGCCTCCTTCACAGGAAGCCTTGAATTAATTGTTGAATGGCTAAAATGAATTAACGCGCAACATGCTCAACCAAACGCATCATGTTGCAGGTATATCCATATTCATTGTCATACCAGGCAACGACTTTTACAAAGGTGCCATCAAGTGCAATACCTGCACCTGCATCAAAATTTGAAGGTGCAGTATGACCACGGAAATCTGTGGAGACCACATTTTCTTCGGTGTAACCCAAAACACCTTTCAACTCACCTTCGGCAGCAGTTTTCATTGCTGCGCAAATTGATTCATAGCTGGCATCGTTGTTTAATTCAACGGTTAAGTCGACTACGGAAACATCTGAAGTAGGCACCCGAAAAGCCATCCCGGTCAATTTTCCATTTAATTCCGGCAGCACCTTGCCTACTGCTTTTGCGGCGCCGGTGGATGACGGAATAATATTTTCCAGAATACCGCGACCTCCACGCCAGTCTTTCATTGACGGGCCATCGACAGTCTTCTGTGTTGCTGTGGCAGCATGCACCGTGGTCATCAAACCACGCTTAATACCAAAACTGTCATGCAGGACCTTGGCAACCGGTGCCAAAGCGTTAGTTGTGCAGGAGGCTGCTGAAACAATTGCCTGACCAGCATAACTGTCATGGTTCACGCCATAAACAAACATTGGCGTGTGATCTTTGGAAGGTGCAGATTGCACGACTTTTTTAGCGCCGGCAGCAATATGTGCCTGACAGGAATCTTCCGTCAGGAAAAAGCCGGTGCATTCAATAATTAAATCGGCACCAACTTCATCCCATTTCAAATCAGCAGGGTTGCGCTCAGCGGTAACACGAATGGTTTTACCATTAACAACCAGATGACCGTCTTTCACCTCAACATCACCTTCAAAGCGGCCATGTACAGAATCAAATTTGAGCATATACGCCAGATAATCGGGATCAAGTAAATCGTTGATTGCCACGACTTCAATCTCAGGGAAATCTTTTGCTGCAGCACGAAATGCCATACGGCCGATACGGCCAAAACCATTAATACCCACCTTGATAGTCATTCTGTTTCCTTTGAATCGGTTTGATATTATGCCTCAGAACTGAAATCTTACCGAAAATTGCAGTTATGAGACTTGGAACTGCTTATCTTTCATCGCCTCCCGCAATGGTGCGATGAAAGATAAACAGACCCTTTTAAAAAAATGACCAGTAGATTTGCATCTACTGGTCATCTCCATTTAGCTCGCTAAAAACAGTTCTTTAATTACAGAACTGATTTAACGGTTTTAACAACGTTTTCGACAGTAAAGCCGAAGTGTTTCATCAAAACACCGCCTGGAGCAGATTCACCGAAGGTATCGATACCAACAGTGCCGCCTTCCAGACCAACGTATTTACGCCAGAAGTCAGTTACACCGGCTTCAACAGAAACACGTTTCACTCCTGGAGTCAGGATGCTGTCTTTATAAGCCTGATCCTGACGATCAAAGACGTTCGTTGAAGGCATAGAAACAACACGTGCATTTACACCGTCGCCTTTCAGCGCTTCTTGTGCTTTAACGGCCAGATCCACTTCTGAACCAGTTGCGATCAGAATCACGTCAGCTTTACCGCCTTCGGCTTCTGACAACACATAAGCACCTTTACGAATCGCATCAAAAGCAGCTGTGTCGTGTTTACGACCAGGAATACCCTGACGGCTCAATACCAGACTGGTTGGGCCATCCATACGCTCAACAGCTGCAGTCCAGGCAATCGCAACTTCAGTTTCATCAGCAGGACGCCATACATCCATGTTGGGGATGTAACGCAGACCAGCTGTATTTTCGATTGGCTGATGCGTAGGACCATCCTCACCCTGACCGATAGAGTCATGGGTCAATACCGCAATGGTACGAATTTTCATCAAGGCAGCCATGCGCAGCGCTGATTTGGCATAGTCAGAGAACATATGGAAAGTACCACCATATGGCAGCAGACCACCGTGCAATGCCATACCATTCATGATGGCAAACATACCAAACTCACGAACACCGTATGAAATGTAGTTACCCATCTCTTTACCAGACACATGTTTAAAGCTTGAACAGCTGGTCAGGTTTGAACCGGTTAAGTCAGCAGAACCACCAATGAATTCTGGCAAAATAGGCGCCAATGCAGCGATAACGTTTTGTGATGCTTTACGTGAAGCAACACTTTCTGCTTTTTCGTTCAGATCAGCAATGACTTTGGCTGATGCTTGTTTCCAGTCAGCAGGCAATTCACCGGCCATACGGCGTTTAAATTCTGCTGCCAGTTCTGGATATTCTTTAGCATAAGCATCGAATTTCTTGTTCCACTCAGCTTCAGCGGCATCGCCTTTCGCTTTAGCATCCCAACCTGCATAAACATCTTCTGGAATAACAAATGGCTCGTATTCCCAACCCAGTTGCTTACGGGTCAATTCAACTTCTTCTTCACCTAATGCTGCACCATGGCAATCATGGCTTGAACATTTGTTTGGTGAACCATAACCAATGATGGTTTTGCAGCAGATCAATGATGGTTTATCAGTGACTTTCTTCGCTTCTGCGATGGCTTTGTTGATTGCATCAGCATCATGACCATCAACAGATTGAACATGCCAGCCATAAGCTTCAAAACGCTTAACAGTATCATCGGTGTACCAGCCATCAATGTGACCGTCGATAGAGATATTGTTGTCATCCCAGAATGCGATCAGATTGCCCAGGCCCCATGTACCGGCCAAAGAACATGCTTCATGAGAAACACCTTCCATCAGACAGCCATCACCCATAAATACATAGGTATGGTGGTTAACGATGTCATGACCAGGTTTGTTGAACTGATGTGCCATTAACTTTTCAGCCATCGCAAAACCAACGCCGTTGGTAATACCTTGGCCTAATGGACCCGTCGTTGTTTCTATACCTGGAGCATAACCGTATTCAGGGTGACCCGCGCATTGTGAATGCAATTGACGGAATGTTCTCAGGGAATCCATTGGCAAATCATAGCCACTCAAATGCAGCAATGAGTAAATCAGCATAGAGCCGTGGCCATTAGACAAAATGAAACGGTCACGATCAGCCCATTTCGGGTTGTTCGGGTTATGTTTCATGTGGTCATTCCACAATACTTCAGCGATATCCGCCATACCCATTGGGGCACCCGGATGGCCGGAATTCGCTTTTTGCACTGCATCCATACTTAACGCACGGATTGCATTTGCTAAATGTCTACGTGTAGCCATTATCTACGTTCTCCTATTAAAAAAAATTAAGCTGCCCGCCATTTGATGGAACAGCCCATACTGGGTATCTGTTGTTCTGGACCATGACCGGTTTGAGCAACTTGTTTCATCGCTTCATATAAGTCACGGCGTACGTCCGCTGGAGCGGCTTCTTTGCGGCTGGCATCAAGGCGACCACGGTATTGCAACTTCAAATCTTTGTTGTAACCAAAAAAATCAGGAGTACACACCGCGCCATAAGCTTGAGCAACCTCTTGGCTTTCGTCATACAGATAAGGGAAAGAAAACCCGTTTTGTTCAGCAACAGTTTTCATGTTGTCAAAAGAGTCTTCTGGATAATCAGCGACATCATTGGCAGAAATTGCCACAGAATTGATGCCCAGCTGTTTAAGTTCGTTGGTATCACGGATCAGTCTATCCATAATGGCTTTGACATAAGGACAATGATTACAGATGAACATGATTAACAAACCATTCTCACCACGACAGTCTTCCAGTGTCCAGATTTTGTTGTCTGTGCCCGGCAGGGCAAAATCTATGGCCGCTTGGCCAAAGTCACAGACGGGTGTCTCTAAAGCCATTAAGATCTCACTTTAGTTCCTGTTTTTAGGCAATTTCGGTGATATTTAACCACACGAAACCAATTTGGAGTTCAGCATATTACCAGACAATTTAGATAATGCGAAATAAGCCAATTCGCCAGAATAAGTTCGCTAGGTTTTTGTATATTGAGACAAAACCGATATATTCGCAGCACTTGTTTTAGTCAGCATACTTTATTCAGCGACTTCATTGACCAACATTGCTCTGCGCTCAGCATTATCAGGGTGAGAATCAAGATAACTTTGCCAACCCGCTGCCTCAGCAGTTGGTGTGACAAGCCAGCCTTTCTGTTGAGCCTGTTGTAAGCCTCCAGGAGTTTCACACAGGGATGATTGCGAGTTATCTTCAGCTTGTAAGAAAAAATAGGCACGACATCTGATATTGAGTTCAATACGATCCAATAGATCAGCCAAATGAAAGCCTGCTATCTGATTGGAGTGCATATATCGCAAAGCAAAGCGATCCGCTTCGCGCTCAAAATCTCTTGAATAGGCACTCTGCATCATCACGATAGGCATGCCCATAAAGACTTCGGCAATCCCTGATGTATCACCGACAAAAGCCATTGCCATCACCACTAGCAATGAACTCTGCATCACCGACTGGGTTCCATGCCTGTGGGCCACATGGCCAATCTCGTGCAACAGTACCGCAATCAACTCTTCAGGTTGCTCTGCCAGTTTCACCAGCTCATCGGTGAACACTATTGTGCCATCCGGCAAGGCAAAGGCATTTGCACCTAAATTACCACCTTGTCGAAACTGGATATTTATCGGTGTATCGGCTTGCTCACTAAACGACTGAAACTTTGCTAAAAGTATGTCTCGTTGCTGTTGAGGCAGTTCTGAGGGAGACAAAACCGTCTCATCCAGCAACCGAAGTGTATGACTTGCCGCCTTATCAGAAATAGTTGAGGGTAACCAAAAAGCCATTTTTTTTGCTGCAGCTGGCACACCATATTGCATCATGACGTAGCCAAACCCGACAAACAGTATCAGCGCAAAGAAAACCAGTTGCCAGCGACTTTCAAGCAGATGAATGAGTCGGGAAAAGCCATGACCTTTGACAATAAGCAGCTGATCGATGGTCTCATTATCCAGACTTTCAAATTTCTGACCTTGCTGAAAATACAATTGTCGGCTAGTGTTACCCAAACGTGAGGAAATTTTCAGCTCATTCAGTGAACAGCAAGCCAACTGAGTGCCATCCGACCGGTCTACAACTTCAATATCCTGCTCGGAAATATGCCGTAAAAATGCAGCGCGCTGTCTGGAAACACCTTCTTCATACCAGAAGCCATCGATCCGTACACGCTGCCAAAGCGGTTGCATTATTAAAAACCGACATCCATATCAAACACATCACTGACACCTTCCCCCAATGGTCCCACACGCTGACTGACATCATTTGAAAACTGATTCAAATCGCCTGCCACCAGCATTTTAGTGTGTATCGCTTTATACGCAGCTACCCGAACTTTTGCCCATGGAATAAACAAGCCTAAAGTGAGCACAATCGCCACAGTATTACTCAAAACCAACCACATATAAGACGCTGTGGTGTAGTTGGCAGAAAAAGCATGAGAAGAGAGTGTGGCATGGTTAAAACGTAAATTTGTCGTCTTTACGGTAAAAAATACAAACAACGTGAGATACATCATCACGCTTAACAGCATCGTCAGAATCCCCACGGCTTCCCGGTTTAAAAGCGTTACCAGCAGAAATACCCCAAAGGACGTCATAAGAACGATGCCAACCATCGCCAAAGCAATTTTATAGTAGGCACTGGCTTGAGGTTCGAACTCAAATGCCGTATCACCATAGCGCATATTTCTCACCAGAAAACACTGCTGTTTATAAATGGCATAAGGCATCAGCAGAGAAAAAGTCACTAAACCGAGAATCGGCCAGAGAATATAAACCTTGAAGGCTTCACTATATTGGCCATCAAATCCAAACCGCACATTGCGATATTCACTATAAAAAGCATTGAATGTCAGTGATTTTACCACCAGCCAGGGAAATAACACGATGAACAGTAGACCAAATATCACGCCTGTAGCCGGGAAAAGTGAAGTGGTAACAATATAGAACACAAAAAAAGCAAAGGCTATCAGTCGCCCTTTGAGAATCTGCAACGGAACGGCTTGATAGCTAAAGCTTGCTCCATCCAGCTGAGTATTTGCATAGAAGTACTGTTTATTACGGACTTTGGCCCAGGCTGAATATATGCCCAAAGTCATAATCGTGAGCACGATATTAACTATCCAAATCCGGAAATATTCAGCACCTTGACCACTGAAAAAAAATGCCCTTTGTCGAGGCTCAACTTCAGCTGCTATCTCAACATCCTGCGTTGGAGCCAAACCATCATTTTTTGCAGCCTGCTCCATAGCCGGCAGTCGTGGTTCTTTTTTATCATGCCTTATCAAATAGGATTCGGCACCGGCACTCTGCAACTCTTCCTGTTGTCGCTGAGCCTGCTCGTAACCCACCCCCTTCAACACAATCGCATGTTTCTGCTGGAACAGTTCGCTAACAGCATTTTCTGTTAAGGCAAGTAATCTCGCTAGATTATGTATCACTTCCTCAATATTGAATCCATCCAATAATTGTCCACTAAGCATCACGTCATAACGTAACTCTGACACGTTAGACCTCCTTGTCTGTTTTAATGAGTTTTGCCGAAGTATAGAAGCAAGCAGAATTGTCAGCAACTTTTCGCTTTCATAGTCATAAATAATGATTACAGAAGTAACTATTGAAAGACTTTGCTAATATAAGCGGCACATTGACGATATTGCAGCCAAACTAAAGTCTTTATGGTTTGCCTGACACGTTTCGACTGCCATTCTTTCTACTCTCACTCCTCAGGTTATGGTAAGTAAAAAAAATCCCCCTCCATCCCAGCAGCGGCGTAATCCTCGCTCTAAAAAAAAACGTAGAGCCTTAATTTCTAAAGGCACACTGTTCAAGCTGCTGTTTATTATTCTGCTTTTGCTAGGGGGGGCAACACTGTATCTGGATCAGCAAATCCGCAGTCAGTTTGAGGGGAAACGTTGGGCTTTACCCGCTAAAGTCTTTGCCAGACCACTGGAGTTATATGTTGGCGCACCAGTGTCACTCAACGATTTGAAAATAGAACTTAAAGCGTTGGGCTATCAGTTTGTTGATAAGGTCAGCGCACCAGGGGAAGTCGCTTTTTCTGCTTCACGGGCAACGTTGTCGACTCGAGGTTTTCACTTCCCTGACGAACTTGAACCAGCCAGGCAACTTATTTTAGAGTTCAGTGGTGACAGCTTAAGTCAGATCCGTTCAGCAGATCAGCAGTCACTAACATTAATCCGGCTTGAACCCGCCTTAATCGGCGGTATTTATCCACTCAATAATGAAGATAGAGATTTAATTCAGCTTGAAGAAGCGCCGCAGCCGTTTATTGATGCATTAATCGCGATTGAAGATCGGGATTTTTATGATCATTTTGGTATTTCACCTAAAGGTATTGCGCGTGCAACATTAGCCAATATTCGTGCAGGGGCATTTGTGCAGGGTGGTAGCACCTTAACCCAGCAATTAATTAAGAACTTTTATCTGACAGCCGATCGTACTTTGCTACGCAAAATGCTGGAATTGCCAATGGCGATGCTCCTCGAATTTCATTACAGCAAAGACGAAATTCTCGAAGCCTATTTGAATGAGGTCTACCTGGGTCAATCCGGCAATCGTGCCATCCATGGCTTTGGACTTGGTGCGGCACATTATTTTGCCCAGCCAATACAGGAGCTCAAATTACATCAATTGGCGTTATTGGCCGGTCTGGTAAAAGGACCATCCTATTACGATCCACGACGTAATCCTGAGCGTGCCAAAGCCAGGCGGAATCTGGTGCTGAGTGTTTTGCATCAGCAAGGTTCAATCACTGACGAAGAATACATGCTGGCCTCAACGGCTGAGCTGGATGTGGTTCCGGCTGGTAGTTCGATGAAAGAGGCTTATCCGGCCTATATTGATTTAGTAAAACGGCAATTACGCCGAGAATATAAAGATGAAGATCTTGGCTCAGAGGGGCTAAAGATTTTCACCAGTCTGGATCCCATCAGTCAGCATAAAGCAGAAACTTCTCTGGTCAGCACCATTGAAGATTTAGGCAGAACCTATGGTGAAAGTCTGGCGAAACTTCAGGGCAGTATGGTGGTGACTGATCCACAAACAGGGGAAGTACTGGCGTTGATAGGCGATCGTAATACCCGCTACCAGGGATTCAACCGTGCCTTAGATGCCAGTCGGCCAATTGGTTCGCTTGTAAAACCTGCTGTTTACCTTACCGCTTTGGAGCAGGGATATACCCTGATAAGTGAACTGGACGACTCACCTTTCAGCCTGACCTTGCCCAACCAGCAAACCTGGTCCCCCAAGAACTATGATGGACAACCCCATGGCCTAGTCCCAATGCATGAGGCTTTGACCCATTCCTATAATCTGTCGACCGCGCAACTGGGCATGGAGCTGGGGGTAGAAAAAGTGATCGACACCCTGAAACGTCTCGGGGTTGATCGACCTATGGATGCATATCCATCATTATTATTAGGTGCGCAGAGTTTATCGACACTGGAAGTTGCCAGCATGTATCAGACGATTGCTGCAACCGGGTTTCAAATTCCACCTCGTACTATTCGGACTGTCACCGACAGCGCAGGTGAACCGCTTTCCAGCTATCCATTTCAATTACAAAAAAGTATTGATGAGAAACCCATGTTTTTGCTGCAGTACAATTTACAGCAAGTTACCCGAAGTGGTACCGGCCGTAGCATTTACCAACAGTTGCCGATTAATATCAATACTGCCGGCAAAACCGGAACATCAGATCAACAGCGTGACAGCTGGTTTGCCGGGTTTACCGGTAACCGTCTCGCTGTAGTCTGGCTGGGTCTGGATGATAATAGTCCGATGCCGATCACTGGTTCCAGTGGGGCCTTACGTGCTTGGACACGGTATATGGCAGAGGAACCGTTACAATCCTACGAACCGGTGATGCCTGAAGGTATTGAAATGCTCTGGATTGATCCGTTAAGCGGAAAACTTGCCGATGGTTTATGCGAGAATGCCACCCAAATCCCGTTTATCAGTGGCACACAACCGACAGAAACTGCTGCCTGTACCACACCGGAAGAAACTTTTATCGACAATCCAATCAAACGGTCAATCGATTGGGTCAAAGATATTTTCAGATAGGTCCGTTATGCCAATAACCATGCACAAAATGCTTTTTATTATGGCCAGCCTGGTCATGTTTTTATCTGCCTGTAGTACCACACCCGTCAGCCAAAGACCTGCGGTGGAGAGCAGAGATGTACCCGTATCTTCACCAACAACTGAATCAGCAAAAACCAGTCCAGTGCCAAGCCAGCAGGCTAATCCACAAGCCATGCCACTTCCACCGGACAAATCTACAGGCACTGATATACCTGCCACTATACCTGTTCCAGCACCAACCAATCCTGCCGTGCTGGCGTTATTAAGTGATGCAGAAAAATATCAACAGCAGGGAAACATGTCGGCAGCGCAATCACGTTTGCAGCGAGCCCAACGTATCGCCCCCAGCGATCCAAAAGTCTACTATCAGTTAGCCAAAGCACACTATGAACTGGAAGATTTTCGCCTTGCGGAACAAGTTGCTTTAAAAGGTCTGTCCTATGCCAAAGGCGATAATACCGAGCTGAAACGCTTCTGGTTATTATTGGCGGAGATTCGCACTAAAAAGGGCGATAAAGCTGGTGCCAAAACAGCGCGCGAACAGGCCGCCCGCTATTAATTAATTCCGCAGATCTAACACATCCTGCATATCAAACAGACCGGTTTGCTGTTGCATCAGCCATTTGGATGCACGCATGGCGCCGTAGGCAAAGGTCATTCGGCTTGATGCTTTATGGGTAATTTCCACCCGTTCGCCTTCGGCAGCAAATAACACTGTGTGATCGCCAACGATGTCTCCGCCGCGGACTGTCGCAAAACCAATAGTATTGCGATCGCGTTCGCCGGTACGGCCTTCACGGCCATAAATAGCACAGTCTTTTAAATCGCGGCCCAACGCATCTGCAACCACTTCCCCCATTCTTAAGGCAGTACCGGAAGGTGCATCCACTTTATGGCGGTGATGGGCTTCAATAATCTCAATATCAACGCTATCCCCCAATACACGGGCAGCCATATCAAGTAATTTCAGTGATAAATTCACCCCAACACTCATATTGGGGGCTAGTAAGGTGGCAATGCGACCGGCTGTTTGCTGAATAATCTGTTTTTGCGCTTCATCAAAACCCGTTGTACCAATCACCGGGCGGCACTGATTCTCTGCACATAACGGCAGGAGAGCCATGGTGGCCTCAGGAATGGTGAAGTCTATGATCACATCCGATTGCTGAGTTGCTTGATCAAGATCTGCTGACAACACTACCCCTAATTTACCGACTCCAGCCAATTCACCGGCATCCACACCAATTAATGATGACTCCGCTCGATCAATGGCAGCAGATAGCTGCAAACCATCTGTTTCAGCGACGGCTTGAATCAGGCAACGGCCCATGCGGCCAGCGGCACCGTTAATAGCAATATTAATAGCCATGGTTTATATCCTTATGGCGGTAAATCAGAAAATAAAAAAGCTGGCTGGCAAAAATAGCCCAGTCAGCTTCCTATTGGCAAATATCTTATTCAAAAAAACGTTTTACAGCATCAAGCCACGATTCATGTTTTGGACTGTGGGTTGCCCCGGAACCTTCCATCGTTTCGGCAAATTCCTGCAATAACTCTTTTTGTTTTTTTGATAATTTAACCGGCGTTTCAATAATCACGCGACACATTAAATCGCCAACTTCACCGGTACGCACTGATTTGACACCTTTACCGCGCATCTTGAATTGCTGGCCGGTTTGCGTACCTTCAGGCACTTTCAGCACAGCTTTACCCTGCAAAGTGGGCACTTGCAGTTCCCCGCCCAGACAGGCGGTGGTGAAACTGATGGGTACATCGGCAAACAGATTATTACCATCACGGGTAAATACATCGTGACGTTTAACCGCTACTTCGACATATAAATCACCGGCTGGAGCACCACGGCTTCCCGCTTCTCCTTCACCGGCAAGACGAATGCGATCACCCGTATTAACACCGGCGGGCACTTTAACGGAGAGTGTTTTATGCTCTTGTACGACGCCTTGACCATGACAATCATGACAAGGGTCCTGAATCATCTGACCCGTTCCGCGACAATGTGGACAGGCTTGCTGAACAGTGAAGAATCCTTGCTGAATGCGAACCTGACCATGTCCACCACAGGTCGTACAAGTCACAGGTTGTGTGCCAGGTTTGGCCCCGGAACCATCACAGGTTTTACATTCAACATTGACCGGTATGCGAATTTTCGCAGTCGTTCCAGCAACAGCTTCTTCCAGCGTCAAATCCAGGCGATAGCGCAAATCGGCTCCACGGAAGCTTTGTCCACCCGGACCGCCACCGCCGAAAATATCATTAAATACATCGCCAAAAATATCGCTGAAACCGCCCGAACTTCTGAACCCGCCACCGCCTGAGCTGTTATCTACTCCAGCATGACCAAACTGGTCATAAGCAGCACGTTTTTGGGAATCAGACAGAATTTCGTAAGCTTCTTTGGCCTCTTTGAACCTGGCTTCAGCGGTTGCATCATCCGGATTACGATCAGGATGATATTTCATCGCCATACGACGATATGCTTTTTTGATTTCAGCTTCTGTCGCAGTGCGCGATACACCAAGAAGGTCGTAATAGTCTTTTTTGGCCATGTTTAGTTTTTCTTGTATCTCTTAAACAAGACAGGCGTAGGCTCAATGCCTACGCCTGTTTTCAGTTAATTGTGTGAAAGATTATGAATTTTTCTTGTCGTCATCGACTTCTTCAAATTCGGCATCTACCACATCATCGTTTTGTGCTGTGGAATCATCTGTTGCGGCACCTTCACCAGCTTCTGCGTTTTCAGCATAAGCACGTTCAGCCAGCTTGCCTGCAGCTTCTGACAACGCAGCGGTTTTGGCTTCGATATCGGCTTTATCTTCACCTTTCAGAGCCTGTTGTAACTCTTCAATGGCCGCTTCAATCTTGGCTTTTTCATCAGCTTCCACTTTATCACCCAGATCAGTCAGTGATTTGTTGGTCGCATGAATCAAACCATCCGCCTGGTTGCGTACTGTGACCAGTTCATGGAACTTACGGTCTTCATCAGCATGCGCTTCAGCATCTTTAACCATTTTTTCAACTTCATCGTCAGACAGACCGCTGGAAGCTTTAATCACAATGGATTGCTCTTTACCTGTCGCTTTATCTTTAGCAGACACGTTCAGAATACCGTTAGCATCAATATCAAAGGTGACTTCGATTTGTGGTGTACCACGTGGAGCTGGTGGAATATCCGCTAAATCAAAACGTCCCAGTGATTTATTGGCTGAGGCAATTTCACGTTCACCCTGCAATACATGGATGGTAACGGCCGGCTGATTATCATCTGCTGTCGAAAACACCTGATTCGCTTTAGTTGGGATGGTGGTGTTTTTCTCAACCAGTTTGGTCATTACGCCGCCCATGGTTTCGATACCCAGGCTTAATGGGGTAACGTCCAGCAACAATACGTCTTTCACATCACCAGCCAATACCGCAGCCTGAATCGCAGCACCAACGGCAACCGCTTCATCCGGATTCACGTCACGGCGTGGTTCTTTACCAAACATTTCTTTAACCGCTTCTTGCACTTTCGGCATGCGGGTTTGGCCACCAACCAGAATGACATCATTGATGTCAGACAATTTCAGGCCGGCATCTTTCAATGCCATTTTGCAAGGTTCCATACTGCGTGAAATCAAGTCTTCTACCAAAGATTCCAGCTTGGCGCGGGTCAAACGGATTTCCATGTGTTTAGGGCCACTGGCATCTGCAGTGATGTAAGGCAGATTAATATCCGTTTGTGAGCTGGAAGACAGCTCAATTTTGGCTTTCTCGGCAGCATCTTTCAAACGTTGCAAGGCCAATGGATCTTTACTCAGATCAACGCCCTGATCTTTCTTGAATTCAGCAACCAGATAATCAATGATACGTTGGTCAAAGTCTTCACCACCCAGGAATGTATCACCGTTGGTGGCCAGTACTTCAAACTGATGCTCGCCTTCGATATCAGCAATTTCAATGATCGATACGTCAAACGTACCACCACCCAAATCGTATACAACAACTGTGGAATCACCACGTTTTTTGTCCATGCCGTAAGCCAGCGCTGCAGCGGTTGGTTCGTTGATGATACGTTTGACTTCAAGACCGGCAATCTTGCCAGCATCTTTAGTGGCTTGACGTTGTGAGTCATTGAAATAGGCCGGAACGGTAACAACCGCTTGAGTGACTTCTTCACCCAAAAATTCTTCAGCGGTTTTTTTCATTTTCATCAAAACGCGAGCTGAAATTTCAGGCGGAGCCATTTTTTTACCATTGGCTTCTACCCAGGCATCACCGTTATCCGCTTCAACGATTTTATACGGCACCATATCAATATCGCGCTGTACTACATCGTCTTTAAATTTACGGCCAATCAAACGCTTGATTGCGTACAAAGTGTTTTTGGCGTTAGTGACAGCCTGACGTTTGGCAGACTGACCTACCATCACTTCGTTATCTTTGTTGAATGCAACAATTGACGGGGTTGTGCGATCACCTTCACTGTTTTCGATGACACGGGCTTTGCCGTCTTCCATCACCGCTACACATGAGTTGGTCGTACCCAAGTCAATACCAATAATTCTACCCATAATCTTTTCTCCATCGTACTAAGTTCGTCTGGCTATTCCAGCCGTTGTGATAATAGATGGGGCAGGAAATTTTGATTTCAAGCCCTTAAATTTCGTCCGGTTATTGAGAAACCACTACCATGGCAGGACGTAACAGACGCCCATTGAAACGGTAGCCTTTCTGCATGACATTCAATACCTGGTTAGCTTCTACGCCTTCTGCAGGCTGCATTGCCATGGCCTGATGCAGATCAGGATCGAAAGCCTCGCCCTCAGGATTAAGTTGTTCAAGACCGAATTTACCGATCGAGCTCATGAACATTTTGAGTGTCATTTCCATGCCATCTCGCACTGTTTCAAGCTTGGCATCTTCATTTTTTGCTGCGTTGAGACCAAACTCCAGGCTGTCGCAGATAGGCAATAGCTCTGTTACGAATTTGTCCAGCGCATGTTTGTGAGCGTTTTCCAGATCACGGCTGTGTCTGCGACGCATATTTTCCAGATCGGCTCTGGCACGCAATAATTCATTCCAATGTTCATCGGCTTTGTTGCGGGCATCTTCCAGCTGTTTTACAACATCTGCTTCAGATTCCGCTGGCTGAGCTGACTCAGCTGTTTCGGGTGAGGTTTCGACCGGCTCAGATTCCGCCGTCGACTTTTCGATTTCTTCGTTGCTCATGATTAATCAGATTCCGCTTTGCTCAACACAAAGCTGCTATTTGGGGGTCAAAAATCTGATTTCAAGCGGCGAACAGAACTTTTTGTGAAAACAAATTCAACTTTATTTAAGCCACACACAATTTCCATCACTGCTGGCCTGTAATTTTTCCAGCATCACCTGATGTGCTGCCAACTCGGTTGCGTCAGCCTCAATGACCTTTAATGCTGAACGAGGACGTTCAATTGTCGTGATCTCATTTTTCTCAGCATCGTGTTGCGGTTCGAATTGCTCTGCCGCCAGTGACAAGCTGACCTGTCCACCCGTCATCATCAGATAGACGTCTGCCAGAATTTCGGCGTCTAATAAGGCGCCATGTAACTCCCGGTTGGAATTATCCACCCCATAGCGTTTACATAACGCATCCAGATTGTTTTTCTGACCCGGATGTTTATCCCGCGCCAGTTTTAACGTGTCCATCACTGAACAAATATCGTCAATTTTGGCGGTGTGACCTAACTTGGTTAACTCGTGATTTAAGAATCCAACGTCAAATGCGGCGTTATGAATAATCAATTCAGCACCTTCGATAAACCGCAGAAAATCTGCAGCAATATCTGCAAATAACGGTTTATCGGCTAATGATTCATTGGTAATGCCATGAACCTCTATCGCTCCGGCATCGATTTCACGTTGTGGATTTATATATTGATGAAACGTCTCACCGGTCAGCCGTCGATTCACTAATTCAACGCAGCCGATTTCAATAATGCGATGATCATCTGCTGTACTGAGGCCAGTGGTTTCGGTATCTAAAACAATTTGTCGTTGACTGGTTTGCTCTGCCATCGGTTAGTCCTGTAATGCGATTTGAGTACGTGCTGCTACCGCCAGCTGATCGGCACGTTCATTTTCCGGATGACCATCATGACCCCGAACCCATTGCCAGGATAATTTATGTGGCTGGGAGGCCGCATCCATGCGTTGCCATAAATCGGCATTTTTCACTGGTTGCCGGGCGGCGGTTCGCCAGTTTTTGGCTTTCCAGCCTTTCAACCATTCGGTCATCCCTTTCATCACATATTGTGAGTCAGTGGTAATGGTGACATGACAAGGCCTTTTCAATGCTTCCAGACCGGCTATGACTGCCATCATCTCCATCCGATTATTGGTGGTCAGTTTTTCACCGCCAGATAACTCCTTTTCGTTATCTTTGGCACGGAGTATGGTTCCCCAACCTCCCGGCCCCGGATTACCACTGCAGGCACCATCGGTAAAAATTTCAACGTGTTCCATTAATGCTCTTTTCGTGTTGCTGAGGGATTCACCAGTTGTGGTCTGGGAAATAATTTTCTATTTTGCCACCGGCTTTGTAATGGGGTCACCAGAAAAGTGCGTTTTTTTGCGACAATTGCAGTGACGCCACCAAGATATGGCCAGAGACGTCGCCCCCATCTTTCCAGAAAACCACCACGTTTTATCCAGCGTTCATTTTGCCATGGGGGACAATAAATGATCGATCGGGCTTCCACTACATCAAAATCCAACAATGACAGCCAGTCTTTTAAGCGCTGACGTGAAAAAAACTGTCCCCGCCACGGCAAACTATCCTGCCAGGAAAACAATCGACGTAAACCCCATACACTAAACGGATTAAAACATAGCACCACCAGTGTGCCATCTTCGTTTAACACTCTGTCGGCTTCACGTAATAATTGATGCGGTTGGCGGGAAAATTCCACCACATGCTGCAACAGCATCACATCAACACTGTCAGACTTAAATGGAAGTTGCTCACTTTGCGCATGAAATTGTCCGCTGCTTCCCATTAATGCCTGATAACAAGGTCGTAAGGAAGTCGGTAGAATAAGGCTTTGTCCACCAAGCTGCAGCTGAAAAAAACCATGCAGCTTTGCCTGTTGATACTTTAGCCATTGCTGTTCCTGGCTTTGTATATAACGGGCAAGCGAAGATTGCCACCATTGTGTCATCTCGCGGTCTTGCTCTTTATAATTACACATAGGCCATTCCGGCGGAGTTAGATAATGTTACAAATTCATGCCGTAAAGGCATTTAATGATAATTATATATGGTTGATTCAGTCAGCCGAGAATCAGGATGTATTAATTGTTGATCCGGGCGATGCGGGTCCAGTGATTAACTTTGTAGAAAAAAACGATCTGCATCCTGCGGCCATCTTAGTCACCCATCATCATAACGATCATGTTGGCGGTATCCGTCGCCTCGACGACCTGTATGATCTGCCCGTTTTTGGACCGCAACGTGAACACATCAAAACAGTCGATACACCTTTGTACGCCCAGGCTGACCAACAATTGCATTCATCTTTTCCGCACTTCAGAGTAATCGATACTCCTGGACACACTCCAGGTCATATCAGCTATCTGGTAGATGATAACCTGTTCTGTGGCGACACATTATTTGCTGGTGGTTGTGGTCGCCTGCTTGGAGGTACAGCAGAACAACTATTTGATTCACTGCAAAAAATAAAACAATTACCTGACGATACGCGCATTTATTGTGCGCATGAATATACGCTGGCCAATCTGCAGTTTGCCACAGCTGTTGATCCCACAAATAACGACCTGCTTGAACGCTTAACCAAAACGGAAGCGTTAAGAGAACAGCAGATCGCCACCGTACCATCAGAGCTAAAAGTGGAAAAACGCACCAATCCATTTTTGCGGTGTGATGATGCCGCAATAAAAAAAGCGGCTGAAGCTTACGCTGATCAGCCGCTTGATTCGCCTTTGGCGGTATTTAAGGTATTACGCGCCTGGAAGGATGATTTCTAGGCTGATTCATCTTTTTTAGTCTGGCTTGATTCATTGGCAGCATCTACATTATTAAAATGCACATCCATTTGTGGATAGGGAATACTGATGCCGTTTGCATCAAACGCCAGTTTGATGGTTTCGATCAGATCTGCTCTTACTGTGGCCAGATCCGATGCGTTAACCCATGGCCAGACATTGAAAGTAATGCTGCTATCGCCCAGTTCGGCCACACGGATAATCGGCTCGGGATCGTTAAGCACCAATTCATGCCCCGTGACGATATCGGTGATGATTTGTTTGGCTTTGAGCAAATCATCGTCATATCCGATACCAAACACCATATCAATGCGGCGGGTATCTCGGGCTGAGTAGTTGGTAATAACACCTGCATAGATATTGCCATTGGGCACAATCACTTCACGGTTATCCGGTGTTCGCATCACAGTGTTGAAGATAGTGATTTGCTCAACAATACCGAGTACGCCAGCAACCTCTACAAAGTGACCAATTCTGAATGGTCGATACATGATCAACATTACGCCGGCAGCAAAATTCTGTAATGAATCCTTTAGCGCCAATCCCACAGCTAAGCCGGCAGCACCCAGTACGGCTATCATCGAGGTGGTGTTTACACCCAATTGATCCAAGGCCGCAATCAACACAAACAGCAACAATAGGATATTAATGATCGAGCTGGAAAAATTAATCAGGATCGGATCAATATTGGCCCGGACCATAATTTTTCGAGACAGCTTCACTAACCAGCTAACCACTGTGCGACCCACAATGACAATGACAGCGGCAAAGAAAATATTCAGCAGAATGTCACCAATGACGCTGCCTGTTCCGGTTTCCATGTTATCTCCTCTTTTGAATGGTTTTGACGATATCTTGAATTAATTTTGGTCCCTGATAAATCAGACCACTATAAATTTGTATCAGTTGAGCACCCGCTTCCAGCTTTTGCATCGCATCTTCTGCGCTCATAATGCCACCAGCAGCAATGATCGGCATATCAGCCGGTAAAGCCTGTCGGAATTGTCGAACAATTTCTGTCGATTTGGCAAATACCGGTTTACCACTCAAGCCACCAGCTTCATCAGCGTGAGCCAAGCCTGCGACAGCTTCGCGGGAAAGCGTTGTATTGGTGGCAATCACGGCATCAATCCCGACCCGGCTGAAACATTCAGACAGTTGCTGAACTTCTTCCAGGGTTAAATCCGGTGCAACTTTGACCGCCATCGGCACATAACGCTGAAATTCTTCCGCAAGTTCCGCCTGACGATTTTTCAAAGCGCTCAGAAGATTATCCAGTGCTTCGCCAAATTGCAGATTACGTAAACCGGGAGTATTAGGAGATGAGATATTGATAGTGATGTAATCGGCATGAGGATAAGATTTTTCCAATCCTATCAAATAGTCATTCAGCGCTTTATCAACCGGCGTATCAACGTTTTTGCCAATATTGATACCAATAATTGCATCAGTTTGAGCGGCCTGAACTTGTTCCAGTAAATGATCTACACCAAGGTTATTAAAGCCCATTCGGTTAATAATCGCCTGTGCTTCTGGAAGTCGAAAAAGTCTGGGTTTGGCATTACCCGGTTGAGGTCGAGGTGTCACAGTACCCACTTCAATAAAACCAAAACCTAATACAGATAAAGCTTCCAGGTAGTCAGCGTTTTTATCAAGACCTGCAGCTAACCCCACTGGATTAGGAAAACGTAATCCCATTACATGCACCGGTACCGTCGGCATTTTGGGCATTAGCAGCCTCAACAATCCAGACATTTCCATCCACTTCAGGCTGTTCATGCCCAGATGATGTGATGTTTCAGCATCCAGTTTAAACATCAAATTTCGTAGCAGCGGATACATACAAATCAAGCCTTCATTGTTATTTGGTAGCCCGTAAATTTACGGATATTTAAAACGCCTTTATCCATAATCAGATATTGCCCTTTTATGCCTAATAATTTACCGGCAATTTCAGGTGTTTTATCAAAATTCATAGAACTGACTTTTTCTGGATATTGCTGCACAGGGTAGCTTATTTCCAGGGTTTTTCCATCTGTCAGTGTGGTGATGGCATCCTCACCCAACTCCTGCTGTAAAAGCCGGATTTGATCGGCACATTCAGCCTGTAATTGATCACGCTGCTCTGCCAGATCAATTGTGTCAGCAGGGCCGCGCAACATTTTTCGCCAGTCAGTGCGATCCGAAACATGATTTTTAAACAGGACTTCAACCAAACCGGAATGATAACGGCTACTCACTCGAAAAATGGGCAACGCCTGGGTTGCTCCCTGATCCAGCCAGCGTGTCGGCATTTGCGAAATTCGGGTAATACCCACTTTGATCCCTGAACTATTCGCCAGATAAACAATATGGTCCTGCATACACACCTGAACACCCCACTCAGGTTCACGACAGGTCCCTTGAGCAAAGTGACATAACTCAGGTTTCATAAAGCATAAATCACATTGCGCCAGTTTTTGTGAGCAGGGAAAACAGAACCCACCACTATAGCTTTTCTTGGTCATTCGCTGGCAGTTCTGGCAACGAATCTCACCCGCATAAATCAGCTGTATATTCGTTCCAATAAGTGGATTCATCGGGATCTGATGTTCACCCAAAATCATTTGATAATTTACTGGCCCATCAGTTTCCGGCAGGGTCGCCTGCATCTTGTTTAGTTGTCCTGCAAATTCTGTCACGTAGCGAAACCTTTAATTTCAAATTAGAGGATAGTTTAACGTAGCAGGACAGCCAGACCTATCCACTGTCAGGTATTTATTCAAAAGGCTCAATTCATCACTGTTCTATAAATGTTATTGCGCTTTAGCAGAAGTAGCTTTGAAAAATAAACAAGCACTCAGGAATTGACGTTGAAATAAGGAGAATTCAGGTGCGGGCAGAAACAACCGGGCAGTTAAAGACTGGTCTTTAACCGTTTATTCCGGTATATATTGAGCACAATTATGTGCTTACGACATTATGATAAACCTTTATGTTAAAAACTAAAAATCGTCTATGGCCCCTGTTTGCAGTGCTTTCGGTACTCTTCGCTGGCTGTAGCACAACCCCCAAACATACTGAAACTGTCAGCGCAGAACCGTCTCAGAAAACCTCTCATGGTCCATTAACAAAACACACCAACTGGAAAAAAAATCAGCTGACACAGCTGAGTCCACTGGATTTGGATTTATCGGTGCTTGAAGATTCGGAAATTGATCCTAAAGTCACTGATGTCTGGCAACGTATTCGTAATGGTTATCAACTGGCTGAATATCAGGATCTGGATCCGGAAACTCAAAGTCGCCTTACCTGGTTTGCCAACCATCCAGATTATTTCAACAAAGTTGTCGAACGTGCTCGACCCTATCTTTTTTACATTGTTGAAGAACTTGAAAGTCGCGATATGCCGTTGGAAATTGCTTTATTGCCAATTATTGAAAGCGGTTACCAGCCTTTTGCACTCTCATCTGGACAAGCGGCCGGTATCTGGCAATTTATTCCGGCTACTGGCCGTGTATTTGGACTGGAACAGAACTGGTGGTATGACGGTCGCCGTGATGTTATTCAATCCACCAATGCGGCCCTGGACTATCTGCAAAAGTTACATAACGACTTTAACGATTGGGAACTTGCCATAGCCGCTTACAATGCCGGTGAAGGTACAGTAGGTCGTGCCATCAAACGTAACAGAGAAGCCGGTTTACCGACTGACTTCTGGTCGCTGGAGTTGCCTGCAGAAACCACAGCTTATGTACCTAAATTATTGGCCGTAGCAGAATTGGTAAAACAACCTGCTCAATATGACTTACAACTGTCGCCAGTGGCCAACAAACCCTATTTGAGCGTAGTAAATGTCGGTAGCCAGATTGATTTATCTCTCGCTGCCAATCTGGCAGATATCACACTTGATGAGCTTTATCTGTTAAACCCGGGCTTTAATCGCTGGGCAACGGCACCACAAGGCCCCCATGAACTGGTACTGCCTTCGACCAAAGCAAGTGCATTTGAAACAGCATTAATGGATATTCCGGAAAAAGATCTGCTACGCTGGAAACGCCATGAAGTAAAACCCGGAGAGTCACTGAGCAAAATCGCCGCAATGCATCACACGACGGTTGCTGAGCTGAAAAAAGCGAATAAAATTAACAGCAATTTTATCCGTGCTGGAGCTCACCTGTTAATACCTGTTTCCACTGCTCTGGCTGATGAAGCTGAGGCAAATGCTCTGGCGAAACAGAAATTGCAGCAGGGGAAAAAATTTAATTATTCGGTCAAAGCGGGTGATACCTGGTGGAACATTGCCAAAGCGCATACTGTTGATGTGTTTGAATTAACCCAATGGAATAAAAAAACCCCTTCGGATGTTTTACATTCAGGCCAGCAATTGATTATCTGGCAACCCACTCAAACTGTTTCTAAGCTAAAAGCCATCAATTACACTATTCGTAATGGTGACTCACTTTGGACCATTTCACGTAAGTTTAATGTTACGGTGGATAAAGTTAAGGAATGGAATGGTTTAAGTGATCGCACTTTATTGCAGCCAGGACAAAAACTGACCTTGTACGTCGATCCAACTATCCAGATCAGCCATAGTTAATCGTGTTACACATCGCGCTCTATGAGCCTGAAATCCCGCCCAATACCGGTAATATTATCCGACTATGCGCCAACACAGGTGCACAACTGCATCTGATTGAGCCACTGGCTTTTGTTTTGGATGATAAACGTCTGAGAAGAGCAGGACTGGACTATCATGAATTTGCACCGGTAAAAGTGCATGCTGATTTTGCAGCATTTCAACAATGGCAGCAAAATCGACCTTTGTTTGCCTGCACCACTAAGGCGAAACAGTTTCACCATCAGGCAACCTTTATCGATGAAAGTATTCTGCTGTTTGGTCCCGAGTCACGTGGATTGCCAGCAACGCTATTGGACAACTTGCCTGATAGGCAGAAAATTCGGATCCCGATGTATCCAGAAAGCCGCAGCCTGAATCTTTCCAATGCTACGGCCATTATTCTGTATGAAGCCTGGCGACAGCTGGACTATAACGGAGCGGTATAAAATACCGCTCCTGATTTTAGATTTCTATTTTCTATTGAGCCGGACTAATCTTGCGTGGCCCTTCCTTAAGTGGGATTGAGCTGGTTTGTTTTCCTTGCTGTAAATCAATAATCGATAATGAGTTACTAAACCAATTAATGATGTAAGCATGCTGTTGATCCTTTGATAGCTCAACACTTTCCGGCATTTTTTCGGTTTTGATCGTCTGCGTTATTTGCAGACTTACCGCATCAAACTCCACCAGCGTGTTGTCATTCTGATTCACAACATAAAACTGCTTTCCGTCATCGCTCACCGTAACACCATACGGCGCTTTACCCGGTTGGAGATCAGCAATTTTTTCATAGGTTTTCGTGTCAATTACTGTCAGCGAATTATCTTTCACGCAAGTAACGTACAGATGACCATTAATTGGATTAAAGGCAACTGCATAAGGACGCTCACCCGTTTCTATGGTTGCATGCAGGTCCGGCGTATCAGCATCAAGCACCATTACAGAATTGCTTTCACGGTTTGCCACAAACACCTTGCGTCCATCGGGATCTATTGCGATCCCGGCAGGGCTCTCCCCAACCGCAAGTAGGTCCACCAATTGCCTGCTGGTAGTGTTAATCACTAATAATGCATTTCTGGACCAGTCCGTCACAAAAAGTTGAGACTTTTGGCTATCAAGCACCATAGCAAAAGGCTGACCACCTGTTTTTATCTCATGGATCAATTCAAAACTATTCAAATCAATTACTGACAATTTGCCTTGCTCAGGATGTGAGAGATAAATAGCGTCATTGGATTTATCGACAGCAACCATTACCGGACCACTAGAAACCTCTACCGCTTTTGTTATTTCATCTGTTTTTGAATCAAATAGAGAAAGATGATTCCCGGACTGGCTGCTGATATAAAAATCGTCAGCCAGTGCTACAGCAGGGAATATTCCCAGGCAAAAAACAATTGGTTTAATGGACATCACTGATTATTTTTCCAAGCTGGCTTTTAAACCTTCCAGCCCTGTCTTTGCGTATTCTGTCATGGCTTTAACAGCGGCTTCATCATTCAGATTTTCCGGCGGAAAATTGCCGGTATCAGCACGATAGAAACGACCACTCCAACTTACTTTACTTCCGGTGTCATTTGGCTCTACTTCGATACCAATCGTATAAAAGCTGACAGGCATGGCTTCAATATTTTCCTTTAATAAACGGTATCCGATGTAATGACGATCCGCATCTGATTCATCAAGACTTTCGGTAATTTCACCGCCGGACTTTAAGGTCACGATTCTTGTCGTTTCATCCTGCATGGTGATTGATTCCACTGCCGGATGCCATTTATCCAATTGGTCAAAAGCATTAACTTTTTGCCAGACAGTGGCAACCTCTGCATCAATAGTAATGTGTTCATCAACCCTTTGTGGCGTTGGTCCATGAGCGAAGACACTGCTGCTTAAGAGCACTAAACCCAAACTTGCCAGCGATAGTTTATTAATCATTTTATTCACGTTCTAACCTTTTTTCATCAAAAAATAAATTTACTTAGGACTTCTGTTTGTATTACCTAGAGTCTCAATATAATTATTTATAATTCCAACCTGTGTGTATTTATATGTTTTATCAGTATTGCCAACTTTAACTATATTTTTATAAATCCAGAACTCTACCGTTCCACTTTCATTTTCTCGCTTCACTATCTCTGCAGGCTCTCCCAGTTTTTCTCTTACAAAACCAGAATCTTTACCTGAAAACATTTTCACAAACTCAAATTCACCTACAGGTAACGCTAACGCCTCTTCAGAATAGGCAATGTTCAGAGAGAACAGGGCAATGAATGCAGAAATAACAACGGTTTTTAAAAATTTTTTCATTAAATTTTGCTCCAATAAAATCTCGACTTATCGTACAGATTGTCTGCATTAGCAAAATAGAGCAGATGACTCACATCAATTAGGGAATATGTCACGGTTATTGTTATGACTTTTTCCTGTTTTTTATTTTTTTATAATTTTCATCATTATTGGCATATACATATCAAAAATAATCGTCATAAAATAGTCGTTTATCTCAAAATTAAATATGGGCGAAATTACATGATGTCACCTAAATTATCCCCTGGCGATAAAAGCAACAGGGGCAAAATTGATTTGGTTGTCATTGTGGGCGCGTCGCTACTGACCTATTTTGTTGCTGGATATTTCGATTTGGCTGAACGCTGGATTAACTGGGCAGCATTAGGAGAGTTTTATCAACTGGATGAAATTATTTTTGTGTTGCTGGTATTCAGTATTGGATTGATGTGGTTTGGCCGAAGACGTTATATCGAAATGCAAGACACCCTGAAGCGTAATCTTGAAATTAAAACCAAACTTGAAATGCAAAATGCTGATAATGCAAAGTTACTGTTACAAAACCGTGCTCTTATCAAACATATTACCCAGGTCAGGGAAGCAGAACGTAATCACCTTGCCTCAGAATTACATGATGTATTCGGACAATATCTTGCCGCAATTGATGTAAATGCTTCCGTTGCCATCAAATACAAAACGGAAGATCCTAAACTTCAAGCAATCCTCAAGACCATCCAGGACAGCGCAAGCTTTCTGCGTAACGTTACCCGTTCACAGTTACGCAGCTTAAAACCTCCTGGCCTTGAAACCGTGGGACTTTCAGCAGCCATTGAAGATCTGATTGGGCAATGGCAAATGTCGTTTCCAGATTACGAGATCAATATCGCTATTGAAGTAGATGATCAGCTTGTTGACTATGACACCGCATTAACTATTTATCGCAGCCTGCAGGAAGCGTTAACCAATATTACCCGTCATGCAGAAGCCAGCTCAATTCATATCGATTTAATTACCCAAAATAAATCAGCCCAACGTAACGATATCAGTCTGACCATCCGTGACAACGGAATAGGGTTTGATCCCAATGAAGGTATGGGTAATGGACTTGGACTGATTGGTATACGTGAGCGGGTACATGCTTTAAATGGCCAGTTCAATCTGCATCCAGCAGATCCTAAAGGCACAGTTTTAGCACTCCATATTCCGTTATGAAAATTTACCGTAAAAAATACATGCTAATAATGAGGTATCAGAAGAAATGAACAAACAACGTACCACCATACTATTAATAGACGATCATGCCATTCTCAGAGAAGGCTATCAGCAATTACTCGAGTCGGCCGGTTTCGAGGTGATTGGACAATCCGGAAATGCTGAAGAGGGGTATCAGGCGTTTATTGCTTTGCAACCTAAAGTCTGCATTATAGATTTAACCATGCCAGGCACCGGAGGTTTAGAGTGTGTCAGAAGGATCTGTAACCGAGATAAAGATGCCCGTATTCTGGTCTGCAGCATGCATGAAGAAACCACTTTGGCCATGCGTGCCCTGGAGCTTGGTGCGATTGGCTACATCACCAAATCATGCTCATCTGATGTGCTGATTGAAGCGGTAAAATCCGTTGCAGAAAAACGTCATTATCTCGGTGCCGAAGTTGCACGTTCTATTGCAATGGAAAAATTGATTAAAACGGATCAGAAAATTGATTCCCTGTCACATCAGGAATTTGCTGTTTTCAGGATGGTTGCTGAAGGTATGAGTATTGAGGAAATTTCAAAAAGTCTTACTTTGGCTCCTAAAACGGTATCAAATTATAAAACCAATATGATGCGTAAACTTGGCACAACCAAGCTCGCAGATATTATTTTCCTGGCCCAGAAAATTGGTTTGATCCACCCACCCAATAATCAATAACTTCGTAAAATGGCCTTACATCAAGGCAAAAGTTTATCACCCTGACAATTATGTGATGACTTCCCTATAACAGAGGTGGCAAGGCTCTCTATCCCATACCCCTACTAAAAACTGATGATATCAACGGTGCACAGCCGCATTTTGAATGTGTGCTGAGACACAGGGTCAGCGAAAGCTGACATCCAGTTAAAATAGGAGGATATATGAGAGAGAAAAAACTAAGCCGGTTAACAAAAACCGGTTCAGCTGCATTGGTCAGCTCTGTCATCGGTATGATGACAGTAGGCGCTGCATTCGCCAATGACAAGCTGGTTGAACTTCAAAAGGATGAAGCTAACTGGGTTATGCAGGGTAAGAACTATTCTGCAGATCATTACAGTACTTCAAAACAAATCAACAAAAAGAACGTCAGCAAATTATCACCATCTTGGACATTCTCCACTGGTGTGCTGAATGGTCATGAAGGTGCGCCTTTGGTTATTGGTGACATGATGTATATCCATTCACCTTTTCCAAACAACACTTTTGCGATTAACCTGAATGATCCTGGCACCATCGTCTGGGAGCATAAGCCAAAACAAGATCCTGCTGCTCGCGCAGTTGCATGTTGTGACGTCGTAAACCGTGGTCTGGCTTACTGGCCTGGCGATGATAAAACTCCGGCAATGATCGTAAAAAGTCAGCTGGATGGTCATGTTGTGGCATTAAATGCTGAAACTGGTGAGCTACATTGGCAAGTCGAGAATGGTGATATCAGTGTTGGTCAAACCCAAACACAAGCACCATTCGTTGTAAAAGACCTTGTCATCCAGGGTTCTTCTGGTGCTGAGCTGGGTGTTCGTGGTTATGTTACCGCCTTTGACATTCACACTGGTGAAATGGCTTGGCGTTGGTATGCAACAGGCCCTGATTCAGAAATTGGCCTGGCGAAAGACTTTAACAGTGCTAACCCACATTACGGCCAAAAAGATCTGGGTCTGAAAACCTGGGAAGACGAAGCCTGGAAAATTGGTGGTGGTACTAACTGGGGTTGGTATGCCTATGACCCTGATTTAGAAATGTTCTACTACGGTTCAGGTAATCCTGCGCCTTGGAACGAAACCATGCGTCCTGGTGATAACAAATGGACTATGACTATCTGGGGTCGTGATGCTGATACGGGTTTAGCCAAATTCGGTTATCAAAAAACACCTCATGATGAATGGGACTACGCTGGCGTTAACGTCATGATGCTTTCTGAGCAAAAAGACAAAAACGGCAAAATGCGTAAATTGCTGACTCACCCTGATCGTAACGGCATTATCTATACGCTGGATCGTGAAACTGGTGATTTGGTTTCTGCCGACAAAATGGATGAAACGGCAAACTGGGTGAAAAAAGTGGATCTGGAAACAGGTCTGCCAATTCGTGACCCGGAATTCAGTACCAGAATGGGTCATCGTTCACGCGATATCTGTCCTTCAGCCATGGGTTTCCACAACCAGGGTATGGATTCATACGATCCTGAAAGACAAAACTTCTACTTAGGTATCAACCATCTTTGTATGGATTGGGAACCGTTCATGCTGCCTTACCGTGCAGGTCAATTCTTCGTAGGTGCAAACGTATGGAGTTATCCAGGACCTAAAGGTGATCGTCAACGTGGTATTGGTTCAGGCCAGGTTAAAGCATACAACGCCATTACTGGTGAATTTGCTTGGGAGAAAATGGAGAAATTCTCAATCTGGGGTGGAACCATGGCCACAGCTGGTGGCTTGGTATTCTACGGCACACTCGATGGCTTCATCAAAGCTCGTGATGCAGACAACGGTGATCTGTTGTGGAAATTCAAACTGCCTTCAGGCGCTATCGGTCATCCAATGACTTACACCCATGATGGTATTCAATATGTTGCCATTAATTATGGTGTAGGTGGTTGGCCTGCAGTTGGTCTGGTGTTTGACTTGAATGACCCATCAGCTGGTCTGGGTGCTGTAGGTGCCTTTAAAGAACTGGCACGTAACACTCAAATGGGTGGTGGTCTGATGGTCTTTGCTCTGGATGGTAAAGGACCTTACGACGATCTGAGTATTGGTGAATACGAAATGTAATCACTGACTCGCAATATAGCTTAGTTCATCAAGTTATATCGTCGTATTCAATCCGGCTGGCAACACAAAGACTGTGTTGCCAGCCCCTTCTGAGAGTGTAAGACATGTTAAACAACCATACTAAAACCAATAACAAAGCAGTCAGTTCAAAACGTTTAACGCAATGCAGCCTGATAATGGCTTCACTGTTGACTGTACTGACGCCAGCACATGCAAACAACGGATTACCGGAAACCTTAAAAGTCTGTGCAGCGGCGAATGAAATGCCCTACTCAAACAAACAGCAGCAAGGTTTCGAAAATGAAATCGCCGAAACGCTCGCACAGAGCATGGATATGCCATTGGAATTTGTCTGGTCAGACAAAGCAGCGATTTTTTTAGTGACCGAACATTTATTAAAAAATGAATGTGATGTGGTTATGGGGGTTGATAGCGATGATCCTCGTGTTGCCACCAGCGACCCTTACTACAAGTCCGGCTATGTATTTGTCTATCGCGCCGATAAAAATCTGGACATCAGTAACTGGGATAGTCCTGACATTCAAAAACTGAATCGTTTTGTAGTAGTGCCAGGTAGCCCATCAGAAGTGATGTTACGGGAAGTGGGTAAATATGAAGGCAACTTCAATTACACCAAATCTCTGTCAGGTTTCAAATCCCCACGCAATAAATATATTCGTCTGGAACCAAAAAAACTGATCGGCGAAGTGACCTCAGGTAAAGGTGATATCGCTCATCTATGGGCTCCAGAAGTAGCCCGTTATGTGCGTGATTCAGATACGCCATTAGAAATGGTGTTATCTCCTGAATTCGGAGAAATTGAAGGTGGTGAAGGTATTGTGCAGCACTACGATCAATCTGTAGCGGTGCGTGAAGGTGATAAAGCCTTGCTTGATGCCATTAATAAGGGCCTGGCAGATGCGGCACCTAAGATAACGGCCATCCTCAAAAAAGAAGGGATTCCGCTGCTTTGATAGCTTGTCATGCAGTCTCTTTTAATTAAACAGGATTATACAAAAACTATGATTAGCAATGTAAAACTTTTTAGTCGTAAAACAGCATGTTTACTAGGATTATCTATGTTGACAGCTGTCAGCATGACACCAATGACAGCGGAAGCTCAAGTGCAATTTCGCAATGCAACGACCGGGGCATTAATCGACTTCTCTTTTGGCAAAAAAGGTGAAGAAACTGAAGCCGTAAAACATTTTATGGAAACAGCAGAAAATAAATATAACCAAGATGAAGAAGCCATCAAAGTGGGTGAAAATTTATTTATGACTGCCTGTTCTGGCTGCCATGGTCACCATGCTGAAGGCAAACTCGGACCAGCTCTGGGGGATTCATATTGGACTTACCCTGCAGGACGATACGATAAAGGTTTTTTTGAAATTATTTATGACGGCGCCCGCTCAATGATGGGTCCCCAACGCAATAATTTAAGCATTGATGAAATACTGCATGTTATGGCGTATGTACGCAGTATTTACTGGGGAGAACCAGAAAAAGCCTTATGGTTATCAGAAGAGGAACGCGCCAATCTGGTTCCTGCAGAAATACCTGAAGATTTCAAAGAAGCATTAGAAAATTTCAATAAGACCCATTAATTAAGCAAGTTTAGAAATGCTAATGGCAGATTATAAAGATTAGTGATTGGTAGCGTGGCCATAGCCAGCATAGGGAACCACGTTACCAAGCATTATGTTGTCAAAACCAAAAGGAGAGAAATATGAAGAAAATTAAAACACTTGCCGTAACCGGCGCTACAGCACTATTGTTATCTGTTGGTATGTCAGCAATGGCTTACGACGGAACAAAATGCCAAGAGGCAGGAAAATGCTGGGAAGCCAAACCAGGGTTTCCTGAAAAAATCAAAGGATCTAAATATGATCCAAAACATAGCCAAACTGAACTGGATAAGCAAGACAGTGCAATGGAAGCAATGGAAGCTCGTAACGCTAAACGCGTAGAAAACTTCAAAAAAACGGGTAAGTGGTCTTACTAAACCCAAGCTGAGGCCAGTTTTAACGACTGGCCTCTTTTTTTGTTTTGTTTCTGACCTGCGAGTCAGTTTGGGCATACATCACATGAGCAATGTCGCTGAAAATTCCGAAAATCTTTTAACCGACTGGCATCAACAAGCCATCACCCTGCAAAAAAATATCAATCAGACAATATTAGGTCAGGAACACATCATTGATTTAATGGTTGTGGCTATTTTCTGTCGTGGCCATATCCTGCTTGAAGGTGATGTTGGCGTCGGTAAAACGACCTTGCTTAGAGCAACGGCAGAAAGTCTGGGTGGCAATTTTGAGCGTATTGAAGGCACCATTGATTTAATGCCACATGACCTGGTCTATTACACCCATATTGCCAATGATGGTAAACCGGCTGTGAGTGAAGGACCTTTACTCAAACATGGCGAAAATTTATCGATCTTCTTCTTTAATGAAATCAATCGTGCCAGACCTCAAGTACATTCATTGCTACTTCGGGTAATGGCTGAACGTAGCGTCAGCGCTTTTAATAAAACGTTCTTTTTTCCTCATCTGCAGGTTTTTGCTGATCGTAACCGCATTGAAAAAGACGAAACCTTTGAACTACCGGCAGCTGCCCGGGATCGTTTTATGATGGAACTGCACATAAAACAACCTACAGCAGAAGCACAGCTTAAAGAGTTGATGTTCAATACCCGATATTATGATGCAGACAAGCTCATCGACAGTGCTGACAAAGCGGTACTGCCGTTTCATCAGCTCAATGATATCGCTGTGGCTATTCAGTCTCAGATCCATTCCAGTGACACTATTCAGGATTATGGTTTTCACCTGTGTCAGGCACTTCGAAGACCACAGGATTATGGTATCCAGATCAGCGATATCGACACAGAAAAGTTAGTACTTGGAGGTATGGGACCACGTGGCATAAGTTATCTTGCCAGAAGTGCTCGTGCTCATGCATGGCTCAATCAACGTAATAGCGTTACCCCAGAGGATTTCCATGCGGTTATTCGCGCCATCAGTAAACATCGTATTTTTATCAACCCTGTTTACAACTATAACGGTGAAGCGATTATCGAAGAACTGATTAGTGGTGTACTGAATACTATTCCATCCCCATGAATCAGCACGAAATTCAACACCTGATCTTTGATTACAGATCACCCTTTCTGCTGAATGCACTGCGTGAAAGTGAGCATAAAAGCAAACGTCAGGGGCCCGGCAGTGATTTTTATAAAAAGTCTCCCTTTTTAGCTGACCCGAATCCTGCGCGTATTGATCTTGCAATGAGCGTGACCGATCCGTTTGAATCGATTTACGTCAAAACCTTTCGTCAACGCAGCAAACTGGACGTAATGACTTTGGTAGATGGATCTGATTCCATGACTGTTCAGGATAAAGCACCACTGCTCAGCTTAACTGAACAGAGTATTGCTTATTCAGTGGCGGCCAGAAATGATAATTATCAAAGTTATTTGTTGAGTCATTCCATACAGTCCATTACCAATGCCGAAATACTGCCACAGCATTTTGAGTCTGCTACCAGACAGGCTGCAAACCATAATGAAGCTGAGGCTTTTAACGATATAGAGCGGTTGTTACCCGCTCGTCGTTGTTTAATATTTTTGCTTTCTGATTTTCACTGGAGTAATGAAAAACTCTACCGGATTCTCAATAGCTTATCAGGCCACTATCTGGTGCCGATTGTTATCTGGCGTTCTGCCGAATACAACGACTACCCACTATGGCGCTTTGTTCAGATCAACGATGCTGAGACGGGTGAAAACAGTTTGATTTTTGTGACGCCCAAGCAGAAAAAACTGATCGAATCGACTTTCGCTGATCGGAAGATTTTTCTTAATAATCAATTTCAAAAGCACAATTGCAGAGCGTTTTGGATGATTGATCAATTTTCAGCACAACAATTAAGCGAATTCTTTCATGGCCATTCATAAGCGATTAAAACAAAAAGTGTGCATGCCGATGTTTATGGCTGTTCTGTTAGCTGTTTTTTGCAACACAGCTTTGTATGCTGACCAAGTCCGTACCGGCATTGTGCAGCAATCATTGGGAAGAGATTTTGGTATTCTGGTCGGTGATGTTATTGAACATTATTATATTGTTCAGGTACCAGCAGAATTTAGCTTAACGCCAGCCTCACTTCCTCCCGACGGGGAGTTGGATTATTGGTTGTTATTACTCGACAGCGACTATGAACTCATCAGCGAAAGTGCTGAGTTACGTCAATACAGACTGCATTTCACGTTTCAGACATTTTATGCCCCACTGGATGTCCGAGCATTAGCAACGCCTCCATTAACGGTAAGTTTTAACACTGGCGATAAAACCGAGCCGCTCACCATACCGGCCTGGAACTTCACCATGTCTCCGCTGAAAGAAATTGCGCCTCGTGGTGTAGCCAAAGACTCCAACCAAAATGCCTTTATGAAGGCAGATTTACCTCCCTCAACTATCCCTACCAAAGATTTGCAGCAACAAATCTGGGTACTGGCGATTACGCTACTGATTCTGGCGATCTTATGGTTAAGCCTTAAGGGATATCTGTTTGTACTGACACGATCACCGTTTCAGCAGGCTTATCATCAGGTCAAAAAGCTACGCAAACACCATAACGACGAGTCGGCATTTAATCATGCCTTACAAGCGGTACATAGGGCTTTTAACAGATTGGCTGGCCATGCATTGTTTGCTCACCAAACAGATCAGTTTATTGATAAACATAACGAGTTTTCTGGCTATCAGGATCAAATTGATAGTTTTTACCAGTTATCCACTGAAGCGCTCTACTCCGAGCAAAAGGTAGCGTCAGAGAGAGACTTTGACCAATTACTGAAGCTCTGCAAACAATTGGCTGGTGCGGAAAAACTGGCGCTGAAAAAATCATGAACATCGCATTTGCCCATCCATGGGTGCTCGTTTTATTAGTATTAGCCTTGTTGCCATTTATCGCAGGTATATTCAATAAACGACTCACCAGTTGGAATCGGCTAATTCCACCATCCAATACAACTCGATGGATTAATCGACTCATTAAACTTTTAGGGGTACTGGCATTTATCAGCATCGTGCTGGGGTTAGCCGGACTTTACCAAACGGAAAAAACTTTTACCCGAACAGGTACTGGCGCGCACATCGTGTTTGTTCTCGATCGAAGTGCCAGCATGAATGAAACATTTGGCGGTAAGGTACCCGATAATGCTACGCCTGCCAAAAGTCAGGTTGCACGTCGTTTATTGTCCGAATTTGTTAATAATAGGCCGCACGACTTATTTGGCGTCGTCGGGTTTAGTACGCAACCTTTTTTTATCAGCCCGCTCACAGAGCACAAGTCCGCCACTCAAGCAGCGATAAACAGTCTCACCAGTCCCGGCTTGGCATTTACCAATGTAGCCAAAGGGCTCGGCATGGGCCTGAGTTACTTTCAGGATCAACCGCATACCGGTTCCCGCGTCATTGTATTGGTCTCTGATGGCGCAGCAACACTTGATCATCGTGCGCAGCGGGTGTTGCGTGAGTGGTTTGAGCGTTATCAGGTAAGTTTATATTGGTTTTTTCTGCGTACCGAAAATGGATTAGGTATCACCTCTGAGCCTGAATCAGCTCGAGATGATAATCCCCGGGTGATGCCAGAGCGTTATCTTGATCAGTTTTTCCGTACCCTGCCGATCCCATATCACGCTTATGAGGTGGATACACCGGAATCTATGGAAGCAGCCATTCACCAGCTGGATAATCTGGAAAGCTTGCCACTGGTTTATAACGAATTGATACCCCGCAACGATATGACGCGCTTATGTTTTTTGACTGCCCTGCTTGCCGTTCTTATTTTACTGGGCATCAAAGCGCTGGAGGCAAAATGATGTTTTTGAAGCGAAATAATTTTATTTATCTGATCAGCCTGTTGGCATTGGCGGTTATCACAGCACTGATATTCAGTATCTATACCTTGCAACAACAGCAGCAAATCAACCAACAAATCCTCCTGCTGAATAAAGGTGAGCTGGTTGATCATGAAAAATTGAATATGCAATCGCCTGAAGTCAGAATCGCTTATGCCTATCTGCAAGGTAAATTGAACTTATTTGATGAAGCAGTAGAAACCTATAGCGGCACTGAGCGGCTGGCTAATCAGCAGCAACTTGTCCATATCCACTATAACCTTGGCAATCTTTATTTGGTTCAGGCTATCGATTTGGCAGAAAATCTTTCTGTTGATCGGGCGGTGGCGATGGCCGATGTGGCAAAGGACTTTTATCGCTCTGCACTGAAAAACCAGCCCTCCTTCTGGGAGGCTAAATACAATCTGGAAGCTGCGCAACGTCTGTCGCGGGATTTGCCACTGGGTGATGTCACCATCAGTGAAGAGTCTCAGGATGCCAGTACCGAGTTATGGTCGGCAATGCCCGGCTTTCCCATTGGTTTACCCTAAGGGATTGTCTGATGAAATCTATCTGGTTGCTGGGCAGCTCTGCAGTTCTACTGATTATTGCGGTTTTAATACCTAACCTGCCATTTCCCAGTAAAAAATATGATTATTTTTTTATGGTAGATATCACCCGCAGCATGAATGTAGAAGATTATCGTGATAATAACGGTGATCCGATTAGCCGGCTGGAAAAAGTCAAAGCGGATGCTTTAGCTGCCATACAACAACTTCCCTGTGGTTCACGAGTTGGGCTGGGCGTGTTTACTGAACGTATGCCGACGCTGCTCTATACCCCCATGGAAGTGTGTTCAGACTATCCTGAAATCCGGGAGAGCATCAGACGTATTGACTGGAGAATGGCCTGGGTCGCCGACAGTAATATTATTCAGGCATTTGCCAACACGTTGGAGTTGATGCGCACTGTTGAATTAACCGATGCCACGTTGGTTTTTTTTACCGATGGGCAGGAAGCACCACCAATGAACTCGCGTTATGCGCCGGATCTTGGAGAATTACAATCTGCTGAGAATAATGATCAACAGCCAATTAGTGGTCTCATAGTGGGTACCGGTGATCATGCATTAAGCCGGATCCCAAAATATGATGAAGATGGAATCCAGATTGGCTTCTATACGGCGGAGGATGTACCACAGGGAACGACTTTTGGTTTACCGGAAGATCCCAGCAAAATTGAAGGCTATGTCCCTCGGAATGCCCCGTGGGGAAATCAAAGTCGTGCTGGGAATGAACACCTTTCCAGTGTAAAAGAAGACTATCTGAAATCACTGGCGGAACCGGCCAAATTTCACTACCATCATTTACAAACATCAACGGCATTATTGACTGCGCTAATGCACGACGATTTCTCCCAACGGCATATTCGGAAAACCGATTTAAGTTTTATTCCGGCAAGTGTGTCGCTGTTTTTATTATTTCTGGCCTATCTGCCTGAAAATATTTTTTCCCGTAAAAAAAACTTACTCAAACCAAACATCAACGAGCGCATACCTCTTAACTCAGGTTAAATCTAATCCATCTGTTGAATCACTCATCAGCTCGCCAATAATCCGCCAACAAATTGAAATTCTTGCTATTATCGGCAAGCAATTCGAAAACGGATCCCATGCACGTTATACCTCACAGGTTTACTTTTTTTCTGCTGTTTATTCTGCTTGTATGTCTATTTGGCCAGGCCAAGGCTGCATCGACGGAATCTGTTACGCTGCAACTTAAATGGCGACATCAATTTCAGTTTGCCGGTTATTACGCCGCTATTCAGCAAGGTTATTTCCAACAGGAAGATTTGCAGGTTACGCTGCGAGAACGCCAACCCGGTATTAATGTTATCAATGAAGTCACCAGTGGCCGTGCAGATTATGGCATTGGTGGTATCGGACTACTGGCAGAATATGCTGCTGGCTCACCCATTAGAGCCTTGGCTGCCATTTTTCAGCATGATGCATTAGTGCTGGTCAGCAAAACCCAGTCTGGCATTGTCAGCCCGTATGAAATGCTTGATAAACGCATCATGTTTGACGATTCGGCCGGCAACGATGCTGTTTTCCTCGCTATGTTTGCTGATGCCGGTATTTCCCCACAGGATTACAAACTCATCCCGCAGGATCTGCAACTTGATAGTTTTATCAATGACCGGGTTGATGCAATCTCAATTTATCGAACTGATCAGCTTTTCACATTGGAACAGCTGGGCGTTAAGGTCAATATCATTAATCCCCAAAGCTATGGTTTTGATTTTTATGGTGACATTTTGTTTACCGGGGATAGAGAGCTTCGCAATAATCCAGGTCGCGCTGAGCGGTTTCGACGGGCTTCGTTAAAAGGCTGGCGCTACGCACTGGAAAATCCTGAAGAAATTATTGATGTGATAATCAATCAGTATGACAGCCAGGCCAGTCGCGAACAGCTACAACATGAAGCCAGAGAAATTCAGAAACTGATATTGCCTGACCTGATTCCTTTGGGCCAATTGGATCCGGCTCGTCTTCGCCGCAGTGCTCAGATATATGAACGGCTGAATATTGCACCACCACTCTCCGAGGCCCAATTAGAGGGCTTTATATATCAATCCAATGCTGCATTGCGACTGACCCCAGAAGAACAATCATGGCTGGAGGATAACCCTGTCATCAAACTCGGCATTGATCGGGATTTTGCACCTTACGAATGGATTAACAGCAAAGGGAATTATCAAGGCTTGGCAGCTGAATATATTCAGCTATTACAGGCCAAGCTTGGCGTGGAATTTGACATCATAGACGATAAACCCTGGCATGAAATTCTCGCAATGGCACAACGGGGTGAGCTGGATATGCTTTCCTGTTTGCACATGAGTCCCGAACGTTCAGAGTATTTATTATTCAGTCAGCCGTATATCACTAATCCAGTGGTCATCGTCAATGCGAATCGCTTCGGCTATATCGGTCACCTGGACAATCTGAGAGGCAAAACTGTCGCAGTGGAAAAAAGTTACCATGTTCAGGAAAATCTGGCCCGGAATCATCCTGATATAAAACTTATATTCACTGAAACCACACTCGAAGCTTTAAAAAAGGTCAGTACCGGCGAAGCCGATGCTTATGTGGGAGATGCTGCATATGCCAACTATGCCATCAAACAAGCCAACCTGATTAACTTGCAATTTTCCGGACAAACTCAGCAATATAATGCATACAGGATGGGGATAAACCCTTCTCATCCTCAGCTGCAATCCATCATTAACAAGGTATTAAGCAATATATCAGCTGATGAACGTCAGCGAATTGAGCAGACCTGGATGGGGCTAACCATCAATAATGGCGTTTCGCAGTCAACCCTGCTCAAAATACTGCTGACGATAGCCGTGATTATTCTGCTGTTTGTATTCTGGGTGTTCAGACTGAAACAGTCGGGTCAGGTATTAGCGCGAAACGAATCCAAATTACGCAGTATTGTTAATGCCTCTCCTATTCCGCACATGTTAAGTGACGGCAAAGGCAGGATTCAATATCTCAACAAAGCCTTTGTTGATAGCTTTGGCTATAACCTGGAAGACTTACCCAGCCATAAGGTCTGGCTGGAAAAAGCCTATCCCGATCCAAACTATCGTCAACGCAGCAAACTGGCTTGGGAGACTTTTGTAGCTCAGGCAGAGCAGCATCCACTGCCCTATCGTGGTGAGGCGGTTGAAGTGAAAGTGATGACCCAGCAACAACAAGCCAAACAAGTGATAATTTCCAGCACCGCAATTAATGATGGTCAGGCCGATGTCTTTATCACCATTTTTTACGATATTAGCGAACGTAAGCTCGCTGAGGAAAAGCTCAAATTATCAGGCCGGGTATTTAACCAGGCACATGAAGGCATTCTGATCACCAAACCGGATGGTCGTATTGTCGATGTGAATCCGGCATTTTGTGATATCACCGGTTACAGTCGTGATGAAGTCATTAATCAACAGCCATCAATCCTCAAATCAGGTAAACATCCCGAGTCATTTTATCGGGAGATTTGGCAAAGCCTTATTGAGAAAGGCTACTGGCAGGGAGAGATCTGGAATCGTCGCAAAAATGGCGAATTATTAGCTGAGTTGTTAACCATTTCCACCTTGATGGATGATCAAGGCGATACCTTGCATTATCTGGGCTTATTTTCCGATATAACTGAAATTAAGGAACAACAGCAGGCGCTGGAAATGATGGCGCATTATGACATGCTCACCCAGCTGCCCAACCGCACATTATTTGCAGATCGATTCCAGCAGGCTATTGCACACAGTATTCGTCAACATAGTCTGCTGGGAGTCATTTTTCTGGATCTGGATGGATTCAAACCGGTCAATGATAACTATGGTCATGAAATCGGCGATCAAGTACTGATTGAGGTGGCCCAGCGAATAAAAGCCTGTATTCGTCTGGATGACACAGCATCACGACTGGGTGGAGATGAATTTGCTATTTTGCTCAATGACATCAGTTCGATAGAACACTGCGAACGATTGGTCAGCAGACTGTTACGCACCATTCAACTGCCTTATCGAATTGATGGCGATATCATCCAGTTAGGGGCCAGTATGGGGGTAACACTCTATCCACTGGATCAGTCCGATGCAGATACGTTGCTGCGTCATGCTGATCAGGCCATGTATCAATCAAAACAGACAGGCCGAAATCGCTACTCAATTTTTGATGCTGTGCATGACAAGCAAATTCTGCTTAAGCAAAGCCAGTTGGACAATTTACATCAAGCCTTTAACAAAAATCAGTTTTGCCTGTATTACCAGCCGAAAATTAATATGCGTAATGGGCGCATTCATGGCGCGGAAGCGCTGCTTCGCTGGAACCATCCTCAGCAAGGTATCCTGGAGCCAGCAGCTTTTTTAAGTTCAATGGCGGGCACTGAGCTGGAAATCCGTATTGGCAACTGGGTCATTGATCAGACGTTAAAACAGTTACAAAATTTTCATCAGCAAAACAGAGTCATTGAAATCAGCGTGAATATTTCCGCGCATCATCTGCAATGGCCAGGATTTTTTGACCATCTTGATCGGTTATTGGCCAAATATCCGGACTTGCCAGCCGAATATTTGCAGCTGGAAGTGCTTGAAAGCAGCGTGTTAACAGATATCCAGAATATTTCAGCGATTATAAGTACCTGCCGTGAAGGCCTAGGGGTAAGAATCGCACTAGATGATTTTGGCACCGGATACTCATCATTAAGCCATTTGCGGCATTTGCCGGTTGATGTGATTAAAATTGACCAGAGTTTTGTCCGCGACATCATGGATGATCCCAATGATTTCACCATAGTGGAAGGCGTTATTGGGTTAAGTCATGCATTTCAACACCAGGTTATCGCCGAAGGGGTAGAAAGCGTTGAACATGGTTTGATGCTGATGACTATCGGTTGCGATATGGCACAGGGATATGTCATTGCCCAACCAATGCCAGCAGATGAATTAGGCCTGTGGATGGAGGATTACCAGCCGGAATCACGCTGGCTGAATCATGCACATAATACCTTATCCCCCCAACAGCGCCTGCTGGCATTAATGCAAATGCAGGGCGAGCAGTGGTTACAGCGAGTAATTGATAATCTGCACAGCAGTCCTGCTCAAATTAGCAGCTGGCCATTAATGAACCCCAAACGCAGCCATTTTATGCACTGGCTGGAGCAGGGTAAGCAGGAAGAGCTATTTAATCAATTATGGCTGGATCGACTCAAATTAGCCTATTACGAATTATTTCATGCCGCTGCCGGGTTACGAAATCAATTCGAAGAAAATGAAATCGCGTTAGCCCGTAAGGGTGTAGAAGATTTACAAACGTTATATGCCGAAATTAAGCAGATGCTTGCGACCCCATCATAGTGGTGATACTGCGTAATTGTCACATTTAGCTATTGGTGGATTTTAAGATTTAAGTCAGATTTTCCAGATCTCATTTCCAAAACTGGAATCTTATGATGTCGGGTATAAATACAAGACCATCAGACTTCGTCGATAAGATCCCGTTCGGCATCCCAGCCAGATTGTTTGGCTTGATTAATTGCCGCATCGTGAATACACATAAATTTCTGTTGCATCTCCGGTGGCAGGTTTGCCACCCTGAAACCATATTTTTCCCATTCCAGATTAACCTTGCGCCACAGATCTTCAAGTCCTTGGACTACCCAGCCTTCACAGGTTTCGGTCTCCGGTATTAAACCAAATACCCAGGCATCACGGATGATTTTCCCGGTGTCGGTCATGCCACCATTTATTTCTTTATCAATACCAACGTAACGTTTTTGATCTTTCATGATTTTTCCTAGGGCTTGTTGATCTTTCATATCCACCACTGCTGGCGGCTATTTTTTCGTCCTACAAGACGGAAATGATGCGATGTAGTTGTTCTACATAAGTCATTTCCAACGCCGTAGGGCGGAAAAATAGCCCCAGCCCTTTGGGTTGTGACTGAAAAAACGCCACTCTTCGTTGCTCGTCACTTATTTAGAACAACTAAAAAGCGCTCCTCGTGCCTTGATTGACGCTTTTTCAGCTCACAACAGAGGCGGAGATGAAAGATCAACAAGCCCTAACGGGTCAGGCTGGCAAATAAAGTGGGCAGTTTTTCAGGCAACCGATCCACATGGTCAACAATGGTGTAGTTATTTTCACCAAAAATTCGTTTAACGTAACTATCAGCATTAGCATCCAGCGTCAGACAATAAGTCATCACACCACGGCTCCATAATTCATCCACCGCTTTGCGGGTGTCATGTCGTAAATGCTGAGGATCGCGCTCATCTATATCCGAAGGTTCACCATCGGTGACTAGCAATAATAGCTTGCGACGTTCCGGCTGTTTTAATAACTGTTGAGCGGCATGGCGCATTGCCGCACCCATCCTGGTTGATAAACCACCTTTCATTCCAGCCAATCGAGCTTTTGATTCATCATCAAAGGGCTGATTGAAATCTTTAAAGCGGAAGTATTGCACATCATGTCGGCCATCCGAAGCAAAGCCATGTAAAGCAAATGGATCACCGATGCCATTGATGGCCGTAGCAACTAAGGTGGCTGCTTCGCGGGTTAAATCCAGAACCGTCTTATCACTGCCTTCGATAACATCATTGGTTGATTCCGATAAATCCAGTAACACTGTCACGGCTAAATCCCGATTTTTTATCACATTGCGCATGGTGATCCGTGTATTGGGTTGCTCGCCCATACGGATGGCAATCATCGCATCAACTGCAGCATTGATATCAATCTCATCACCATCTTCCATATTGCGAAGCCGTTGTACTCCGGCCGGAGACAATAAGTCGATGATCTGCCGGATACGATGTGCCACCGGTTTGTATTCTTTCAGAATATTATCGATGTCATCTGGATCGCCTTTTTTGGGACGATACTCATATACCGTGCTCCAGTCGGGACGATACAGCTGCACCTGATAATCCCATTCCTGATAATGATAGGGTTCTGAGACGGGATCTTTACCCCACATCTCATTAAAGCTGACCGTTGCCTCACCGGCATCTTCATACGGCATGAACTTGGTGGAACACACCCAGATTTCCTGAGCATCATCGCCAGCCAACTCACAATCCACTTCATTGGCCATTTCAACGGCACTGACATATTTACGTATCTGTCGCTGGCTCGCTGGAATATATTCCGCTCCGTGCCTCAGGAAATCGAATTCTTCAAACTCCCAGACAAAACGATTATCGTCGCGATAAGGTAAACGAATAGATTCTAATATTCGTAAACTGGGTACCTCGCGCTGTTCGGCAAACAGATGAAATAATTCCAGCCCCATATCCCAGCTGAACTGGTTATTTTCTGCTTGCTCAGCAATATTTTGATGGAATCTTTCCGCCAAGGCATTTAATGGGTCATCGTTGTTTTTAATCGATGCATCATGCAGGCTGCGGGCAAATTGTTCGAGTTTTAGCAGCCCCTTATGCTCAACATCCTGACTTTGTTCGATATTTAACAAGCTGCCCCAGAGTTTCTGCAAACCGGGGAAATCCTGTATCGCCAGATACTCAACCCGTGCGTCTTCCAGCAGTCCGATAAAAAACATTTGCGCCGGGCTGAGTTGTTCGGCCGAAATCGGTGCTCGGGTATATTGAATGTGTGCTGCCAGATGGGCGGCCTGGGCTCGATAGAGCTCCAGACCAGTGATACCTGCAATATCATCCACGGCATCTGGCAAATGCATAACAAAAAGTTCGATATAAGGTTTGAAACCTTCATAATCCGCCGCTGTAGGACGCAGAAAGAAATCCCTGCCCCATAATGCCCGCAGATAGAAATTCAGTTTGCGTTGGGTATCAATAAACAGCGTGCCGCGGCGTTCCTTCTGCAGCATCTTCTTGCTGTCAGCGGTTTCCAGAGCAAAATATTTGACCAGGTTATTCAAGTCGCGCCGGTAGGCTTCGGCTCCAAAATTAGCCCAGCGGCGTAAACCGGACAAGGTGAGTTTGGATAATAATTCATCAATAATGCCGAGCATTGGCCTTAAGCCACGGGAAGCTTTGGCAGACAGTTGATGAATCAGGCTCAAATACCCGCGTAATAACTCCGGGTCGCCCAACCGTCTGGCAGCAGTTGGTAGACTATGAATCATCAGCGCAATAACCTCACCCGAGGTCATTGACGATAATTTCATTGCCGCATTGATGCAATCGCGTATTACGTCCTCGCCACATTCCTTGACCACTTGCGGAATATCTTCCAGAAAGGCAACCACCAGTTCTTTACCCCGTCCCAGCTCTGCCAGGCCTTTGGCACCTTCCATATATTCCTGCAAACCAGCTGGCGACATGATTCTGGCTGCATCCTGGAAAGTACTGTCCAGCGTATGCACCAGTTCCGGCGCTATCTTTTCAAGCTGTTCGCGGTAATCGTCTAGATTGACGCTCATGATGTGATATCCAGACCGGAGAGACCGGGTCGGCCTTTATCAACTAACAAAGAAGGTATGAACAGCGGCTTCCAGCGTTTCACGCATATCCGGATCATCGGTCAATGGCGTGACTAATGTCATCTGGCAGGCAGCCAAAGGTTCAACCCCTTCTGCAATCATTTGCCCTGCATAGACCAACAATCGTGTGGATATACCTTCATCCAGGCCATGGCCTTTCAGGTTGCGTGCCCGATGGGCAATCTGTACCAGTTTTTTGGCTATCTCGGCATCGACACCGGTTTCCCTGGTGACAATTTCGGCTTCCAACTCGGCATCAGGATAATCAAAATTCATTGCCCCGAAACGTTGTTTGGTGGATTGCTTGAGATCTTTCATCAAACTTTGATAACCGGGGTTATAGGAAATCACCAGTTGAAAATCTTTATGGGCTTCGACCAGTTCACCTTTTTTATCCAGCGGCAGACTACGACGGTGATCGGTTAACGGATGGATAACAACGGTTGTATCCTGACGTGCTTCCACCACTTCATCCAGATAACAGATTGCACCAATACGTGCTGCAGTGGTCAAGGGTCCATCCTGCCATTTGGTGCCATCTTTATCGAGCAGAAAACGCCCCACCAGGTCTGAGGCGGTCATATCTTCATTACAGGCAACTGTGATCAGCGGGCGACCTAGCTTCCAGGCCATATATTCGACAAAACGCGACTTACCGCAGCCTGTCGGACCTTTCAGCATTACCGGCATGCGTCGCGCGTAAGCGGCTTGATACAGTTCCACTTCGTTACTGACCGGACGGTAAAAAGGTTCTGTTTTGACTTTATACTGTTCAGCAATTTTCTCGCTCATCGCAGTAACCTCAGCGTATTCAAGGGGAAGACTTTTTGTACAAGTTTGCTTGAATAAGTCCCTGACGCTGCGGTCAGGGACTTATTCGATTTGATGTTATACCGACTGACCGCGGAACACGACCATTTCTGCGCCTTTGGATTGAGCATAGTTATCATAACCCACCAAGCGGACATGGTTTTTCGGATGTGCTTTGTGGCAGGCTTCGGCTTCAGCCAGAATGCGATCCACATCGGTTTCACCGAATAAAGGCAGCTTCCACATATACCAGTAGTGACCAAACGCATTTTCTGGTTCAGTGTGCTCTACTGCAGGGTTCCAGCCCTTGCTGACGATGTATTCAACCTGTTTACGGATACGTGCAGCATCCATTTCAGGTAAATACGAGAAGGTTTCAAACTTGCGGCTTGAAGTATCGGCCAGGCTTGAAGCGTAATCTTGCATTTCACTCATTGTCATTTCCTCAAATAATGGCGAATTCGATATCAGTTAACGATGGTCAACAGCACCGACCAACATCACTTACTTGTGTGCAACGTCTAATTTGTCGACAGTGTCGAATTCGAATTTGATTTCTTTCCAGGTTTCCATCGCCACTTTCAACTCTGGACTGTGTTCAGCAGCGGCGGTCAGGATTTCTTTACCTTCTTTTTCCAACTCTCTGCCGTGGTTACGTGCTTCTACGCATGCTTCCAAAGCCACGCGGTTGGCAGCTGCACCCGCCGCATTACCCCATGGATGACCCAAAGTACCGCCACCAAACTGCAATACCGAATCATCACCAAAGATGCTGACCAGTGCAGGCATATGCCATACGTGAATACCGCCGGAAGCGACCGGCATGACGCCAGGCATGGATGCCCAATCCTGATCAAACATGATGCCGCGACTGCGATCTTCTTTGATATAAGAATCACGCATGATATCGATCCAGCCCAGTGTTGCAGCACGGTCGCCTTCCAATTTACCGACCACAGTGCCTGAATGCAGATGATCACCACCTGACAAACGCAGCATTTTGGTCAAAACGCGGAAATGAATACCATGGTTCGGATTACGATCCAGTACCGCATGCATTGCCCGGTGAATGTGCAGCAACATGCCGTTATCACGACACCAGTTGGCCAGACCGGTATTAGCGGTGAAACCGCCCGTCAGATAGTCATGCATGATGATTGGTGCACCCAGTTCTTTGGCATACTCGGCACGTTTGTACATTTCTTCAGGGGTTGGCGCTGTGACGTTCAGATAGTGACCTTTACGTTCGCCCGTTTCGATTTCGGCTTTGTCGATGGCTTCCATAACAAAATCAAAACGTTGTCTCCAGCGCATAAATGGCTGTGAGTTAACGTTTTCATCATCTTTGGTGAAATCCAGACCGCCACGCAAACATTCATATACAGCACGACCGTAGTTTTTTGCAGACAGACCCAGTTTTGGCTTGATGGTGCAGCCCAGTAATGGGCGACCATATTTGTTCATGATGTCACGTTCAACCTGGATACCATGAGGAGGTCCACCACAAGTCATTACGTATGCAACAGGAATTCGCACGTCTTCCAGACGCAAAGAACGTACGGCTTTAAAACCGAAAACGTTACCCACCAGAGAAGTCAGCACGTTAACGACTGAACCTTCTTCAAATAAATCGATCGGATAAGCGATAAAGGCATAGAACGCTTCATCGTTGCCGGGAACATCTTCAATAGCGTAAGCACGGCCTTTGTAATAATCCAGGTCCGTCAGCAAATCGGTCCAGACTGTGGTCCAGGTTCCAGTTGATGATTCCGCCGCTACCGCAGCAGCAGCCTCTTCACGTGGCACACCCTCTTGAGGAATAACCTTGAAACATGCCAGAAAATCGGTGTCTTTTGGAGTGTAATCGGGCATCCAGTATGTTTCGCGATACTCTTTTACACCCGCTTGATAAGTTTTTGCCATGGTGCTCTCTCCAGGTATATGCGCAAGCAGATTAATCAAACTGTTACTTTGGGTTAGTCAGAGCCTGTATATCTCATAGTTATCTTGAGATGGACAAATTTTGTCTCCAGCCATGGTGGCTGTGAAAGCGAATTTTATCCAAATGTAACCCAGCGACTATTTCATGTCTGGGGTAAAAATAGTTGACTTGACCTATTAAAACAAGTTAATAGTTTTTATCCTTGTCATAAATTAAAGTTATATATGTTACATGCCTCATTACAACAGTTACGCCTATTCGAAGCGGTTGCACGCCTGAAGAGCATTACCCGTGCGGCAGAAGAAAAACATTTAACCCAACCTGCCGTGTCGATCCAAATGAAAAAACTGGAAGAATCTGTCGGTATGCCTTTATTTGAAAGCGTTGGGCGGCAGTTACATCTTACTGTCGCAGGTAATGAACTCTATGATGCCTGCCGAGATGTTTTACAACGTCTTGCCGATCTGGACGCCGCATTAGCTGATTTACATGGTGAGGTTGCTGGTCCGGTAAACCTTGTTGTGGTCAGTTCTGCCAAATATTTTCTACCCTATCTTTTGGGCAATTTTATTGCGCGCTATCCCAAAGTTGAACCGAGGCTACAGGTAACTAATCGAGCCAGACTACTCGAACGTCTCGATGCCAATGAAGATCATCTTTATGTCATGGGTCAGGTACCAGAAGACCTGCCAGTGGTTGAGTACCCGTTTTTAGAAAATGTTCTGGTGATCGTCGCCCGGCCTGACCATCCATTGGCCAAACAAAAAAATATTTCATTAAAAACTATCTCTGAACAACGACTGGTTGGCCGCGAATCAGGTTCGGGCACACGCAAAGCGGTGGAAGAATTATTTGCCAAAAGCGGTTTAAAAGTCTCACCGTATATGGAATTAGGTGGAGCGGATGAAATCAAGCACGGCGTGATGGCGGGTTTGGGACTGGCAGTATTATCACTACATAGCCTGCGGTTAGAGCTGGCAGCAAAAAAACTGGTGGTCTTGGATGTAGAGAACTTTCCATTAAGACGGCGCTGGTATGCTGTGCATCGGCAAGGCAAAAGACTATCACTTGCCGCACAAACATTTCTGGAGTATCTGCAACAGGAAGGTGAACAGGAAATCGAGCATTTACTAACAGATAACCTGTCTCTTCTTACTGACAACCCAGACGTTTAGCCTGGGCAATCAAGTCCGCCACCGAAGCTTGCTGTTGATTCCGGCATCGGCTGAGAAAGCTCCTCTGAGTGCCAAGAGAATAAGTGTTCTCGATAAATCGACAGTTATTCATTGATGCAGATTTATCCCACCCCGCGAGGTATTGAACGGGTTGCGAAAAATTGCCTTTCTGAAAGAGCACCACCTCAGCCGGACGCTGTTGGATTCTACTCAGGTGTACCTGGAATTTATCATCGCAGTCCAGCCGCTGCAGAGAATGTTGTTGATATAAATGCTGCATCGTTTTGATTTGAGCTTGCTGCTCCAGCTGTTGCAGCTTTGGCTCAATCAAAAGCAGATATCCTGCAAATATCACCACCAACACGATTGCAGCAGCAAATGCTCTGCGAGTCCAATCCAGCTTCTCGACTAGCGTGAAGATAACGCCGGCAAGGCATAATAAAATGCCCGCATAGAAAAAAAGCGGAACCAACCAATTTGCATAATGCGAAGGACTACCGATTAGACCAGCCAAATAGCCATAAAAAAATATCCCTCCAAGTAATAAACCAGCAAGAAGACTTACAGCAAACCTGGCAAGCAATAACATCATGCAAAATGACTAAAAAACCGAAAATCAAAAGATTTCCGGTGTTTTTTGGAAAGCTTATTTTTCTTTGAGCAGATCACGAATTTCCGTTAACAGAATTTCTTCTTTAGTTGGCGCTGGTGGAGCTTCAGGAGCAGCCTCTTCTTTTGCTTTCAGTGAGTTCATTGCTTTAATCACCAAAAAAATCACAAAGGCAATAATCACAAAATCAACAATGGTTTGAATAAACTGTCCATAAGCGATAACCACTGCCGGCGTTTCACCAACCGCTTCTTTAAGCACTATTGTCAGATCCTTGAAATCCACTCCCCCCAGTAACAAGCCCAGTGGGGGCATAATCACATCAGCTACAAATGAGGAAACAATTTTGCCAAAAGCGACACCAATGATAATACCGACGGCCATATCTATCACATTGCCACGCATCGCAAATTTCTTAAATTCTTGTACCATGCTCATATCTGCTCTCCTTTTTGACTTTAATAAATTTCCCGATAAAACAGTTTTTTACGGCTTTTATATCAGCAGTTTAGAATATATGACATAAATAATTATTTGTCGGTAAAAATTAGCGGACAATAGAAGGAATGCGATTTTTCCACTGACACTTACTTCGTCACTCGATAAAGTTATAAGGCTTAATATATGGCTATTGGTTTTTTTCAAAAACGTATTGAAGAGATTATCGACAATGTTGCGAACTCTGACGATACAACCTCATTAACGGCCGAACAACTGGCGCAATTGTCCTCAGAATTGGCATTATATTTTTCGACCATTTTGCTCACGCTTGCTGGAGCTTTGCTGATCGCAATCTTTGTTTTATGGATTTTGAAACGACGTGCAAATCCCGCTACAACCGCCAATAAAGAACTTGAACGTCAACGCTTATTGCAGGACCTTGAAACCCAATTTCTGACTATCAGCAATCAACCCTCGGTATGGTTAAACAACAGATCAAATTTTGACGCCAAACTGGTCTATGAATTCTCACTGGCATTGACGCCGGAAGTACGCTGGCATGTCCCACAAACAGTTGAAACATCATGGCATATGGGAGATCGGCTGATCACGATTACAGATCAGCAAGATTTGCTGACCGCCAGTTTGCTTGATGAAATATTGCTCTGGTTCCGTCGCCTGGACCGGGCCGTTGCCGGAGAAATCATCAAAGTTGAAGATATTTATAGCTTATGGCGCCAGATATTGCCATTTGCCATTGATAACCGCTTCAGCTTTATGGCCGCTTACTTTGCAGAAGATAACCGCGGTAGCATTGATGATATTGAAGCAGTACGACAAGTCCTGATTGGGGTGATTCGTTATTGTCAGCAACAAAAACATTCACAACCACTGAGTTACATTAATGGCAGACTGGATCCGCTATTCTTCGATCAGCTGCCTAAAGGAATGAAAACGGGTATTGAAGCGGCAAGACACAACACAGTTCGCAAGGATCCGGTAGTGATGGATGAGGTTTCTGTCCCGGTGCAACAAAATAGAACTGAGCGAAAAGAACCTGTCGTTACTTCGCCGGAAAATGTTGCTGAAACATCCAAAAAAACCACTCGTAAAGAGCCTATCGTCAGCTTTGATGATGTGGATGTCGAAACCAAAAAACCGGGGTAATATTCAAGATCTGAAATCAGTCAGAAATAAACAGTTGATGTGTCAAGCCATAACACATTAGTTTTGTTGGGAGATGCTGAGTAATGAAACATTATTCATTAGTCTTTTTGCTCTGCCTTAGTACGACACATGTCTGTTTTGCTCAACAAACTGACAATATGCATATTATTATTGATGGTCGCCAGCCATTGAAAAGCGAAGATCAGAGCACTTGGTTAACCCATCCGGCAATTTTGCAGGCGGCCAATCTGGCGAGGTCATACTGGCTAAAACAGAACACCGTTTATCAGGAAGATTTTCGGATTATGGCAAGCAGCCAGGGAAACTTTACCCGGTCCGAGAGTCGACAGTCAGCAGTATTGTATTTGCTCAGTCGATGGCCACGTTGTTGCAGCAATATGGGACTCGCCATTATCGAAGATAATCAGCTTGTTCGTAATATTGTGTTTGCCGGTGGCACGCATCATTTATTTTCTGTCGCTGATATTAATCATGACCAACTAGATGAACTGGCATTGGTTAGTAGCTTTGGAATGGGTGGTAGCAATGAAACAACTCTACGTATTATTTCGTTGCCTGCGAGGGAAACTGTTTTATTAGGCACTATGCCACTTGCTTATGACAATTGTGCAACATTGCGTGAAGACAGCCTGCTCAGCACATTTCGAATCAGCATTAATAACGATGCTGTAGATAAAATTGAACTTGAAGAATTTCAGGCAGACTGTGAGCACCCAGAAGATGTGATGGTCACCTCGGTTAAAAGCATCATGATCGAAACAAAGCAACTTAACGACGAATATATTGATTTGCCGATTAACTAAGGACTGACATTCGCATTTTTACAGACATTGGCTAACACTGCCATAGCCAGATCAATCTGATAAGTCGGTTGTCGATGCTCGCGCAGAAAGAATTGCTGTACTCGATAGGCTTGTTGCTCTTTTTCAATGCGCTGTTCACAACGCATTTCATCGATTACCAGTTCGCCATTAATATCCTGAAGATAATGCACCATTTCATGCACTATAAAACCCCGGGCACTTTGGTCCTGCTGCAACTCCATTCGCTCATCATAGAAAATTGTCCGAGTCTCGGTATCGTAATAGGCAACGGCGGTACAGAATTGATCATCACATAATGTCTGCAGCAGCTGCTGATGACTAACGGCCTCAACTGTTGGCAACTTAATCGGCTGCTCAAAGCTGGTTAAAGTTACTGCCCATATCATCAAATCATTGATTAGCTCTTGCATATCTCTGCTCCGGTGCTTTTGTACTAGAGTCTGTTTATCTCTCAGCTCATAACAGAGGCGAAGATAAGAGCTAAACAAGCCCTAAAGCAATTCAAACAATTTCTGCATTGCCTGTTGATGCGTTAAATTCTGCTGTCTTAAATTACTGTAATTGGCACATAACTCGCCATACACATAGCTGCCGTTCACGGTTTGTAATTGCTCGGCAAAATCCTCCAGAATCTGATCTTCATTTGCCTCAATCCCCATTTCCTGTAATTGCCGTGTGGTCTGTACCGTACGATTGGCGATCACCCGGGGTTGCTCATGCACATATGGCTTAATAGAAAAGAGAAGTTTCTGGTAATAGTTGCTATCACGTGTGTTATCAGCATCTGGTTTAGCTTGATAAAGTGAGAGCAACCATTGTTCCGGCGGGGTGGGATCGGCAACTGATAGCATTTCTACTGGTTTGGCCTCTGGCATTCCTTGCTGTAGATTTTGCGGGACCGGTTTGACAATGGCATAGGATGGTTGCTGTTCTTCAACCTGAGACGTTTGCTGAGCATCATCATTACACCCGGTGACGCCAATAATGGCGAATGAAATAATTAAAAAGAACCCCACACGTTGCACCGCCAGGACCATTATTATTAGTTTCATTTGGTTGCTCCCTGAATAGTTTGCTCGAACCTGCCGGGTTTATCAGTCTGACACTTTATGAAGGCATGGCCGTTTACTGAAAGTCACCGTAGCGTTCTTCAGCAGCAGCTTCACTGATAAAACTCGCAGCTACCAACTCCCAGCGTTGTTCAGCATCAAACACTCGACTGCATCCTAAGGCCTGTGAAACGTTGGGTTTAAGCGGAAACATTGATCGTCCCGCCTGTCTTACATCATAAAAATAACGATCCAGTTGTAAATCAATGATATGTGTCTGGTGGGTATTTTTTACAAACACTCTGGCCCCACCTTTCTCATCACAATCCTCATCCCACTCTTCATAAAACTCAATATAGTGAGTTGCTGCATTTGCTTCTGCCATTAAAACTGAGCTGTTAGCAATGCAAAATAGCCCCCCGATAAAAACAAGCAAACTGGCAGTAGAAAGTTTAGTGAGCATAAAAATTTAACTCCTGAAACAAATATGGGTTCATAGCTAAGTCCAGACTCAGTGTTAAGAATCAAAGTTTCTCCCCAACCCAAGGTCAGGACATCATCCCTAGATGATTCAGGAATAAAGAATATTTATTACTCAGCAGCATTAAACCAACTGACCTGAAGCGGGAAACTTGATTGATCGAAAACAACTCGATAGTTTATTTAAGCAGGTAAGTACAATTTTTCAGGCCTGATAACGTAATCCCCGCTAAACCTTTATTGTGATTGAATCCGTTAATCTTCCTGAGTCATCGCATTAACTGGATTCTGATCAATTTTGTGTTACCAGGGCTTGTTGATCTTTCATCATTTTTTTGGAGAACATAATGTTTGACTGGAATTTAATGAGTGATGGGGAGGCATGGATATTTCAACCAGCCGTATTGAATTTCTTCCTGGTGCTCGGAATTGCAGTTGTAAGCTACATGTTACTTCGCATGGTGATGCGTTTTTTTATTACCCGCAGCGTCGATCTGCTCTCACGATCCAAAGGACGTTGGGGACGATATGGCGCTGAGGTCTTCAGGCATACAAGTCGATTATTAATAGCCGCCATGGCCGTCCAAATTGGTCTGGCACTAGTTGATCTTGGTCCTGAATGGGATAATCGGGTCAGTCATATATGGTTTCTGGTGCTGGCCTTGCAACTGGGACTGTGGATTGATGCTGCCATCGTCATGTGGAAAACAGAAACCATCGAAACGCGGGTATACCGTGAAAACCAATTAACCGTCACCATTGTTTCCTTACTGGTTCGTACCAGCATCTGGGCTGTCGTATTGCTATCTGTATTGGCAAATCTGGGCGTCAACATTACCGCTCTGGTTGCCAGCCTGGGTATTGGTGGCATTGCCATCGCTCTGGCACTTCAGACATTGCTGGGAGATTTGTTTGCCTCTGCATCCATCGGTTTTGACAAACCTTTTAGAACCGGAGACTTTATTGTTTTTAATGATGTTGCCGGTACCATTGAATATATTGGGCTGAAAACCACGCGTATTCGAAGCCTGAGTGGCGAACAGATCATTTGCGGTAATACCAACCTGCTGCAGCAAATCATTCACAATTACAAACGAATGAATGAACGTCGAGTGGTTTTCTTTCTGGCAATTTCATTTCGCACGCCAGTCGCCAAAGCCAGACAGATACCCGGCTTAATAAAGGAAATCATCGAATCCATCGACAAAACCCGATTTGATCGGGCGCATTTATTCAAATTTGATGATTATTCGATGAGATTTGAGGTGGTCTATTACGTGCTAAGCTCAGACTACAATATCTATATGGATATCCAGCAAAACGTTAATTTTACGTTGCTGGAGGAGCTGGACAAAAGAGAAATCAGATTTGCTATGCCTGTGCGTTCCATTGAGTTTCTTGATGATATACCGATTCCTGACAAACCTCATGCTTCGAGCAGTCACCTCAGCGACAAGACTATTCACAAAGCAGAATAAGTTTGTTTAGGGCTTGTTATTGATTTGGAATGGTGAAAATGCCGTCAGGGTACTGGTTGCACATAAACTTAACGAAGGCACGAACCTTCGGGCTTTGTAAACGACGTGACGTATGCAGAATCCAAAGCTCGGTTTCCCCGTCGGCCATGCCCCATGACACCAGTTCACCTTTTTCAAGTTGACTGCCAATAATGGAGTGCGGGAGCATTGCCGCTCCTGCCCCTGCAGCAATGGCATCGCGGACCATTAACAGCGATGAAAGACGAAGAACAGGTTGCGGTTCAATGATGTGCTGGCCATCATTGACGGTCCAAAAGTCTCCGTCACGATAGGTTTGCATAACCACTGCCGGAACCTTAATCGGCTTACCGCGTTGGCCCTTCGGCATTTGAAATGAAGGTGCGGCAGCAAGCACTCTTTTGTCTCTAGCAAAGCATCTGCCAACCAACAAACTGTCATTATCTGGATTAATACGGATGGCAACATCGAAATGTTCTTCAACGAGATTGACCAGACGATCTTCCGACACCACTTCAATCTGTACATCCGGATAATTTTCCAGGAACTGAGCAGTAAGCCGTCCCAAAGCGAGCTGAGAAAACAGGAGCGGTGCTGCAATACGCAGGCGACCACGCGGTGAATCAAGGCCATCCTTTGCCGACGTTACTGCATCGGTGATCTCATGCATTGGTCCCTGCGTTCTGGCCAGTAGCAGTTGTCCTGCTTCAGTCAATTCCATGCTACGCGAACCTCGCTCGATGAGCCGAATACCCAAAGCTTCTTCGAGATCGGCTATACGACGCGATAGGGTTGCCTTAGACCTGCCACTGGCACGGCTGGCTTTTCCAAAACCACCATGAGCTGCTACCAGTTGGAAGTCGTTAAGTGCATTCAAATCCATTATGTCTCACTTTTGATACAAACTGTCTTTATTTTAGTGTCTTTGTTTTAAATATGGAATCACTTATTGTTTGGTTGTACGCAATTCAAACCCAACCAAGGAGACATTATCATGACCATTCTCGTTATAGGTGCAACGGGCACTGTCGGAAGCCAAGTTATCGAACAACTCACAAAGCGCGCTGCCGATGTTAGGGCACTTGTTCGTGATACCACTAAAGCCAACTTCCCTGCTGGTGTCGACATTGTCCAAGGCGATCTGCTCGACGTTGATTCGCTGAGAAGTGCCTTCGCCGGCGTCTCGACATTATTTCTGCTCAACGCAGTGGTAGCAGACGAATATACCCAAGCTCTGATAGCGCTCAATATTGCTCAGGAGGTCGGCATTGAGCGGATTGTTTACCTTTCTGTCATTCACGCCGACCGTTATCTGAACGTGCCGCACTTCGCCGGAAAATATGGTGTTGAGCGTATGATCGAGCAGATGGGCCTTAACGCCACCATTCTGCGTCCTGCCTATTACATCAGTAACGACATCACGATTAAGGATGTAGTGACGGGATACGGTATTTATCCAATGCCCATTGGCGACAAGGGACTGGCCATGGTGGATACGCAAGATATTGCCGAGGTCGCTGCCCTCGAACTTATCCGTCGTGAGGAGTCTTCAGTACCGCAGCCGCTTAATCGAATCAATCTCGTCGGCCCTGACACGCTGACCGGACAGGATGTCGCCGAAATCTGGACGCAGGTATTGGGTACTCCGATCACCTATCCGGGCGATGACACTGCAGGATTCGAGCAGAATCTCCGGCAGTTCATGCCGAATTGGATGGCTTATGATATGCGTCTAATGAGCGAACGTTTCCTCACCGAGGGCATGATCCCCGATGCTGGCGATGTAGAACGTCTGACTTCGCTACTTGGACGTCCGTTGCGGAGCTATCGCGACTTCGCTGACAAACTTGTCTCGGCATAAATCTTTCAGGAAACTCTCGTCAATCAGGTAGTGTGTGAGTAATTTTTAACGACACAAAATAGAAAGCCCAGTCATCTAATGATGACTGGGCTTTTGTCCGAACGGAGGATGGGGATCTACCAGGCCGCAATTAAGCTGATAAAACCCAATGACTATTGCTATAACTACATAAAATGAGAGATCGGTGCAGAGCTACACCAAGTTTAATTTTGCGGAAAATTAGAGAAGAAAGTGGTGGCTACACCTAGATTCGAACTAGGGACCCCATCATTATGAGTGATGTGCTCTAACCAACTGAGCTATGTAGCCACGAAGCCGAGCATTTTACGTTGCTGGGCAATAAATATCAACATTAAGAGACTGTTAATCTCTTACAACCTGAAAGGCTGGGGAGATGGTTATAACCAGTCGCTGAACTGAATACCAAACCCTATGCTGTTGGTGCGGTGGTCATAATCAATTAGACTTTCACCATAGCCATTAAACCACTGCACATAACCTCTAAAGTTTTTATACAGCGGAAAGCTCCAGCCCAGTTGCGTTGCGCCTTTATTATCGCTACGCAGATTATTACGGATCATTAGATCAAAACTGTGATCACCGTATTTATAAACCGAAGTGAAATCAAAATTCCCCATATATTTTTCAATATCCGGGTTATCGTCCGAGCTATCTCTTTCAGGAACCCGATACCATGGGCGAACAGCAAAATAAAAGTCGCCTTTTTCTACGACGAACTCCGCAAATATGCGATTCCAGCTACGGGATAATTCACCACTCTGGCCATTTGATTGGTGATTAAAGCCGACATTAATCAGTGAGTTTTTAAACCCGAATAACTCGGTATCGTTTGCAAATGAAAGCCAGGCCTCTGGTTCGTGGTTGGAATCACGAAACACTTGTGAGTTATCGTTATTAAACATTTGCCAGAAAGATCGGTTGGTATAAGCAATAAAGGCATCCGCCCGATTATTAAACAAACCTCTGACCACGGGAAGTTTTAAGCTGATTTGAAATTTACTTTCCCACGGTTGAAAATCATAGTCATTGCCAGGATCAGAAGCTTCAAAAGGAGCTTCATTGTAAGAAGCTACATTGTTACTGAAAATGAAGTAATTGGGTCGATGCGGCAAGAATGCAAATGGATTATTTGACTGACTTTTTTCTAAAACCAAACGACGTGTTAAGGCAGAACCATCCGCCGTTTTAATACTGGTGGCATCATCGCCATCAAGGGAGATAGTCTGCTCCTCAGCACGCTTCACCGCAGGCAAAGTGACCGGATCAAAAGATTCCTGTTTTTGTGAGCTGATGTCAGCGCTGCATATTGCGCGAATATCCCCGACCGTAACCGTATCATCGGAAGTAGCCATCTTGGACAAAATGCACGCATTCATAGCCGGATCGGCCTGTGCCACGCCCATCAGTATCGGTGTTAATAACACGCCAACAAACCATCTTTTCATGATTATTCCTTTACTTCAGAGCGCCTTCCGAGATCCACTGATCAAAGGCAAATTTTCAATTAGACGTTAAATCTAAAATGCATTACGTCGCCATCTTTAATGACATATTCTTTGCCTTCCAGACGCCATTTTCCAGCATCTTTAGCACCCTGCTCACCATTAAACTGCACAAAATCTTCATAGCTGATAACTTCTGCGCGAATAAAGCCTTTTTGGAAATCAGTATGAATAACACCGGCACCTTCAGGTGCGGTCGCGCCGACTTCAACAGTCCAGGCACGTACTTCTTTAACACCAGCGGTAAAGTAGGTATGTAATCCAAGCAATTGATAACCGCTACGAATGACTCGATTCAGACCCGGTTCTTCCTGACCAAGTTCCTCAAGAAATTCTGCTTTATCCTCATCTGCCAGATCGGCAATCTCAGATTCAATAGCGGCACATATTGCTACAACAATAGCATTTTCTTTATCAGCCAAGGCCATTACTGCATCCAAAGCAGGATTGTTTTCAAAACCATCTTCAGCAACATTGGCAATATACATTGTTGGTTTGATGGTTAATAAATGCAAACCCGTTAATAATGCCAACTGATCATCATCAAGATTCATTGCCCGAACAGGTGCCCCCTGGTCCAGGTGTTCGCGGATCTGTGTCAATAAATCCAGGCGTGCTTTGGCGACTTTATCACCGCCTTTGGCGTCCTTGGTAGTTTTGGTGATCGCTTTTTCTACTGATTCCAGATCAGCCAGAGCCAGTTCGGTATTGATCACTTCAATATCATCAACCGGCGAGACTTTACCGGCCACATGCACCACATTTTCATCTTCAAAACAGCGAACAACATGGGCGATAGCATCAGTTTCACGGATATTGGCCAGGAATTTATTACCTAAGCCTTCACCCTTGGAAGCCCCGGCAACCAGACCGGCAATATCAACAAATTCCATGGTAGTGGGCAAAACCCGTTGCGGATTAACGATTGCAGCCAGTTTATCCATACGCGGATCCGGCACCGGTACGATGCCAACATTAGGTTCAATCGTGCAGAACGGATAGTTTTGTGCTTCGATGCCCGCCTGCGTCAACGCATTAAATAACGTGGACTTGCCTACGTTAGGTAAACCGACAATACCGCATTTAAATCCCATGAGAAATCCTTAGGGGTTATTTATAACAATGACAAAATTCTTACCTCGCACCTTACACAGGTGTTTTGTAAAGTTCACAACAAGAAAGTTAAAAAACGATTCTTACTGTGAGTGCAGCCAGTTCATGGCTTTTTCGAGGTTTCCTGAAAGTACATCAGGTAAAACACGCAGGCTGTTATCGATACCTGCCATCATATTTTCCCGATCTGTTGCAGAGGGTTTACTCAGCACATAATCGGCAACTTGCTTACTATTGCCCGGATGATCAATACCAATCCGGCAACGTAAAAAATCTTTGCTGCCCAGTTGACTGATGATGTCACGCAGACCATTGTGCCCACCATGACCGCCACCGCGTTTCAGGCGCACCGTACCGGCGGGTAAATCCAATTCATCGTGGATAACGAGAATATTTTCTGCAGGGATTTTATAAAAATTGGCCAGCGCCGCAACAGATTGACCGCTGCGATTCATAAAGGTAAGTGGTTTGATCAACCAGACTTTGTGTTCAGGATTTGTGTATTGAATCAGTTGACCATGAAATCGGGATTCTGTTTTAAAACTCAGCCCAAAATCACTAGCCAACTGATCCAACCACCAGAACCCGACGTTGTGTCGGGTCTGTTCATACTGAGAACCGGGATTGCCCAGACCGGCGATAATCCAGTTTGTCATAACGGTTCCCGTCGACTGAATTAATCTTCAGTCGCTTCTTCCTCATCATCAGCTTCTGTATCTTCTTCAAGATCCACTTTAGCAACACGTGGCTCATGAATACTGACAACGGCTTGATCGTAAGAAGAACGTTCACCTTCTTCCAACTGCTCATCCTGAGTATGCGTCAAGGCAGTCAGAGTGACACCTTTAGGCAGCTTCAATTCGCTCAGGTGAATTGCTTCATCCATAGCCAGTTTTGCAACATCTATTTCGATGTATTCTGGCAGATCTTTAGGCAAACAAGAGATTTCAACCTCTGTCATCAGATGCGAAACCAAACCACCGGCTTTAACACCAACCGCTTTTTCCTCATTGATAAAGTGCAATGGAATAGTCATTGTCATTGCATGTTTGGCATCAACGCGCAGGAAGTCTGCATGGATGATTTTGTTGTCGTTCGCAGGATGACGTTGCAGATCTTTCAATACGACCTGATTTTTCTTGCCATCAATAACCAATGTCAGAATGTGAGCGTAAAACGCTTCTTCTGCCAAATGGCGAATGAACTGGTTATGGTTTACTGAAATTGAAACAGGTTCTTTTTCAGCACCGTAGACTACTGCTGGTACTTTGCCCGCATGACGTAGGCGGCGGCTCGCACCTTTCCCCTGGTCAGTACGCGCTTCAGCTTGTACTTCAAATAAATTTTCCATCTTCTTCTCCAAGACTAAAAAACGGACACGAGGCCCGTTCATATGCCGTTTTCCGGCTTTTCGCCTCCCCCGCGACCAGGTTCAGCACATACAACCAAAATAAATTTTTTGGTTAATCCATATATAAAGAGCTAACTGACTCTTCATTACTAATTCGGTACATCGCTTCCGCGAGCATTTCAGCAATGCTCAAGACGCGAATTTTGTCACATGCGGCCGCATCAGGCTGCAATGGGATGGTATCTGTCACCACTAATTCGTTCAGCAACGAATTATTGATATTTTTAATGGCTGCTCCCGATAAAACCGGGTGAGTACAGTAAGCAACCACATTGGTGGCACCATGTTCTTTCAAAGCGGCTGCTGCGGCACACAACGTACCAGCAGTATCGACCATATCATCGACCATCACACAGGTACGGCCATCAATATCACCGATGATATTCATTACTTTGGCCACATTGGCACGAGGGCGGCGCTTATCAATAATCGCCAGTTCAACATCCAAATGTTTGGCTAATGCACGGGCACGAACCACACCCCCAACATCCGGCGAGACCACAACCAAGTCCTGGTATTTGTGTTTCCAGATGTCACCCAGTAACACGGGTGAGGCGTAGACATTATCAACAGGGCAATCAAAAAAGCCCTGGATCTGATCGGCATGTAAATCAACGGTTAAAACACGGTCTGCGCCAACACCTGTCAACATATTGGCAACTACCTTAGCGGTAATGGCAACACGAGCTGAACGAGGACGGCGATCCTGACGGGAATAACCAAAATAAGGGACAACCAGGGTAATGCGTTTGGCTGATGCACGACGGATAGCGTCGGTCATCACCATTAATTCCATCAGGTTATCGTTGGTAGGCATACAGGTTGGTTGGACGATAAACACGTCCTTGCCTCGGACATTGTCGAGAATTTCAACCATGATCTCGCCATCACTGAATTTCTCAACTGTGGCTTTACCCAAGCTGATATTCAGAAAATTGGCGATATTTTCTGACAGTTTACGATTAGCGTTTCCAGTGAAGACCATCATATTGTCGTCTGCAGAACGCTGTTGTAACTGGAGGAGTCGGTTTTGAGTCACTATAGAGATGCCGAGTTCATTCAATAAACAAAAAGAGTGGCTGGGGTACCAGGATTCGAACCTGGGAATGACGGGATCAAAACCCGTTGCCTTACCGCTTGGCGATACCCCAACTGTTTTTACTCAACTCTATCAAATTGCAGTTACATTAAGACTTCAATCGAAGTCTTGAGCACAAAAACTCAACGGTGATTTGTTGCAGCCTTTGGCAGTAAAAGCATGCCAATGTTCCGGCACATGTTCTAAAACATTTTCAGCCGCAGTGGCTGAGTCAAAGCGGGCAAATACACAAGACCCTGTTCCGGTCATACGTGGATTGGTGGCATATTGTGCCAACCATGCCAGTGCTTGTGCAACTGGTGGATGCATTTTTTTCACCACCGATTCGCAAATGTTACTGCCTTCCCCCGCAAGGAAGCCCGCTATTGTGATGGGTTCACAATCGCGTGTCAATTCAGTTGCGGAAAATATTTCAGCGGTGGAGACGGCGCATTGGGGAAAGATAACTAAATACCAAGGTTCTGGTGGATCAATTTTAGTAAAAATTTCTCCTACACCCTCGGCCCACGCCGCGTGACCTCGCACAAAAACCGGCACATCTGCGCCTAATTGCAACCCCAGACCCGCTAATTGATCTTCTGATAAATCACATTGCCAAAGCTTATTCAGCGCAACGAGGGTGGTGGCGGCATCGGAACTGCCTCCTCCCAGACCACCTCCCATCGGCAGATTTTTTTCCAGTTGGATAACAGCACCTGAATGACAATTGCAGGTTGATTGTAAAAGCCGGGCGGCTTTTACAATCAGATTATCCTGATCTGCAACGTCTGGCAGATCGCCTTGTAAGGTGATTTGCGAATCTTCGGTGACGGTAAATTTTAATCTGTCGCCATAGTCAAGAAACTGAAATGCCGTCTGTAACTCATGATATCCATCTGGCCGTCTGCCGGTGATATGTAAAAACAGATTCAGTTTTGCCGGTGCAGGCCACCATTCATTCATTTACCAGCTTTCCATCCATTCATTACCAGACGAATACTTAACTGCGGATGTTCGATAAAGATCTTCGCCGGCACATCATTGCCTTCCAACGGCGCATAATCAACAAACTCCACTTGCCACCCTGCCTGGGAAAGCGTAATTAAGCGGCCTTTTTCATCCAGGGTTTTCTCATCAATCTTGATAGGGGCATGCGGCAAGCCTCTGACCCAGTCACGCAAGGCACTGACCGGTAATAACCAGCCCAGCACTTCTGCAAGAAGCTCTTCCGGTGTAGCAGCAGAATAGGTTTCACCATCAGAAAAAGTCATGGTGACCAGTTTGTCATTACCGGCTAACTCCACTCCCCCTTGAGAAAAGGGACCAAACAAGCGGATATTGAATTCTTCCTTCTGCTGTTGCCAGGTCACGCCGACATTCCAGCCTTCTTTGTCCTGACGAATAACCGTGCGACCTCGAAATGACCAGTTATCCATTTGTTTTAACGCCGTCTGACGGGTTTCCCACAACTGTTCAGCTGGTTCTAATGGTTTTGTCTGCCAGAATGGGGTACAGGCCGTCATCAACAGCAAACTGGTTACTACAAGAAGCTGTTTCATTTGGTCAACCGCTGCAGGGTCTCCTGAAGGACTTTGTTATTCGGATCCAGTTTCTTCCCCTGCTCCCAATACTTTCTGGCTTCATTTTTTTTATTCTGCATCCACAGCACTTCACCCAGATGGGCAACAAACTCCACATCGGCCTGAATCTCCACTGCCTCACGCAGGTAATATTCAGCTTTTTCCAAATCACCCATCCGGTAATACACCCATCCCAGGCTATCGAGGTAATAAGGATCATTAGGCCGCAGTTCCAAAGCTTTATTGATTAACTGCAAAGCTTCTTCATGTCGATCAGTACGATCGGTCAGGGTATAACCCAAGGCATTCATCGCCTGAGCATTTTCCGGGTCAATTTTCAGAATAGTGCGCAGATCTTGTTCCAGCATCTCCAGCTTGCCAATCGATTCGGCCACCATGGCGCGACTGTATAACAGATCCTGATTGCCCGGATGATTGGTCAGGGCTTCCGTTAACAACTCAACAGACTCTTCCGGCATGTCGTGATCCCGCAAAAAAGCGGCTTCAAACAAATAAAAATCAATGGCCTGCTGAGGACGTTCCTGACGCAGCAATTGCAGATGCTGTCGTGCTTTATCAATATCACCTTGATCGGCCAATAAATTGATATAACGGGTTTGCGCCATTTCAAAACGCTGGCTGTCTGTTGGCACTGAGGCGAACCAGACCAAAGCAGAATCCACATTGCCATTCATTTCTTCGGCAAGCCCCATAAAATAGCTGGCCTGACCACCGGCATCACCCATTTGTAATAACTGACTGAAATACGACTTGGCGGTTTCTCCATCATCGCGTTCCAAAGCCAGTAATCCCAGCGCAAAAATCACATCCGGGTTTTCCGGACTCTCCAAATGCAATTCTTCAAAAATGCGCTTTGCCTTTTCCGATTCGCCACTTTCCCCTAACAGTTTTCCATAGGTGAAGCGTAAGGACTCACTTGCCCCATCGCGCTGAGCTGCTTTGGCAATTAACTTTAACGCTTCTTCTTTTTTATCAAAGGTTTGCAGTAAATCCGCTTTAAGGCTCAGATAAGCTTCGTTGTTTGGGTCTTCTTCCAACAATTCATCGACGGCGATTTCAGCTACATCAAAGCGCTGGAAATAAGCCGCTAATCGGGCATAGGTAAAGCGAGCAGCCGGATCATCATTTTTATACAGGTCCAATTCCAGAATCGTCTGCAAACCTCTTTCCGGATCTCCCTTCTCGCTTAAATTGGCGGCTAGGCTTTCCAGATATTTTTCTTTGTTCTCCGGCTCCAAAGCGAGCGCTTTGTTTATGTTCACAACGACTTCGGCATAATTATCTTCCATTAATAAAAATGGAACCCGCATCACATAGACCTCGGCCTCTTCCGGGGAGACTTCCTGCCATCGGGTCAATGCCCGGTCAATACGTTTGGGATCTCGTGAAAATGTCGAAATTCGTGCGGAACGTCCCGCCAGTTCGGGAGAATCGGTTAATTCTGCTGCCTGGTTATATAAATCGACCGCAATATCAAGTTGACCGCGCTGACCCGCAATTTCGGCGGTAAGCACGTAATAAATCAGTTCTGGAGTCAAAGGCAAATCCAATTCCGTCTGCGCAGTTTCCACTGTCTCTGCTTCGTTTACTTCCACTGGCTGCAGGGGAGTTTTTTCGTCTGATTGCTTAGCTGTAGCGGCGCATCCAAACAGTAAAATAGGTATCATCACCCAGGCCGCCGATGAGGCGAACTGTTTTGAATGACCGCGTAACTGTTGCAATAAATCCATAATTCAACGACCTGACTGATTGAGTTTGATAGAATGGCGAATTAGTCTTGTCCAGACCGAGATATAAGACAACTTAGCTCACGGCTGCAAAGTTTAACAGCATACAACACGACTCCTTAATTATGCATCTTGTCACTTACGGCATTAATCACACAACCGCACCGGTTAATGTGCGCGAGAAGCTTAGCTTTGATGCTGATAAATTACCTTTGGCTTTAGCGTCACTGATGCTGAATGAAAGCGTGATTGAAGCAGTCATTGTCTCAACCTGCAACCGTACCGAAATATACTGTCATCTAGACGAAGATTATGACAATAGTGTCCTGTTATGGTTGCATAACTTTCAACAACAGGATGCCAATGCCCTCAAGTCCTATCTCTATTGTTACGAAGGTGCTGATGCGGTAAGACATTTATTTCGGGTCGCCTGTGGTCTGGATTCGTTAGTTTTAGGCGAACCGCAGATTCTCGGTCAGTTAAAAACCGCCTACACCCAGGCCCTTAACGCAAAGGCGCTGGGGAAATCGCTGGGACGTTTGTTTCAACATGCTTTTGGCGTAGCCAAGCAGGTGCGTACCGATACCGCCATTGGCAACAGTCCGGTTTCAGTCGCCTTTGCTGCTGTCAGTCTGGCAAAACAAATCTTCAGTAATCTGGCCGAATCAACCGCCCTGCTAATCGGTGCCGGCGAAACCATCGAACTGGTCGCCCGTCATCTGTTTGATAATGGTATCAAGCGTCTGATTATTGCCAATCGCACCGTTGAGAAAGCCCATCTTCTGGCAACCTCGGTAAATGGATACGCGATTAGTCTGAGTGAAATTCCGGCCCACCTCGCCGAAGCAGATATTGTGATCAGCTCCACCGCCAGCCAGCTGCCCATACTTGGCAAAGGTACGGTCGAAAGTGCATTAAAGCTGCGCAAACGTAAACCGATTTTTATGGTGGATATTGCGGTTCCACGGGATATCGAAGCAGAAGTTGGACAGCTTGAAGACATTTATTTATATAGCGTTGATGATCTGCATGACATTATTGAAGAAAATCTGCAGTCACGGCGTGATGCTGCCAAGCAGGCAGAGGAAATCATAGACACGCAGGCCGATCACTTTGCCGGCTGGATGCGCAGTCAGGATACCGTACCGGTAATTCGGTCGATTCGTGAGCGCGGACAGATGCTCAGCACCCAGGCCGTTGATAAAGCCCTGCGTCAGCTGGAACAGGGTGCGAGTGCTGAAATGGTGATGACTGAACTGGCCCGAACCCTGACCAACAAACTGTTACATGAACCCAGTAGACAACTGCGGCAATCAGCATTTGAATCAGATGAAAATAATCCGATGATTGATGCTGCCCGCCGTTTATTTAACATTAAGGATTGATCTGTGAAAGATTCCATCAGGCATAAACTTGAAGCATTAGTTGATCGTCATGAAGAGATCAGTGGCCTGCTATCTGATCCGGAAACCATGGCCAATCAGAACAAATTTCGCACTTTATCGCAGGAATATGCACAGCTGGAGCCAGTTGTTAAACACTTTGGCTTATATCTGCAAACCTTGAGTGATTTGAAAGACGCTCAAGCAATGATGCAAGAAAGTGATCCGGAAATGCGTGAAATGGCCAAGGAAGAATTGGCCATTGCCGAAGAAAAGCAGGAACAGCTTGCCATTGATTTGCAGAAATTGTTGTTACCTAAAGATCCAAATGATCAACGTAATATCTTTCTGGAAGTCCGCGCCGGTACCGGTGGTGATGAAGCCGCCATTTTCTCCGGTGATTTATTTCGAATGTACACGCGTTATGCTGAGTCACGTCGCTGGCAGGTTGAAGTGCTCAATGCTCAGGAAGGCGAGCATGGTGGTTATAAAGAAATCATCGCCCGTATTGTTGGTGATGGTGCCTACTCACGGTTGAAATTTGAATCCGGCGCCCATCGGGTGCAACGGGTTCCGGAAACAGAATCGCAAGGACGGATTCATACCTCAGCCTGTACGGTAGCGATTTTGCCGGAAGCCGATGAAATCGATCAGATTGAAATCAACCCGGCCGATATCAAAATGGATACCTTCCGTTCATCCGGTGCCGGTGGCCAGCACGTTAATACTACTGATTCCGCCGTACGTATCACACACATTCCAACCGGCATTATCGTTGAGTGTCAGGAAGAACGTTCACAGCACAAAAACCGCGCCAAAGCGATGTCCGTTTTGCAATCACGCATCATGGCGGCGAAAGAGGAAAAACAAGCCTCCGAACAGGCCGAAACCCGCAGATTGTTAGTCGGTAGCGGTGATCGCAGCGAACGTATCCGTACCTATAACTATCCACAAGGCCGCATTACCGACCATCGAATCAATTTAACGTTATATAAATTGGATGAAGTCATGTCAGGTCAACTGGATCAGGTCATTGATCCGTTAATCAGCGAATACCAGGCGGATCAGCTGGCATTATTGTCTAAGGATTCCTAGGATCAAAAGACCTAGGTTTTAGCTAGCCAATCCTGAGGTTGGAGGTAGTAATCATATAACTTGGCTTCCGCCGAGCCCGGCTCGGGTTGCCAGTTATAGCGCCATTTGACCAATGGCGGTAACGACATCAGGATCGACTCGGTACGTCCACCCGACTGCAAACCAAACAAGGTGCCGCGGTCATAAACCAGATTAAATTCCACATAACGACCACGACGATACAGCTGAAAGTCACGCTGTTCTTCGGTATAGCTTAACTCTTTGCGACGCTCGACGATTGGTAAATACGCTGCGGTGTAGCTGTTGCCAACGCTTCGCAACAAACCAAAGCAATGTTCAAAATCCGGCTGATTCAAATCATCAAAAAACAGCCCGCCAACCCCCCGCGGTTCGTTGCGATGCTTGAGAAAGAAATACTCATCACACCACTTTTTGTAATCATCGTATACCGTGTCACCAAAAGGGTCGCAGGCATTTTTAGCTGTTTGATGCCAATGAATAACATCGTCATCAAAGGTGTAATAGGGCGTCAGATCATAACCACCACCAAACCACCAGATAGGTTCTTCACCGGCTTTTTCAGCAATAAAGAAACGTACATTGGCATGGGAGGTTGGTACATACGGGTTATGTGGATGAATCACCAGCGATACGCCCATCGCCTGAAAACTGCGCCCGGCAAGTTCAGGCCGACTGGCCGTTGCTGATGGCGGTAAGTTATCACCGCTGACTTCGGAGAAATTGACCCCTGCCTGTTCAAACACCGCCCCGTTATTTAAAACCCGGGTTCGTCCCCCACCACCGGCTGGGCGCTGCCAGTCATCTTCAGCAAATTTCTGTTTGCCATCTGAATTTTCAACCTCTTTACAGATAGCATCTTGTAGAGTGAGTAAATACTCACGTACGGCATTAATATCCGGCCCACTCATCGCAGTACTTCTCCCGTTACTGCATCCCGAATAGTGGATGGCTTGTTAGCTCCGCCCAATGCCCCGGGAAGCACATAATCCAGTTCAGGTAACTGCCAATGCACTTGATGAACATTTTTGGCAGGTCGCAACCCGGTAATATTGGCACTGCTGGAAACCAGCGGTCCGCCAAATCTGCGGCATAGTTCTGCCGCTAAGGGATGTGCTGTTACTCTGACCGCCAGTGTGTCTCGGCCACCGGTTAATAAGGGAGAAACCGAAGAACGAACCGGCAATAACCAGGTGTTTGGGCCGGGCCAGCTCTGAGTGACTTTGGCGAGAATGTCAGCAGATAACGGCTGGATAAAATCCTGCAATTGGTTGAAGTCTGATGCAATCAGAATCAGGCCTTTTTCCAAGGGGCGACGCTTCATCATCAATAATCTGATAATGGCGGTTTCGCTCGAGGGATCACAGCCAACGCCAAACACTGCTTCGGTAGGATAGGCAATTACCCCATCCTCCTGCAAAGCAAGGCAGGCCTGTCTTAATTGCCAGTTAGAAAAATTCATATTCGGTGCAGATCGCTACTTTTAAAAGATAAATTAACCACGTTGCCGTTTTTTCTGCATCATTTCTTCAACAAACGGCATCAAAATAATTTCAATGGCCAGACCCATTTTGGTTCCGGGCACGACCATATTATTGGGTCGTGACATAAATGAATCTTTCAGCATTGAAAGGTAATACGGAAAATCTGCCATCTTAGGATCTTTAAAACGGATAACACACAGACTTTCATCCGGGGTGGGAATTTCCCGCATAACAAACGGGTTGGAGGTATCAATTAATGGCACCCGCTGAAAATTGATATGGGTGCGGGAAAACTGAGGCGTAATGTGGTGAATGTAATCCGGCATACGCTTCAAAATAATATCGACAACGGCATCCTGAGAATATCCACGGTTGGAACAATCACGTTTGATCTTCTGGATCCACTCGATATTGATAACCGGCACCACACCAATTAACAGATCGGTATATTGGGCGATATTCACTTCATCGGTAACCATACCGCCGTGCAGCCCTTCGTAAAACAGAAGGTCACTGTCATTATCCAGCTCTTCCCACTCTGTAAATGTTCCGGGTGGTTGATTGAATTTAACGGCTTCGGTTTCGTCGTGAATGTAATAGCGTTTTTCGCCACGGCCGGTTTCTGAGTAGGTCTGAAACAATCTTTCCAGCCGATCGAGACAATTGGCTTCAGGACCGAAATGCGTCATCGCGCGACCTTCGGCTTCCGCCTGAGCCACAGCGGCAAGCATCTCTTCACGATTATATCGGTGAAAGCTGTCGCCCTCGATAACAGCAGGCTTAACATTGGTACGACGAAAAATATCTTCAAATGCATGTTTTACATTCGAAGTGCCTGCGCCGGAAGAACCTGTAACTGCAATAATCGGATGGGATACAGACATTCCGCCTTCTCCTTAAAGTCGCAATTTATCAGCCTTTCTGTTGCTCACGGGCAACTGCACGATAGGCAATATCCGTTCGATAATAGGCATCCTGCCATTGAATCTTTGCGACTCCAGCATAAGCCTGTTGTTGAGCAGCAGCAACACCTTCACCCAGAGCGGTCACACATAAAACACGGCCACCAGCGGTGACAACTTTATCTTGATCAAATGCTGTACCGGCGTGGAATACACGGGTATCAGCTGAATCCACGACATCCAATCCGCTAATCACATCGCCTTTTTTATAGCTGTCCGGATAACCACCAGCAGCCATGACGACACCCACGGCAGCACGGGGATCCCACTCAGCGGTGACTTGATCCAGTCTTTTATCCAATGCTGCTTCACATAACTCGACTAAATCGGAAAGCAAACGCATCAAGATAGGTTGGGTTTCCGGGTCACCAAAACGGCAGTTATATTCCACCACTCGTGGCGCACCCGTTTCATCAATCATTAATCCGGCATATAAAAAGCCGGTGTATGGGCGACCATCAGCTGCCATACCTTTAACGGTAGGCTCGATAACTTCACGCATCACTCGATCAAAAACGCTATCTGTCACTACCGGAGCAGGCGAATAGGCGCCCATACCACCGGTATTGGGTCCTTTATCACCATTATCGCGAGCTTTGTGATCCTGTGAAGTTGCCAGCGGCAGGATATGTTCACCATCGACCATCACAATAAAGCTGGCTTCTTCGCCGGTCATAAATTCTTCGATAACCACACGATGACCGGCTTCCCCAAAGGCATTCCCGGACAACATGTCTTCAACTGCAGCAATCGCTTCTTCAACCGTCTGCGCGACGATAACGCCTTTACCGGCAGCTAGACCATCAGCTTTCACAACGATAGGCGCGCCACGCTCCAGAATGTATTCAATGGCATTGGAGATATTGGTAAAGACTTGATAGGCAGCAGTAGGAATTTGATGACGGGCCAGAAAATCTTTGGTGAACGATTTGGAAGCTTCCAGCTGAGCGGCGTCCTTGCTCGGACCGAAACAGCGTAACCCGGCTTTTTCAAAGGCATCGACGACACCCTTAACTAATGGAATTTCAGGGCCAACAACGGTTAAACCGATATCATTTTGCTGTGCAAAGGCCACCAGCGCATCAATATCATCAACCGCGATGTCGACATTGCTGACACCTGCCTCATTTGCGGTTCCCGGATTGCCTGGGGCGACAAAAACTTCACTGCAACGCGGTGATTGTTTCAGTTTCCAAGCCAGCGCATGCTCACGACCGCCACTACCAATGACCAGAACTTTCATTATCTTGTTGCCACACCTGCTGAAATAAAGCGGCAATGATACCGTAGATGACTGTATAACCAAACATTAATACATGGTTATGACATACCCAAGTCAGCTTATATAAGGCATGGATTGTAACTGTGGCGGCTTTTCATTATTGTGATGTTCAGCCTTTGCCAAGTGAGAAAAATACAAGTGGAAGATTTAAAAACATCGGAAGCCTGGCGCGTCTTCCGCATTCAATCTGAACTGATTGACGGTATTGAAACCCTTAATGGGCTTGGTCCCGCCGTATCCATCTTCGGTAGTGCGTGTTTAACAGAAGACTCTCCGTATTATCAGGCGGCCAAACAGGTTGCACTGTCACTTTCCCAGGCAAAGTTTTCGGTTATTACCGGTGGAGGTCCCGGCATTATGCATGCTGCCAATGCCGGTGCGTTCAAACAGGGGGCACATTCGGTCGGCCTCAATATTGAACTGCCGATGGAACAAAAACCCAATCCGAATCAGGATATCAGCCTGAGTTTTCGCTATTTTTTTGTTCGCAAACTGATGTTTGTTAAATCCTCAATGGGCTATGTAGTATTTCCCGGTGGTTTCGGTACTTTGGATGAATTCTTTGAAGCATTAACCCTTATCCAAAGCCGCAAAATCCGCCACTTTCCGGTTATTTTGTATGGCTCAGAATACTGGATAGGACTGATTGACTGGCTTCGGGCTGAAGTGCTGCGGATGGACTGTATCAAGGAAGACGATCTGAGTATTTTCCATTTGGTTGATAAACCCGAAGAGGTCTTACCAATTATTCAGAAACATTTTGCTGATTTAGGGGCTCATCCGGAAGACGATCAACGCTTCCCAGTCTGATCTGGATCAAGAAAGCGTGTATTAGCCATCCACGGTAAAAATTGGCTGTTTATAATCATCGCCCAACTGTTTTACAGGGCTTTGCTATGCAAAATCAGCTGATCGTGAACCGCCAACTTATCCAGAAATACGATACGGCCGGACCGAGATACACCTCGTATCCCACCGCATTGGAGTTTGATGAAACCTTTAAAACAAAGGAATTCATCGAACACGCCGAGTTATCCAACCAGCGCGGCGGGCCACTGTCTCTGTATTTCCATTTACCGTTTTGCGATACCGTGTGTTTTTATTGCGCCTGCAACAAAATCATCACCAAAAATCGCGATCATGCTGCGCCATATCTTGAAAACCTCTACAAAGAACTGGCCCTTAAGGCCGCATTAATTGATACCAGCCGTCCGGTGACGCAACTGCACTGGGGCGGTGGCACACCGACATTTATAAGCGAACAGCAAATGCAGGATCTGATGACTGAAACCCGTCGGCATTTTCATATTGCTGACGATGCCGATATCTCGATTGAAATTGATCCCCGTGAAGCTAATGCCGATACCATCGCGTTGTTAAAGAAAATAGGCTTTAACCGTATCAGTCTGGGCGTGCAGGATTTTGATGCGGCCGTGCAAAAAGCGGTTAATCGCATTCAATCCGAGGCCGAAACCATGGCGGTCATAGATGCCGCCCGCCAGCATCAGTTCCGCTCGATCAGCATCGATTTGATTTACGGCCTGCCGCTGCAAACGTTATCCGGCTTCAATACTTCGCTCGATAAAATCATCGCTGCCGATCCTGATCGTATCTCATTATTTAACTACGCCCATATGCCAAAGTTGTTTAAAACTCAGCGTCAGATTAAAAGTGAAGACTTACCTACTGCAGAGCAGAAATTGAGCATTTTGCAACTGTCGATCAATAAATTAACGCAGGCCGGTTATCAATATATTGGTATGGATCACTTTGCCAAACCGGACGATGAGCTCAGTCTGGCCCAGGAACAAAATCGGTTACATCGTAATTTTCAGGGCTATGCCACTCACGCCGAATGTGATCTGATCGGCTTTGGTATCACTTCGATTGGCAATATCGGTGATGCTTATGCACAGAATGTAAAAACCCTGCTCGAATACGACACTCTGCTCAAGCAAAATCAGTTACCGTTAATGCGTGGCATCAGCCTTTCAGAGGACGACAAACTGCGACGTCAAATCATTACCCGTTTAATCTGTGATTTTGAACTGAGCATTGTAGAAATCGAACAGGAATACGGCATCCAATTTAAAGAATACTTTGCCGATGCCTACCCTCAGATCGAACAATTTGCCGAAGATGGCCTGTTGCAGTATAACTGGAAAAACATTGTGGTCTTACCAGCTGGTCGCTTGTTAATCCGTAATATCTGCATGGCGTTTGATAAATACAGTCAACAAGCAAAACAGCGATTTTCCAAAGTTATATAGGGCTGATGCTGGAAAAAATCCGACAGTATTTCATATTTGGTAGATTAGGCGTAAAGCTCTATGTGCTCGCCGTTATCACCGGATTATTGGCCAGCCTTGCCATCATCCTGCTCAGACTCACCATTGAACATGGTCAAATGCTGCTATTGCCCTCCGGTGAAGTCGAAGGCTTTGCCAGCCTGCCCTGGTGGGGTCTTTTGGGCCTGCCTATTGTCGGCGGCCTGCTTATCGGTTTACTGTTTCGCGGATTAACTCAAGAACAACGCACCACCGGCATCCTCCATGTTATCGAACGGCTCTCCGCTTATGAAGGCCGCCTCCCCTGGCAAAATGCCGTTCGCCAATTTATCGGCACCAGTATTGCCATCATCACCGGTCATTCCGTTGGTCGTGAGGGTCCCGGTGTGCATCTGGGTGCCGCCAGCGGCAGCTTACTGGCAAATGGTCTGGAGTTACCCAACAACAGTGTTCGGATTTTGGTGGCATCAGGCACAGCGGCGGCCATAGCCGCCTCATTTAACACACCGATTGCCGGAGTGATTTTCGCCATGGAAGTCATCATGATGGAATATTACATCGCCAGTTTTATTCCGGTGATTCTTGCTTCCGTCACCGGCGCAGTGGTCTGCCGGCTGACCTTTGGTGACGATACGGTTTTTATCAACCTCAGCGCCGAGATGCAGTCACTATGGGAACTGCCCTACATCATATTCCTGGGTCTCGTTATCGGTGGTTTAGCCACCATTGCGTTAAAAACACTGACGCTGTTTACTAATCTATACACCAATCACCCGTCATGGTTACGGCCGGTTTATGCCGGAATTTTAATGGGCTTGTGCGGCATGATGGTGCCGGAAGTGATGGGTATGGGCTACGGCATTATCGGCAGTATTTCCGCCAATGATATTGCCATCGGCACGCTGGTCATCATCATGGTGATGAAACTGCTGTTATCTTCTGCCACCGTCGGTTTAGGCATCCCGGCCGGAGTCATTGGGCCGACCATGGTCGTCGGCGCCTGTGCCGGCGCAATATTAGGTTACTTTGGCCAGATCCTATTGCCTGAATATGCTTCATCAATGACCTTTTATGCCGTGTTAGGCATGTGCGCGATGATGTCTGCCACCCTGAAAGCCCCGCTTGCCGCATTAATGGCCATGCTGGAACTCACCGGCAACCCGGAAATCATTCTGCCGGGCATGCTCGCCATCGTCTTTTCCAGTCTGATTACGCACGATTATTTCAAACAGGAGCCACTATTCGTCAATATGATGCGAGTAAAAGGTCTGGATTTTCGTAATGACCCTATCTCGCAAACGCTTCGTAAAATCAGTGTTGGCGCCGCGATGCAACGCAATATCGCTGTATTGAATCAGACAATCAATCGCGATTTGGCCCTGCATACACTTGAAAACAACCCGGAATGGATTTTAATCACCAAAGAACGCAATCCGATTGCCTTGATGCCCGCCAGCGACCTGGCCAGAGCGGTGAGCGTAAAAGAAGACGAAGATGAGTCAGAAATCGATTTGATGCAAATCCCGGCAACCAGACGCAATGTACATAAAATCTCATTGCATACCAGCCTGCATGAAGCCTATCAGGCGCTTGATAAATATGAAGTAGAGGCGCTTTACGTCAGTCGACAGAGCACCCCAATGATCGACCGTATTTATGGGATTTTGACCCGGGAAATGATCGAAAGCCATTACCAATTACCCCCTTCCACCAGAAAATAAGCGAATTGGGTGTGAACAATTGTGAAATCTTGTTTATAATGTGCGGCTTGCTGCCCGGGTGGTGAAATTGGTAGACACAAGGGACTTAAAATCCCTCGACTTTGCGGTCGTGCCGGTTCGATTCCGGCCCCGGGCACCATCAGAAATATCTAAGCCTCGATACTGAAAAGTGTTGGGGCTTTTTTGTTTTCAATACTTAGTGGTGCTTAAAGCCGTAAAGTCTTCGTCTGATAGTTCAAAATCACCAGCTTTTACGTTCTCTTCCAAATGATTCACCTTGCTGGTGCCTGGAATGGGAATAATTACTGGGCTGCGTTTTAACAGCCAAGCCAGCACAATTTGATTCGGAGTGGCATCGTATTTCGCGGCAATGGTTTTGAGTATTGAAGCGGACTCTGCCAGTGCATTTTTTGCCAAGGGGTACCAGGGGATGAAGCCAATACCCTGTTCGGTACAGTAATCAACGACCTCCTCGTATTGCCGCATCTTCAGGTTATATTGATTCTGTACCGTACTGACCTTGAAATACTTCTGAGCTGCAATAATGTCGTCGACACCCACTTCACTTAAGCCGACATGCTTAATCAGCCCCTCATTCTGAAATTCCTGCACAGCTGCGAATTGTTCGTCCCGAGGAACTTTGGGATCAATTCGATGTAACTGCCACAAACCGATCTGTTCTACATTGAGCCTTCGCATACTCATTAATACGCATTGCCTCAAATATTCTGGCCTTCCAAGTGGCGCCCAGATATTCTCACCATGCCGGGTTAAACCAGCTTTCGTTGCAACCAAAATGCCATCATATGGATACAATGCTTCACGAATTAAATCTTCACTGACATTAGGGCCATAACTATCTGCTGTATCAATAAAGTTGATGCCTAATTCTGGTGCCCTTTTTAACACTCGAAGGCATTGCTGACGATCTTCTGGTTCACCCCATATGCCAGGCCCGGTAACTCGCATAGTTCCCAAACCTATACGGTTAATTGAATACTGCCCGAGTTGGAATGAGGCTTGCTGTACAAGTGAATTGGTTTTAACCATGAGCGACTCCGACTAATTGCTTTTCTTGATGTTAACATGTCTGATTAGCCATCTATTTTTACGATGGATTTAGCCTTGCTCATAATGCACAGTTCGTATCTGCATCAGATTTACTCTCGTTAAGCTTGTTAAAGCATAGATTACATCAACTTGATAGCCTCAATTCAGTTGAGATCACAGGGGTATATAAGGCTGTTATGGATATTTGAACTAACTTACTCGACCTCTTGTGCCGGTTCGATTCCGGCCCCGGGCACCATCAGAAATATCTAAGCCTCGATACTGAAAAGTGTTGGGGCTTTTTTTTGGCTTAATTTGTAATGATTAAGACTTAATCTGACAGCAGTTAGCTTTTTATAAGCATAAAAACAACATCAAAACTGGCTCTCCACGCTAATTAACACAAAGCTGATATTTGGATTTAGTGGGATATCGAACCTACTGCAGGTTTTTCACTGTTACACTATTGTTGAAATTTTTTGCCTTTAATTAAGGAACACAAGATGCTCAAAGCAATTACGACGTTTACACAGGCGAGAAACATTGCAATGGCACTGACCATGTCATTCTTGACCGCTACGCTGATCACTGGTTGTGGTAACGATGACAGCTCTGACACCACACCAAGCCCTGAAACTGAAATGAGCTCCGAAAATCAGAGCAACATGGACGCGACTGAAAACATCACACCAAGCGCACCAGAAACTGAAGTGGTCATTGAAGATGAACCTATCGCTGAGAGTGATCAGACATCTGCGACGGATCAAACTGAAGCAACAGAGACAAATATTGAAGCTGAAGAGACTGATTCTGCATCGACCGCTGATAAAGCAACCACTACTCCAGCCGATGAGCCAGCTAGCGAAGGTCCCGAAACCCATACTGTTATGGCGCAAGGGCTTAAATACATTCCGCTGGTCATCACCATCAAGAATGGAGACACTGTTTCCTGGCGCAACATGCCCACTCACAACACAAAGTCACTCGATGGCTTGATTCCGGAAGATGCTGAGCACTGGGAATCACCCATAAATGAAAACTATGATCGGACATTTACCCAAGATGGTATCTATGTCTACAAATGTGTCCCTCACTTCGGAGCTGCCATGGGGGGCGTCGTTATTGTGGGCGAGCCAGTCAATCTGGAACAGATTAAAAACGCCGATGCCAAGGGCGCTGCTGGCCGTTTGGTCAGAAAGGCTATTTCTAAAGCAGAAAGTATGTAGTTTTTTTGCCTGAGAAGTTGATACCAAAAAGCGGATTCAAAACGGAATCAGCATATGAGTGTTGGGGTGGAGAAACTAATGTAATGGCCTGTTCGATTACGGCCCCGGGCACCATCAAAATATCAAAGCCTCAATACTGAAAAGTGTTGGGGCTTTTTTTATGTCTAGAGTTCACCCCCAATTCCACGAACGTGTTTTAAAAATCCCTAAAAAAGCGCCTGAATTGATGGGTTAATAACCTAAAGGTTTTTAATTGGCCATCTACTCGTTTATATCGCGTTGAAGGTGTTCAGGAACGGCTACATAAATTTTAAGGTGCACTTTTTTGGTTCAGCCTGCCAACAAACCGTGCAACTTTAACGATATAACGCTCAGAAATTGCATCATTTTCTGTCCTATCACTTGATACGAAACACGCTGACCGCTTTCTCATTAAGGGCACAACTTCTGCATAAGTTATTACTAACTTAGTCATTAAGGTTGCGTAATGAAGTTCCAGGATTGGCTTGATGCCTTGCCCCAATGGTCAATGATGACGATCATTGTCTTGGGCGCTTTTATTACACTTACTCTTGTTAAGCGATTTATTCTGGCACGTATTTTAAAAGCCGCGGAGACCAGTCAAATCTCCCTAATCGGCATAATCATTAAATCGGTCAACTTCCCCCTCACACTTGTGTTACTGGCGTTCCTTTCCAAACTCTTTGAACAGTTGTTGGTACATTATTCAGTCAACATAAATTCCAGTATTTTTAATATTGTTGCCAAGCTTCTGCTCATCTTAGCGTTAGTGGTATTTGTTGATAGATTGGTGAACGGTTTAGTTGGCCGCTATGCCGATAGAAACGTTAGTTTCAGAACCAGCAAAGGCATCATGCAAGGTATCACGCATATCGTGATCCTCGGCCTTGGCTTGCTGATGATTCTCAGCACCATCGGTATTTCCTTGACTCCCATTATCGCCTCACTGGGTATCACGTCTTTGGCGCTGGCATTGGCGCTGCAACCGACACTGGAGAACTTCTTTTCCGGCATTCAGCTGGTCATCGATAAGCCTATCCGGATGGGAGACTTTATTGAGTTGGATTCAGGTGAACAAGGCTTTGTTGAGAAAATAGGCTGGCGATCAACCTGGATCCGAATGCTTCCCAACAATATTGTGATAATGCCCAATAGTGTTTTATCAAAGTCGAAGCTGATCAATTATTATTATCCGGAAAAACAGCTTTCCGTACCGGTTGAGGTCGGGGTGCACTACAACTCTGATCTGGAATACGTTGAGCGCGTAACGCTCGAAGTCGCCCGTGAAATTCTTAAATCACATAAATGGGGAGTGGAGGAATATGAGACATTTGTTGTTTTTCACACTTTTGACAATTCCAGTATTAATTTCACCGTTATGTTAAGAGCCCAGGAATATTTCAATCGCTTTTGGGTGAAATCAGCGTTTATCAAAGCCCTTCACAAACGCTATAGAGAAGAAGGCATCACCATTCCATATCCCATCAGAGCGATAAACTATGATCAGGAAAGCTCGGAGCAACGACCATCATGAGGAATTTACCCCCCTCGGCTTTGCGCCTGTGCAGTTTTGATTCCAGCCCTGGACACTATCAATTTATAAGTGCTTTTTTTAAGCTTGAGATTCGAGATTCCGAAACTTTTTAAAGTTTGGATGGAGTAACGCATCACCTAGCCACAAAAAAGCCCCCTTCCGGGGGCTTCTTGTTTTGCGTGGTTTCAAATCTTAACGATTACAAATGTACATCGTTACTTCAAAACCGAAACGCATGTCTGAATATTCTGGTTTAGTCCACATGATAATCACCTCCAAGTTATTTCGTTAACTTACGATTGAAATGTTACGCTGACAGTTAAAAATGCCATAAGGTGATTTACTCATCCGGACTCAGGATTTTACTTTATGCATTTTCACAATAAACAACTGGGGTGAATATAATAATTTTGCGGTTTAGAGGGAAATCGAACGGACGGGGTTTGCCATTGTCCTAATCTGTAACAAGAGTTTTTTTATCAGGAGAGTACAAAATATGCTTAAAGCAACTTCGGCGTTTACACAAACGAGAAATATCGCCATTGCACTGACTATGTCTTTCGCGGCTGCCACGCTGTTTACAGCCTGTGGTAGCGATGACAGTTCTGACACGACACAAAACCAAGAAACGGGAATGAGCTCTGAAAATCAGAGCAATATGGACACGACTGAAAATATCACCCCGGCCCCATCAGAAACTGAAGTGGTCATTGAAGATGAACCTGCCGCTGAGCTTGATAAGACTGATAGCACCATGGCTACTGAAGAAACAGAAGTCAGTGGAACATCAGATGACGCAGCCGCTCAAGCCGATGAGCCAAAAAGTGAAGGAGCAGAAACGCATTTCGTAACTGCAGAGGGCCTGAAGTTTAATCCGCTGGTCGTCAAAATTAATTCTGGTGACTCTGTGTCTTGGCGCAACATGAGCACACATAACTCTGAATCAATAGATGGCTTGATTCCCGAAGGTGCCGAGAAATGGAACTCGCCGATGAGTGAAAATTATAAGCACACCTTCACAGAGGAAGGCATTTACGTCTATAAATGCACACCGCATATTGGTTCAGGTATGGGTGGAGTCATCATCGTAGGTGAACCAGTAAATCTCGAACAGATTAAAAATGCCGATGTCAGTGGCGGTGCTGGACGTCTGGTCAGAAAAGCAATATCTGAAGCAGAAAGTATGTAATTTCGGGCTCAGATAACTTGGCACCATAGCAAAAAGGCACTTATTTTAAGTGCCTTTTTTATATCTGATGACTCGTCCTGAAATAAGTCTACTGATCGGAAACGTATTTGGACAAGCTAAATCCAAGGCATCGGCATACCCAGAAAGATTGAGTGTTGGTCCTGGAATTGTCTGTTGTTGACCAAGTCAAAAAACCCTAGCTAGTCATAGACTTACTATATTTTGGATAAAGTTGAACTTTTTCAATAGCTCGTGCTCTGACGTTATTTACCTATATGGAATCGTTAAAATGCCCCTTAAAACCCGAAGACGTAGCGTATTAGAGCACGCCATAATTCATAGTCAGGATGAATTGGATCGACTGATCAAAGAATTAGATGCACAAGAGCAGCATGAGTTAGAAATGAGCCGTCGATTTGGAAGAAAACCAAGAAGAATGTCTGGAAAGTCAGCTCCTTTACTACTTGCAAAAGCTTTTCAGAATATTCAAAAGAAAAATTGAAACATAAAGTCAGCTTTAAACTTTATAGCAAGATTCCCAACTCACTATGTACAGAAGCAATGATTGTCATAAATTAATACAAAAAAACACTTAACATCCAGTAAGTTTTTAGGGGGTGGTAGTTGATACTGGTCCCGGTAATAAATAAAACAGGCACACATTCATGAGTGCTTTTTTTATGTCTGAAATTTGATATTTAAGAGTGTGATGTCGTGATTTCATCCCCAACACTCGCCCACAAAAAAGCCCCCTTTCGGAGGCTTCTTGTTTTGCGTTGTTTCAAATCTTAACGATTACAAATGTACATCGTTACTTCAAAACCGAAACGCATGTCTGAATATTCTGGTTTAGTCCACATGATAATCACCTCCCGGTTGTTTCATTAACTTACGAATCAAATATTACGCCTGCAGGTAAATTTTCCATAAGGGGATTTGCTTGTCTGTGCTCAGGATTTTGCTTAACTTAAATCAAGTACATTTGATTCATATACGACTACTCTATTTAACAGGCTTGCCAAAGAACGTTGAAGATTATTTGTAACGGATATTTTGCATAAAGACAGGCTTAATGGGTGTTTGGTTTCTTACACAAAATCATCAAACATAACACCGAAATTGAGCCCATACTGTGCATTAGTCCCCACTAGATAAGCGAAACGACACCCCGCCTATTTTCTACACATCATATTAGGGCTTGTTGATCTTTCATAACTGCCTTTTTTGTTTCTGAAAGCTAAACAGCCCCTTGTGATGCACCTGCAGCTTCCCGTTGCAGTTGCTGGCATCACATTCGAACGAGGAGATCGACATAGATATCAAAGAGTTCGGATTGGCAGCACGCATGCGACACGTCCTTCGAAATGAAAAGGACACGGAGTTGTTGCGCTCAGAATTATTAAGCATCGAACAACTCAAACGCCACGCGATGACCCTGGCTCAGGAACATCAAATTGATCCAAAACTCGATTCAGATAAATTGCTGCCTCGGTTAGCCGATAATTCGCGCGTTCTGCATGTTGCTTATGATGTTGTGACCAAAGCAGCCACCGCTGGGCAATCCATGGTGCCCGCCGAGTCGTGGTTACTGGATAATTTTTATCTTATCGAACAGCAAATTCTGCTGGCAAAAAATCATTTACCACGAGGCTACAGCCGGGAATTACCCAAGCTGGCCAACGGCTTGTCTGCTGGTTACCCACGGGTTTACGACCTGGCAATTGAATTGATTTCCCATATGGATGGCCGTCTAGACAGCGATAATGTCAGCCAGTTTATTGCTGCCTATCAAACGGTTGAGCCTTTAAAACTGGGCGAGTTGTGGGCGTTTCCAATTATGCTGCAATTGGCTTTACTAGAAAATTTACGCCGCGTTGCCGTACGTATTGCTCAACGTCGTGAAGAACGCGATGCCGCGATCACCTGGGCAGACCGCATGCTGGCGATGGCGGAAGATGATCCGAAAAAACTTATTCAGGTATTGGCTGAATTTGCCAATGCCGATGTACCGTTAACAGCTTCTTTTGTGGAAGAATTTTATGCCCGGCTTCAGGCGCAGGGCCCGGCCATGGCCTTTGTGCAAACCTGGGTTGAACACAGATTATTAGAACAGGGTGTCACGGCCACACAATTATCAGAATCATCAGGTCGTGTGGCGGCCGCCAATCAAATCTCCATTGCCAATAGTTTCAGTAGCCTACGCTTCATTGGCATTATGGACTGGAAACAGTATGTCGAATCCCTGAGTGTGGTTGAACAGGCATTAAAGCAAGGCGATCCGAACGTTTATCCAAGGCAGGATTTTGCAACACGTGACCGGTATCGGCATGTTGTCGAAGATATTGCCCGTAACAGCAGTTGTAGTGAGTTGGAAGTTGCCCAAGGCTGTATTCAACTCACAGCAGAGGCTGCCCGAACCGTCGGTGCAGATCATCGTAAAGCTCATATTGGTTATTATTTAATCGATGACGGTCGCACCCTGCTCGAACAGTCGGTGAACTGCGAAGTCTCGTGGAAGCTAAAAGCAAGACGCGTTATTAAACGTTCGAGATTATCGCTATACCTCGCACCGATAGTCATCCTGCCTATCGTGTCAACGCTATTGATTGTTAGCTGGCTTTTCCAGTTAAATGTTGCTGGCTGGCTGCTCGGATTATTGGCAATCCCACTTTTAATCAGTGTCTCAGCATTGATGATTCCACTAATTAATCACTTTATTACCTTAATACTGCCGCCACGTGTTTTACCCAGGCTGGATTTTTCTCAAGGCATTCCACAGCAACATCGCACCATGGTCATCGTGCCAACCTTACTAGCCAGCACCAAGGATGTGGATGAACTGATTGAAGCGATACAAATTCGCTATCTGGGTAACCGGGATGCCAATCTGTTTTTTGCCCTGCTAACTGATTTTCATGACGCAGCCACAGAAACCTTGCCAGAAGATGCCGCGATCATCAGCTATGCAACCAAGGCGATTGAGAGGCTGAATGATACCTACCGAAATGAAGATCGGCCGTGCATTTTTTACCTGTTTCATCGCCCACGCGTCTGGAATCCTTATGAAAAAATCTGGATGGGCTATGAACGTAAACGTGGCAAATTAGAACAATTCAATGCCAGGCTTCGTGGTGAGGCGTTAACTGCATTTTCGGCTATCGTCGGTGATACCGATATTTTAACGACTATACAATATGTCATTACCCTGGATACCGATACCCAGTTACCTCGTGACGCAGCGCATGCATTGATCGGTAATCTAGCACATCCACTGAACCGGCCGGTTTTTGATGAAAATGTCGGGCGGATTGTGGATGGCTATGCGATTTTGCAACCGCGAGCATCGATTAGTCTGGCCAGCGCCAACCAATCCCGCTTCAGTAAATTGTATTCTGGAGCATCAGGTATTGATCCCTACACCCGGGAAGTGTCGGATGTATATCAGGATATTTTTGGCGAAGGTTCATTTATCGGTAAAGGCATTTACGATGTCGATGCATTCCGGCAGGTGACCGAAGGCCGTTTACCCGAAAATCTGATCCTCAGCCATGACTTACTCGAAGGTGGCTACGCGCGATCAGCGCTAATTACCGATGTGGATTTAATTGAATCACATCCACCCAGTTATCCCATTGAAACCAGTCGCCGTCACCGCTGGATTCGTGGTGACTGGCAATTAGTCGGCTGGTTGTTACCCAACGTTTTATGTTCAAACCGGATGGATGACAGCTTAACGCCATGGCGCAAAAATCCTTTGTCTCTGTTATCAAAATGGAAACTGCTGGATAACCTGCGGCGCAGCCTGGTGGCGCCGTCATTATTGATTTTGTTAGTGATGGGGTGGTTATTTGCCACTGGAATAGTCTGGTTTTGGACCTTGCTGTTGCTGACAATCATATTGTTACCCACTCTGCTATTTTCGCTGATCTCGCTGGTGAAAAAGCCCAAACAAAGTGACTGGTTGTTGCATTTGAAAATGACGGTTCTATCCACTGATCGTCCGATAATGCAGGCATTGATGTCGCTGATATTTCTGCCATATGACGCACTGATAAACCTCAGTGCCATCGTGCAATCCGGCCTACGGATGTTGTTTACTAAACGTGGCTTATTAATCTGGCAACTTCCAAGCTATGCCCGTCGCAACAAATGTCAGACGCTAACGGATTATTTCCGAGAGATGTGGATTGCACCGCTGCTGGCAATTGTATTAACGCCGACGCTATTATCCATTCCGGCGATCAATCCTTTGTCTGTATTAGTGTTTTGCCTACCGGTTTTAGTGTTATGGCTGATATCACCGGTCATTGCCTGGTGGATCAGTCAACCAGCTGTTGAGAAGGCACAAGATTTAACACTGGAGCAGCAACAATTTCTGCGGATCGCAGCTCGCAAAACCTGGCGCTACTTTGATGACTTTGTCAGTGCTGAAGAGAATTGGTTACCACCTGACAATTTTCAGCAATATCCAGCGCCGCTAATTGCAACGCGTACCTCGCCAACCAATATGGGCATGTCATTGTTAGCCGATTTGGCGGCCAATGATTTTGGCTATATCACTATCAGTCAAAGTCTCGATCGCATCGACAAGACCCTAACCACGATGGAAAAGCTGGAACGCTATCGCGGGCATTTTTATAACTGGTACGACACTCGCACCTTAAAAGTACTGCCGCCGTATTATATTTCATCGGTCGATAGCGGCAATCTGGCGGGTAGTTTACTGACCTTGGCTGCGGGCCTCGCCGAATTCAAACATCAGCCTATTATTACCGCCAGCGCATTTGAAGGTCTTCTAGATACCTTTAAGGTATTCGTTGAGTCGCTTGATGCCGCAACCCAAAAGTCATTGGCCAGTGAAATTAACCGTCTGAATGAGGTTCTGAATTCATCTATCTCACGACAAACTGTTATATCAATCGACAAAACGGCCGATATTTTAGAGAACATCAAACATAGCAGTGAAGTCATTGCTGAAATGTTAGTGACAGATATTGATGAAGAAAGTCGCTACTGGATACAAGCTTTTAACTTGCAAGTCAGCGCCTTACTGGATTCGCATACTACGTTGCTGGCTGAGTCCTCTCCATCAGATCCGATGCCAACGCTGCATGTATTAGCGGCCAGTCAAAATGTACATGCTTTATCAAATCTGAACCGGATCGATGCGTTAATTCATCGCTGCCATACCGTAGCGATTATGGATTTTGGCTTTTTATATGATTCAAAAGCTGAATTATTAACCATTGGCTTTGATGTCACTGAACGTCGCCGGGATCTGGCGTGTTATGACTTGCTGGCTTCAGAAGCCAGACTGGCCAGCTTTATGTTGATCGCTCAAGGCCAGGTGCCTCAGAAACATTGGTTTGCTTTAGGACGCTTACTGACCAGCCATGGTGGTGATATCAGTTTGATCTCCTGGAGCGGCTCGATGTTTGAGTATCTGATGCCGCAGTTAATCATGCCCAGTTATGCGGATACGTTACTGGATCATAGCTGCAAGGCGGCTGTATCACGCCAGATTCAATATGGCCGGCAACGATCGGTGCCGTGGGGTATTTCCGAATCGTGTTACAACACCACCGATCTTAATCAGGTCTATCAATACCGGGCGTTTGGCGTTCCAGGACTCGGATTCAAACGGGGCCTGGGCGAAGATTTAGTGATTGCACCCTATGCCACCGCGTTAGCGTTAATGGTGATGCCACGCGAAGCCTGTATGAATTTACAAGCCCTTGAAGAACAGGGTTTTTCAGACGATTACGGTTTTTATGAAGCGATTGATTACACACCGCTGAGGGTGCCGCGAAATAAGAGTTATGCCATTGTGCAATCATTTATGGCGCATCACCAGGGCATGAGTTTGCTGTCATTCGCCCATGTTTTATTAGATCAGCCGATGCAGCGGCGTTTTCTTTCCGATCCACAGATCCGGGCCACGGAGTTGTTACTTCAGGAACGGGTGCCAAAACAAAGTGCCACATTGCATCCACATGCTGCAGAAGTCAGTGCAACCGCCAAACCACCGACGGCTGATAGCCGCTCTATGATGCGTGTCTTCACGCATAACACGCAGATACCTGAAGTCCATTTACTGTCTAATGGTCATTATCACGTGATGGCAACGAATTCAGGTGGCAGTTACAGTCGATGGAATAATCTTGCGATTACCCGTTGGCGTGAAGATGTCACTGCCGATAACTGGGGCACCTTTATCTATTTGCGTGATATGGATAATGGCCAGTATTGGTCTACCACCTATCAACCGACATTACGCAAAGCCGATCATTACGAAGCGATTTTTGTTCAGGCGCGGGCCGAATACAGACGCCTGGATGCAGAAATTGAAGCACATACTGAAATCAGTGTTTCGCCAGAGGATGATGTTGAAATCCGGCGGGTTACCTTAACCAATCAGTCGGAAGTCCCGCGTCGTATAGAAGTCACCAGCTATGCCGAAGTGGTGTTGGCACAATTAACAGCCGATTTGGCTCATCGAGCATTCAGTAATCTGTTTGTGCAGACTGAAATTCTAGCGGACAAACAGGCGATTATTTGCACTCGACGTCCCCGGACAGCCGGTGAAAAAGTGCCATGGATGTTTCATTTAATGGCAGCACCCGGTGCAATCACTGATTTACCATCATTTGAAACAGATCGCTCTAAATTTATTGGCCGCGGAAGAACTGCCGTTAATCCGGTAGCACTCACTCACAGAGATTTAGATGAATCCGCCATACACCGTTTATCTGATACCGATGGACCAGTACTGGATCCTATTGTCGCTATTCGTCGCACGCTGATGCTATCACCCGATGTGTCGACAGTCGTACAGATTATTTCCGGTGTTGCTGAGAGTCGTGAAGCGGCTCTGACATTGGTAGACAAATATTGTGATCGGCATTTTGTTGATCGGGCGTTTGAAATGGCCTGGTTTCAAAGCCAGGAAGTATTACGTCATCTTAATATCAATGAAGCGGATGCCCAGATTTATGGCCGTTTAGCCAACTCGGTTATTTTCGGCAATAGATTACGCCGTATTGCACCAGAAATTATTGCCCGCAATCAGTTGGGACAATCACGATTATGGCGTTTTGCCATCTCGGGTGATTTACCCATTGTGTTGTTGCATATCGGTGATATCAATCGTATCGACCTGGTCAAACAGGCTCTGCAGGCCCATTCATACTGGCGCATGAAAGGTCTGGTTGCTGATCTGGTGATCATCAATGAAGATTTTTCCAACTACCGTGCTGAGCTTCAGGATCGCATTATGTCTCTGATTAATGCCGGCCCGGAAGCACAAGTGCTGGATAAACCGGGTGGTGTATTTTTACGCCGTTCCGATGAGCTGACCGAAGATGAGAGAGTGTTATTGCAGACCGTTGCTCGTCTGGTATTCAGCGATATTCATGACACCCTGATTGAACAAGTGGATCGTCGTGTTTCCGTTTCAAGACCATCAGATCAATTAACCACCACGGCAAAACCAGCCTTACTTCCGTCCAAGCCGCTGGAACCGCGTGATGGTATTTTCAAAAATGGCCTGGGGTGTTTCACACCCGATGGTCATGAATACGTTGTAAAACTTGAACCGGGTAAAACAACACCAGCCCCTTGGGTGAATGTGATTGCCAGTCCACATATCGGTACCGTGGTCAGTGAAAGTGGTGGTTCATATACCTGGGTGAAAAATGCTCATGAATTCCGACTCACGCCGTGGCTGAATGATCCGGTCAGTGACAGCAGTGGTGAAGCCATTTATATACGTGATGAAGCAACTGGTGAATTCTGGTCACCCACTCCGTTACCGGCACGAGGCCGTTCAGGTTATGTCTGCCGCCATGGTTTTGGTTATAGCGTGTTTGAGCATAACGAAGCTGAAATCACTTCTGAACTCACCACCTATGTAGCAATGGATGCTGCCGTAAAATTTGTAGTGGTAAAACTGACCAATCAGTCAAAACGTAGCCGAAATCTGTCATTAACCGGTTATTGGGAATTAGTGTTGGGTGAATGGCGGCATAGCAATCTAATGCATATTGTCACTGAAACTGAGCCACATTCGGGCGCTGTGTTTGGCCGTAATGCTTATAGCCGTGAATACGCAAACCAGATTGCGTTTGTGCATATCAGTGAACAGAAACAAACCATGACCGGCAATCGTACGGAATTTATTGGCCGTAATGGTTCGCTGGCAAATCCTGCGGCGATGGTAAAACAACAATTATCCGGTAATACCGGCGCGGGACTCGATCCCTGTGCGGCCATTCAAAGTAAATTTGAACTGGCGGCCGGTCAAACGCGTGAAGTGGTCTTTGTAGTTGGTTCGGCAACAAGTGTGCATGAAGCGAATCAGCTGATTCACCAATATGGTGGGCCCGTTGGCGCCAAACAGGCTCTGGAATCGGTTTGGGAATTCTGGAATCACACCCTGGGTACCATCAATGTCGACACCCCGGATCCGGCTTTGAATGTATTAGCCAATGGCTGGCTGGTTTATCAAACCATTTCCTGTCGTTTATGGGGACGTAGTGGCTATTATCAGTCGGGTGGTGCGTTTGGTTTCCGTGATCAATTACAGGACACCATGGCCTTAATTCATGCCACGCCCTGGCTGGCCCGTGAACAGATCCTGCTATGTGCTGGCAGACAATTTGTCAAAGGCGATGTCCAGCATTGGTGGCATCCGCCAAATGGTCAGGGTGTGCGAACGCATTTTTCTGATGATTATCTGTGGTTACCGTATGCCACCTGTCGTTATGTGATGACCACGGGTGATACCGGCATTCTTGATGAGCAGATTCATTTCCTCGAAGGCCGCGAATTAAGTGCTGATGAAGAAGCCTATTATGACCAGCCACAACGTTCGACTGAAATCGCCAGTGTTTATGAACATTGCGTCCGTGCACTCAAACATGGTTTACGCTTTGGAGCGCATCAATTGCCGCTGATGGGTTGCGGTGACTGGAATGACGGAATGAATCTGGTCGGGCAAGACGGCAAAGGCGAAAGCGTCTGGCTGGCATGGTTTTTATATGACAATTTGCAGCAGTTTGCACAGCTGGCAATCACGTTCAGTGATGCTGAGTTTGCTGATAAATGTCAGCAACAGGCTGAAATACTGCGTCATAACATTGAAGAAAATGCCTGGGATGGCGAATGGTATCAGCGCGCCTGGTTTGATGATGGCACGCCGTTGGGCTCTGCCAGCAATGATGAATGTCAGATAGATTCCATCAGTCAGAGTTGGTCGGTCTTATCCAAAGGCGGTGAATTAAACAGAACCATTCAAGCTATGAGTTCCGTGGATAAACGTCTGGTACGCCGCGATGCCCAGCTGATTCAGTTACTGGATCCACCGTTTGATAAATCTGATCTGGAACCGGGATATATTAAAGGTTACGTGCCAGGTGTTCGTGAAAACGGTGGCCAATATACTCATGCGGCTATCTGGACCACCATGGCATTTGCCGCGATGGGCGATAAAAAGCGTGCCTGGGAATTTTACGGCATGCTCAATCCTGTCAATCATGGTGATACAGCAGAAGCCATTGCTCGTTATAAAGTTGAGCCGTATGTAATGTGCGCCGATATTTATGGTGTGGTGCCGCATACCGGCCGCGGTGGCTGGACCTGGTATACCGGTGCAGCGGGCTGGATGTATCGGCTGACGGTAGAAACGTTATTAGGCCTCAATCTGGAAGATGGCCATCTCCGAATTGCTCCGTGTGTTCCAGACGACTGGCCATCGTTTAAGGTGCATTACCGTTACCATGAAACGCTGTATCACATCACGATAAATTGTCATGCCGGTCAGCCGCAGCAAGTGACAAAGCTGTTACTGGATGATGTTGAAATAAATTCTGCGAGCGAAGCAGGTGCTCACAACGGTAAGTTTCCCTTGATTAATGATCAGCAGGTTCATCATGTGGTGATTGAGTTGAATAGTTAGGGGTAAGCAGACCAAAAGTTGTAAATGACAGACATTAAAAAGCCCCCTTTCGGGGGCTTCTTGTTTTGCGTTGTTTCAAATCTTAACGATTACAGATGTACATCGTTACTTCGAAACCGAAACGCATGTCTGAATATTCTGGTTTAGTCCACATGATAATCACCTCGTTGGTTGTTTTGTTTGTCTTACGGTTCATATATTACGCTGTCACAATAAATAGCCATAAGGTGAATTGCTTGTTGGGACTCAGGATTTTGCTGGTCAGATCTCGATAGCCACCTTCAATACCCCATCGCGTTGATGAGAAAACAAATCATAGGCTTCGGTGATGTTTTCCAGTTTGAACCGGTGGGTCACCATAGGGCTTAAATCCAGTCTGCCGTGCGAAATAACATCCATCAAACGACGCATACGTTCCTTACCGCCGGGGCATAGTGAGGTAACGATTTTGTGGTCGCCCAATCCTGCGGCAAACGCATCGAGAGGAATGGTCAGATCGGATGAATACACGCCAAGACTTGATAATGTTCCGCCGGGTTTCAGGACACGCAACGCGGCTTCAAAAGTGCTTTGTTGTCCAAGGGCTTCAATGGCGACATCGACACCACGTCCACCGGTCAGTTTCAGTATTTCGGCAACCACATCATCTTTTCTATAATCCAGTGTCACATCTGCGCCCATTTGTTTGGAGATCGCCAGACGTTCATCCACCCCATCTACCGCAATGATAAAACTGGCACCCTTTAATCGCGCCCCGGCTGTGGCACACAAGCCAATCGGACCTTGAGCAAATACCGCCACAATGTCCCCAATTTTAATATTGCCTGATTCAGCACCGGCAAAACCGGTGGACATAATATCGGGACACATCAGGACCTGTTCGTCGGTTAAATTTTCTGGCACAGGGGATAAATTCGCCTGCGCATCCGGCACCAGAAGATATTCGGCCTGTGCCCCATCAATGGTGTTGCCAAACCGCCAGCCACCCATAGGTTTATATCCATGAGAGTGTGCTCCACCATCTTGTGCCGAACAGCCATCCTGACAGGCATAGGAGGTATAACTGGGACAGATTGCACCGGCTATCACCCGTTGCCCTTCATGGTAGCCCTGAACATTTTTGCCCAGCTTTTCAATCACCCCGACGGGTTCATGGCCAATTGTCAGGCCTTTTTCAACGGGATATTCACCTTTAAGAATATGCACATCCGTGCCACAGATAGTGGTTGTGGAAATTTTGATTAATGCATCATTATCGCCAATGTCGGGAATGGGTTTATCATCAATCTCGATGCGGCCTGGCTCAATAAAAATAGCTGCTTTCATCATAGTTGCCATAACGCGACTCCTCATAATTGTCTGAGATGTTCCCATAGCTGTAAAAGTGGGAGCGATAAAACCAGATTAGGTCTTTTGGAATTTTATGTCATTGACCCAGATCATTTAAGGCACAACTTGTTTTGCCGTAACTTAAGCACTGCAATAAATTTATGGGGCTAGATAAAAAAAGTCAGGCATAAGCCTGACAAAAACAACGAGAGAGACAACGTCAACTACCAGAAGGATCTTCTGTTGAGATTAGTTATCCGCCTAATTCGTTTCAGAAACCGTGAATCACATCTAATATTTAAAAAAACGATATCAGCCAGACGAAAAACCAAGGGTTTGATTGTAACGAATCACTGACTTATCAATGAAAGCAAAAAATAACTAACAGCTACTACAAAATGTAGCGCCAAATTGCCTTTTTCTCGCCATAATATTGCGCAATATTTATGCCCCATTTTGGTGCTGCCCGCACCTTCTTCGCTCGCAGTAAGACTCAATCCTGACCCTCTCTGCATCCTTAAAAAATCAGTGCCTCAGGCCTATTCTTGTTTTGCTGAATATTACGTTTTCTATGATAATTGGACTGCTTATTGCTTATGACTGTGATTGGATAAAAAGAACTTAATGGTCGTGTTCTGTTTCGCCGTTCTACTCATGATCAATTTTTACGGGGTTAAGCTTCTTACTACCATGTCGAATAACTACAACACGAATTAAACAAACATCGCAAAAAGGATAATTAAATGAGTGGAAACGAAACGCGCCTGACAGCCATTTCACAAATCACCAACCGCGAAAAGATCGCTGTAAAAACACCTGAATCCTTAGATAAGATTTGGGCAACGGATGTATTCAACCTGGAAACCATGGAACAGGCTTTGAATAAATCGGCATTCAAAGCGGTTAAACAAACAGTACAAACCGGCGCACCACTTGCACCGGCGGTGGCGGATGTTGTGGCAGCAGCGATGAAGAGCTGGGCGTTATCCAAAGGTGTTAAGTTCTTCTCACATCTTTTTTATCCAATGACCAATATCACCGCTGAAAAACATGACGGTTTTATTGTGACCAATTCCGAAGGTAATGCGATTACCGAATTCTCGGGCAGCTTGTTGATTAAAGGTGAGCCGGACGGTTCATCATTCCCTAACGGCAGCTTGCGTATGACCAATGCTGCACGTGGTTATACCGCCTGGGATCCAACCAGCCCTGCGTTCATCATGCATACCGAAAATGGTTCAACGCTGATGATTCCAAGCGTGTTTATGTCCTGGACCGGCGAAGCGCTGGATAAGAAAATCCCGTTACTGCGCTCCAATGCAGCCATGGATAAAGCCGCTCGCAAAGTACTGTCATTAATGGGGGAAGAAGAAATTGCCCCACTGAGCTCAAGCTGTGGCGCTGAACAGGAATACTTCCTGATCGACATCAACTTTGCCAATGCCCGTCCAGACTTATTGTTAGCCGGTCGTACTCTATTTGGTGCCTCGCCTGCCAAAGGTCAGCAATTTGATGATCATTACTTCGGTGCGATTCCTGAACGTGTGCAAATCTTTATGCAGGATTTTGAAGACCAGTTGTATCGTCTGGGCATTCCTGCCAAAACTCATCACAACGAAGTGGCTCCTGGCCAGTTCGAAATCGCACCGTATTATGAATCTGCCAATATCGCTGCCGACCATCAGCAGTTGATGATGACACTGATGAAAAGCACGGCAAAAAAACATGGTTTTATGTGCCTGTTACATGAAAAACCGTTCGCGGGTGTGAATGGTTCAGGCAAACACGTCAACTGGTCTGTCGGTAATGCCACACAAGGCAACTTGCTGGATCCAGGCAGTACTCCACACGATAACCTCAACTTCCTGTTGTTCTGTGGCGCGGTTATTCGTGGCGTAAATAAATACGGCCCGCTAATGCGTGCAGTTATCGCCTCTGCTTCCAATGACCACCGTTTGGGTGCCAATGAAGCGCCACCAGCAATCCTGTCTGTCTATCTGGGTGACCAGCTGGAAAAAGTCTTCCAGGATATTAAAGACGGCAATATCGCCTCATCGAAACAAGGCGGCGAAATGGATCTGGGTCTGTCTCAAATCCTTAAATTCGAACGTGATCCAGGTGACCGTAACCGTACTTCTCCGTTTGCCTTCACCGGTAACCGTTTTGAATTCCGTGCTGTCGGTTCTTCACAATCGGTATCCGGCCCATTAGTGGCGATGAACACCATTCTGGCAGACTCGTTAGATTGGATTGCTGAAAAACTGGAAACCGAACTGGCGAAAACGGAATCACGAACCACTGCCGTTTTAGCCGTATTGAAAACATTGATGGAAGAGAATGGCAACGTAGTTTTCGGTGGCGATGGCTATTCTGCTGAATGGCATAGAATGGCGGTTGAGGAACGTGGTTTGAAAAACCTGCCGACCTCAGCTGATGCGCTTCCATACCTGCGTGATGAGTCAATCCGCGAGCTGTTCAAGCGGACCAATGTGTTTTCACCGGTCGAGCTGGAAAGCCGCTTTGAAGTCTATGCCGAGCAGTACATTTTATCGATTGAAGTCGAAGCCAAACTGGTTATCGAAATGGCCAAAACCATGATTTACCCGGCAGCGACGCAATATCTGGGCGAATTATCGATGACCTGTTCAGGTATGTCTGATCTGGGCATTGAAATGGACAACTCGATTGCCAGCTCAATCGCCAACGAAACCAATGCCATGATCGCTGCGGTAGCTGAACTGTCCAAAGCCATAACCAAACATGACTTTGACTCAATCGAAGCACATATGAACTACTGCGCGAATGATATCCATACCCTGATGGATAAAGTCCGTGCCCATGTTGATGCGTTGGAAACGGAAGTAGCCGATGATTTATGGCCACTGCCGAAATACCGTGAGATGCTGTTTATCAAATAAACTAACATCTACTTTACAGGCAACAAAAAGGGCCAGAGAATTTTCTCTGGCCCTTTTGTTTGTAATGATCCCTCGTTTAAATCGTTTTCCTTTCCACTGCAATCAATATTAGCTGAAATGGCACAATTTCTGCTCCTTGAGAAGTCACAACGCTCGATATGGCGCGGGCTGGCGCTATTGTGTCAATAACTGCCAGGCTCTCGCACCGATAGAGTGCTGACTTTATCTTCGGAGACGGATAATGCCTGATATGAGTGCGCTGGATGCTTTGTGGATTTTAATTGCAGCGATGCTGGTTCTGATTATGCAGGGTGGATTCCTGTGTCTCGAATCTGGGCTTACCCGAAGTAAAAATGCGATTAACGTAGCGCTTAAAAACGCCTTTGATTTGATCGTTACCGCCATGCTCTTCTGGCTGTTTGGTTTTGGCATCATGTTTGGTGCCCATGAAGGCATGAAACTCGATACTCACTGGTTTCTTGCTGATTTTTCCAGAGATGAATTCTGGCACGCCAGTTTTTTCTTTTTCCAATTAACCTTTTGTGCCACAGCCGCCACGATTGTCTCTGGTGCTATCGCTGAACGCAGTCGCTTTGTGGTTTACATCATCATCACCGCATTAATCAGTTTGCTACTTTACCCGGTGTTTGGTCATTGGGTCTGGAGCAGCGCCGTTAATGAATCTCCTGGTTGGTTGGAAGCCATGGGGTTCACCGATTTTGCCGGCAGCACCGTAGTACACAGTGTGGGTGGCTGGGTAGCACTGGCCGCCGTGATTGTTATCGGCCCACGTACCGGACGTTTCATTCGAGGCAAAGTACAAAACATCCCAGGCAGCAACCTGCCGTTGGCGATTCTTGGCATGCTGTTCTTCATGATCGGTTGGATTGGCTTTAACGGTGGCAGTACACTGGCTTTTACCACGGCTATTGCCGGCATCATCGTCAACACCATCATTGCAGCCGCTGCTGGTGGAATCACGGCGATCCTGCTTTCAAAAACACAACAGGATAATAGCCAGACCACCTCGCTCACCATTAATGGCACCCTGGCCGGACTAGTCGCTATTACAGCAGGTTGTCATGTAGTTTCAACGCCACAAGCGGCGGTGATTGGAAGCCTTGGCGCGCTGGTGATGTTTCTGGCTGAAAAACAGATGCACCGACTGCAGCTGGATGATGCCATTTCGGCGGTGCCAGTACACTTGGTCGCCGGAATATGGGGCACACTGGCCGTTGCACTTTTTGGTGATTTGCAACTGCTTGATACTGGCTTAAGCCGCTTTGACCAATTGCAGGTGCAATTGCTTGGCATATTTGCTTGTGCCTTGTTTATTTTTCCGCTGACAATCACATTCCTCTTTCTACTGAACCGTTTCATACCTTTGCGCGTCAGCATCGAAGCCGAGCAGCAGGGGCTGAATGTGTCAGAACATGGCGCGAAAACCGAACTGACGGATCTGCTTTCAGCCATGCAAACGCAAGAGCGTAGTGGTGATTTGAAGCAGCGAGTGCCAGTTGAGCCTTTTACCGAAGTTGGCCAGATTGCCTCCCAGTACAACCGGGTGATTGCTAACCTGAACCGCATGGTGACACGCACCCGCTTGATTGTGCGTGATATGCGTGACGGGGTTATCACCTTCTCCAGCCAGGGGATTGTGACCAGCGCCAATCCAGGCGTAGAAATTATGTTCGGCCTTCCTGCTCACCAGTTGGTGGGGCAGCCAACTGATGTTTTACTCCATGAACAAAACCAACAAACTTTTTCGGGCACAAGCCCGGAACGTTTATTTGTCACCCTGGCCAGTAGTCAACAACCGGGGCCTTATGAAATCATCGCCAGACACAGTCAGGGCAACCCCTTTACCCTGGAAGTCACCACCACCGCCAGTCCAACCGAGGAGGGCGTGCAATACAGCGCCATGCTGAGGGATATCAGCGAAAGAAAAAAGATGGAGGCTCGTCTGCACCGCCACTCTGAGCTGGCACAAGTCACACTTGAAGCCATCACGGAAGCAGTTGTTACCTGTGATGCAGCGTATAACATCGTCTATCTTAATCCGATGGCCAGTGAACTACTGGGACAGACATCTGAAGAGGCATTCGGCAAGCCGATTGACGAGATTATTCTGATTGAAGACAGTGAAGCGACCCCAATTAACATCACGACATTGTGTCAGCAGTACTCAGTTAAAACGCCTAACACCAGCCAAAAACGTCTGTTTCTGCTGAAAAACAAGCAAGGTGATGAATTTGAAGTGCAACTGAACTGTGCGCCCTTGCTCGATACCAACCGACAAAATATAGGCTGGGTGGTTGCTTTACAGGACATTACCCAAAACAGTCGTTTGCAAAAGATGCTGAGCTTTCAGGCGGTGCACGACACTCTGACTGGCCTCATCAACCGACGTGAATTTGAAAAGCGTTTGGAATCGCTGATCAATGAAGCACATCATGATAAAGCGGAGCACCTGCTCTGCTATCTCGATTTAGACCAGTTCAAATTGGTCAATGATACCTGTGGACACAGAGCCGGTGATGTACTGTTGAAGCAACTCTCAAATCTTCTTAAACCGGTATTGCGTCAGAGCGATACTCTGGCACGGCTGGGGGGTGATGAATTCGGAGTGCTACTCAGTCATTGTCCAATTGAAAAAGGCCTGGACATTGCCGAGACACTGCGTAAAACCGTCACTGCTTTTCGTTTTTCCTGGGAAGGTCAGGTATTTTCTGTAGGCGTCAGTATCGGTTTGGTCAGTATTACAGAAGCTAGTGGCAGCCTGGATGAGGTGTTAAGCCATGCCGATGCCGCCTGTTACGCTGCCAAGGATCGCGGGCGTAACCGGGTGCATCTGTTTCAGCCCGATGATATTCAAGCTCAAGAGCATCAAGGGCAAATTCAGTGGGCCAGTCGGTTACAGGAAGCGCTCGATCAAGATCTTTTCCGGCTCTATTATCAAACGATAGTTCCGCTGGAAAACAGCGAAAACACCATGCCGCATTATGAAATCTTGGCCCGTATGATTAGCCCACAAGGCGAAATCATTCCGCCAGGTGCCTTTACTCCAGCCGCCGAACGTTTTGGATTAATGCCCAAAATCGACCAATGGGTGATTCGCAACACACTGGCCTGGATGGGCGATCAACTCCGCCAGAACAACCAGCCGGTTTTTTGCTCGATTAACCTTTCCGGTGCCTCCATCGGTCGTGAAGACTGCTTGCAGTTAATTCAGGAACAACTGGCGAAACGCAAAGTACCGGCCAATAATATTTGCTTTGAAATCACCGAAACCGCTGCCATCGCTGATCCAGCCAATGCCGCTCGCTTCATTACCGAACTGAAACGCCTAGGCTGTCAGTTTGCTTTGGATGATTTTGGAAGTGGCCTCTCTTCATTCGGCTATCTCAAACAATTACCCGTCGACTACTTGAAAATTGACGGTATTTTCATTCAAGAGCTAGCCAATAACCGGATTGACCAGGCCATGGTGGCTTCGATTAACAACATCGGCCATATCATGGGGTTAAAGACCATTGCCGAGTTTGTTGAAGACGCCGCAACACTGAATATCCTGCGTCAAATTGGAGTGGATTATGTTCAGGGCTTTTATCTGTCACGACCAGAGCCATTGGAATCACTCATGAGCGTCCGGGTAATGCCGCGTTAGATGATGGATATTTGGGATCCGCGTCCGGATTAAAGGGTTAGCCAAATAATTTAGTTTTATACTTTATCAAGCTGATTGAAAGAAATAACTCTATTCCTCGCCGATATTTTCGTTCCAGATGTCGTATCAAAGGTATCAGAAACGATTGTATTTAGAGAACTTTCAATCGACCTTATCTCCAAGGTTTCAATCTCAAATATCTTCTAATCGATTAGCTGACTGTGACATCACCATAATTTCATGCTCTTCAAAAGATCTGAGATCTTCCATCAACTCTTTTGCCGAGGATATATCCGCACAATCATGCAGGTAACGATAAAGGTCAATGATTTGCTGATGTTGATGAATGATTACTTGCATAATGTCGGTGGTTGATAGTTCAGAAAATGGTGCATCACAATGATGATGTTGCACGATGGGATTTTTATCAAAGTACTCATAGCACCAGGTATTTAACGCATGTTCATTCCCTGTGACTTCGAATTGGTGCACAGCATGTCCGAGCTTTTCTTCATGCTCTGACAAATAGTTAAGAAGCATTTGTGCTCGCGTATTATCAGTTTTATCGGCACCACGTTTCAAACATTCTGAGAGGTGTTGATGAAACTCGCTTGTCCAATGAAGAACATCTCTTAACGTTTCAACTTTCATAATAATTTCCAGTATTTTTGTTTGCCGTTGTTATTGGAATAGTTTGAGGGATCAATTGAAGATCAAAGACACAGCCCCTAATCTTCACCGATATCTTCATTCCAGATTTCTGGGTTTTGAGCAATGAAATCGCCGAGCATTTGGATGCATTCCTGCGAGTTAAGATCGATGACCTCTACGCCAGTTTCGCGAAGCCAATCTAGCCCGCCGTCGAAATTTACGGATTCGCCAACAACCACCGTGCCGAAGTTGAATTGCCGTGCCAGCCCGCTGCAATACCAACAGGGTGCAAGTGTTGTGACCATGATTTTGTCGCGATAGGACTTTTGTCTTCCGGCCTTACGAAAGGCATCGGTCTCGGCATGAACAGAAGGATCATTTTCCTGAATTCGGCGATTGTGGCCTGCACCGAGTAGCTTGCCATTTTTATTGAAAACTGCAGCACCGATAGGAATACCACCCTCGGCTAATCCTTGACGCGCTTCATTGATCGCCACTTCCAGCATTGCCTTATAGTCAATGGTTGTCATGCCTGTGTTCCTTCTTTAGGTTGTGTAGATCAAAAAGTTGTATATCTAAGGAGTCAGCCACCTTGATTTGCATATTAACCATTGAACAAAGGCAAAACCACATTATTAATGAAGTTAGCTCCTTTCTCTGTATGAAGCCAAAACAACCCACCTAAATTCAATAACACAGTAACCCAATAAACATTTATAAACGCTTTCTTACTCGATTTATGGCGTATTTTCTTTTGAGCAATATAGGCTCCTGGCCAACCACCTATTAGAGATAGTAAGTGCAAGGTGCTTTCTTGCGTTCTCCATCTTCCATTTTGAGCTGCAGATTTATCAATTGCATAAGCGATAAACGCAATTAGGCTCATGATTAGATATACACCGACAATAACTAAAGGCAACTTTCCACTAAAGACTGAGACCAACAGTCCAATGAAAAAGACAATCGTAAAGATACCACCGAAGCCTCTTTGGCTTTTTACTTTATCTCGTTTTTTGGGCTTGGAAATGTCACGAGCAAATTGAATATTTTCAGCCTTATAACGATTATTATTATCGCGAGCTATTTCATAGATAATAACTTCACCATTCGCGGGTCTACGGGTTTGAGGGTTGAAGGCTTTAATATGGACAAAAGCACGCTCTCCACCACCATTTGGCTCGACAAAACCAAAGCCTCTGTCATCATTCCAATTTGAAATTTTTCCTTGCAGCTTCATGCTTTCCCTCGCGTTTTATATCTACCAGTTAGTATGGTGCCTCTGGCATAACGTCGATATTGCTAGCTCAAAAATTATTTAGAGTGTTACCAGTTCAAATTTCAGCTTTACCCATCCATCTTCCAATCTGGTGGCCACCGTTTCACTGCGTTTTAATTGGTCGCTGTTCACTTCCGCGTGTTGTTGAATGTACTCGATAACGGTTTGCTGACGTTGTTCAGCTAATTGTTGCAACTGCGCGGCGGATATCGACTCGGCTTCAATTAATCGCTGTTTCAGATCAGCATTGTAAGCCAGCACATCCAGTGCAGCTGTTTCCTGAGTTTCGGTATTTACAGTGAATTCCTGTTGCAGTGTCCTCAATATTGGACTTAACCCCGCCTCACGATAAAGTGTTTCCAAAACTGTTTGTCGACGTTCTGCCAATTGTGTTTCTGGATCAGTTTGATCGAGACGCGATTCAATACGTTGCTCAACGGCAGCTTGTTTTAGCTGTTGACGATCGGCTTCCATCGCAAAGGTTGGGGGGATGTTTATCGCCAGTTGCGGACGATCGGCTAATGCTCCTGCGAGCTTCTGTAATTTTTCCTGTTCCGGTGGAGCCAGGTCACTCTCACCGGGCCGGAAACGAATATTGTCTATCGGTTCCTCGTTATCACTGCCGAATAAACCTCCAAGAAATTTGAAAGGTGCAGTCACAATATTGGTTATCGCCTGGTTAATTGCTTGAGTAATTACCGCGCTCATATCAAATTCGGGATCATTGACACTTCCGCTTACTGGAATCGTCAGATCAATCACCCCTTCCTTATTTTTGAGTAACGACACCGCCAAATCAAGTGGCAAATCTAGCGCATCGGGCGCCTCAACCCGCTCCCCAAGCTTGATATCATGCAACACAATATTATTCGTTGCAGAAAGTTCACCCTCAACAACCTTATACGTCAGCTCTACGTCGCCACGTCCTTCGTCAATACGTCTACCTGCAAATTTGATTGTATAGGGGCTCATAGCAGGCAAATCTATATTACTGAACGACAGTTTTACCGTGGCAAATTCGCGAAGGGCTAACGGTTTTATTTCACCATCAATTTCCACCAGACCAAATTCATCAACCTTACCTTCCAATGTCAGCTCTACGGGTTGTTCAGAAAGCGTAGAAAAACCGCTTATTTCGCCATTGAGTGCCTGCATATGTGTATCAAAAACTATCGGCAAACTGGCATCGGTAAAACGCGAACTCGCGTTATTAATAATCGCTTGACCAATTGCCAACTCATAGCCATTGAAGAGACTGTCTTGATCTTTATTCTCTGTCTCAGCTTTGTCGTTTGGTTGCTCCTTGAGTAGTCCTCTTACATTGGTTTCGCCATCTTCGTTAATAAATATGCGGGCATATAGTTCATCAACGATCACTTCTGAGATAGCCAGGCGTTGTTTCGCTAATGAAAAATCAATTGTATTAATGTCTAGCTGGTCAAAGCTGAACAGTTTTTCATTGTTTTTCTGATTATCGAGCTGCACATCTTCAACCGTTAGATTAGCCTGGAGGCTAAACGGCTTTTGTTGATTAGAGGTAATCTGGGCGGTGGAGCTGACTTCACCTTTTACAATACCAACATGTGCATACTTGCTGAGATAAGGTTGCACCGGCTTTAAGGCTAAATTATCTATAGTAGCCTCTGCCTGAACGGCCAGTTCTGGAAACAATTGAATTTCACCCTCAATCCCAATATCACCTCCTGTTTGCAAACTGATATCGGTAGTAAAAGGAATCTGATTACCCTCTGCCAGAGTGAAATTCTGCATGCTGCCAGACAGCATCATTGTAAGAGTAAAGGGCGTTTTCAGTTGCTCATCCATTAACGTCAGCTTGGTATTATTGATGGCCAGATTGGCGATATCGAGCTGAAGTGGTGATGCTTGCGTATCGGGTTCATCAGTGGCTGGATCAGGCATTTTTTCCAATACTTGTAACCAGTCGATTTCACCCTGCTCGTTTAGGGTTGCAGCCAGATTGAAATCATCCAGTGAAACCGATTTTATAGTGAGCTGATTTTCTGGATAAACATAAAGCCCATTACTAATGGTCAGCTTACCGCCTTTTACTAACGCTTCACTCTCACCGGGCTGGTGAATATCTAACTCGGCTATTTCGATATCTATCTCACTGAGATCTATTTTTTTAGTATCACCGGCCAAATTGATGTCGTAAGACGTTTGCAGTTCAACTCGGCCGCTATTCAGTTCAACAGGCAGCTGACCGTTAAAATAACGATATGGCGTCTGCAAACTGAAATTGTTCAGTGTTACCTGGCCTGATAACTGTAACGGTGACATGCTTAACTTTCCGTCTGCGGACAATTTTGCGTCCTTTTCCAGTCCGATATCTAAATCTATATTGGCGGTTTGACTGGCCTCAGTGGAAAAATCTTGTAGCTGAATATTGACCGGACGTAATACCGTTTCAAAAGGCTCCTGCGGATTTTCATCACGATAATGAATCTCACCTTCGGTAAAACTTAACGCTCCAATTTCCAAGGTAAACGGTGACGTGTTTTGTTTATCGGTTTGTTCATCAGTATCTTCCACCACTGCCTCAGAATCTTTTCCGGGCAGGGCAGCTATTAACTGCAGCCAGTTGAGATCACCCTGCTGGTTTCGGGTCAAAGCCAGTTTAAAGTCAGTCAGCGAAACGTTATCCAATATGAGCTGATTTTCTGGAAAAGCATAACTGGCGTTTTTTATCTCCAGTTTCCCGTCTTGCAATAACGCTTTGGTCATGCCCGGCTGAAGAATACTAAAACCGGTCAAGCCTATATCAATCGCACTGAGATCAATATCTGCCGCTTCATCGGCAAAATCGATATCGTAGGATAATTGTAAATCCAGCCGCCCCTGGTTCAATTCAAATGGCAACTGTGCCTTAAAATAACGATAGGGCGACTGTAAACTGAAATTATCCAGCGTTATCTGACCCGATAACTGTAACGGAGACATGCTTAGCTTTCCGTCTGCGGATAATTTTGCGTCATTTTCCAGTCCGACCGCCATATCTAAACTGGCGGTTTGACTGGCCTCGGTTGAAAAATTATCCAGATGAATATTGACCGGCCTCAATACCGTTTCAAAAGGCTCCTTGGGTACTTCATCCCGATAATGAATCTCGCCATTGGTATAGTTAACCTCAGCTATTTCCAAGCTAAATAAAGATTCGTCCTGTTCGCTGGATTGATTGGCTTCGTCTTCAGCCGCTTCCTCTTTAGCTGAAGCTGCCCAGTTGTCTGCCAGTCTTGTCAGCGTATTAGCCGTTGTCGAATAACGACGGAAATGCAGTGTTGTATCGGCCAGATTGATTTCTTCCAGTCGTAAAGTCAGTCTCGCCAGTTGCAAAGGTTGCAGATTGAGGTAAAGCTTTTCTGATGCTGCCAGCGGCTCATCCTGCTCCGTGGTTAATTGCAGATTGTCGACTGTCGCTTCAAATGTATAGGGATTGAAATATATGTTTTCGACACTGGCCTCAACGCCCAGTCTCTGTTGCATTGTCTTCACCAACTGGCGCTCTGCCAGCCACGGAACCAGTAAAAATCCTATCAAGGTATATAACAGCAGAATACTGACAACCCAGATCAGCAAACTTCGATATTTCAGAAAGGTGTTTTTGACAGATTTCATGACTGATGGCTTATCTCAAAGGCAGAGATAAGTCAGTGTACCTAAATATTGCGACTGAGCGTAATCAATAGGCTAAATTTGATTGTTGTATTCAAGCTGCCATTCAGAATAAGCGTTATTACATCATCTTTGGTGTTTCAACCAGTTCTGCCTTAGGCATGCTGAAATAGGCACCTTGGGAAAAATCAATATCGAGTGCCTGGACTTGTTTCTGTACGGCTTCGCAGTGAACAAATTCCGCAACGGTTTTAATGCCGAGACTACGGGCAAATTGCACTACACCACGGGTAACAATAATGGCTGATTGATCATCATTGAGATTTCTTATCAGGCTACCATCGATTTTGATGAGATCCACATTGAGACGCAGCAAATGTTCAAAGTTCGAGTAGCCTGTGCCGAAATCATCAATGGCAATTTTACAGCCAAAGCCTTTGGCTTTATCGATAAACCGACGGACTTCGTTGTAATTATCAATACCATCGGATTCAAGGATTTCGAAAATTAACCTTTTTCCAACCTGATAGGTTTTGAGCTGGTCAAAAATAAACTGGGTTAATTCGGTATCCAGTAAATCACGATAGGAAAGATTAATAGAAAATTCGTAATCCAGTTCGGCAAATTTCTGGAACGATTTTTCCACCATCACCCGTGTCAGCATGCTATCCAGACGTAAATTACTGGCCACCGGCAAAAATACACCGGGACTGATAACCTGCCCATCTGGATCAATCATTCTGATCAGGCATTCATATTTGGTTATCTCACCACTTTGATTATCCATTATGGGTTGGAACCACGGAACAATACGGTTTTGCTGTAATGCTTGTTTTAGTTGTCTGGCCCAGAACAGGTTTTGTTCGTAAATACGCTCTACATCTTGCTTACTGTCATAGATCGCATAATGCCGTGACTTATCACGAGCAATTTTTAATGCGGCTGTGGCGTAACTGATCAATATATCCGGTGAGCTGTCTTTGTCAGGGTCGGCATCATGCTGACCTGCTGCACCAAGGGTTGCCGTTATGCTGATATCCTGATCCTGCCATTGCAGTTGCTGCTCTTGCAGAAAGTCACTTAACTGCCTCAGGAATCCGGTCAGAAACTCCTTGGACCAATCAAAACCCAACAGCACAAATTCATCACCTGATAAGCGATACAGTTTGGCGCTGTCAGCGTGATTATAATCCTGACAAAATGCCCCAATGTTAGTGGTTAGGCTTTGCAAAACCGCATCACCACAATCATTTCCAAAGATACTGTTTAATTCTCGAAACCGATCGATATTCACCAGAATTAAGGTGCAGTTTTGATGTTGCTGCAAATCCAGTAATAACCTTGCCCGGTTAGGTAAACCCGTCAGCTGATCGGTATAGGAGGCCTGCAACTCCTGCATCAGCAAAGCAATACGATAGACCAGATAAGCCGATAGCAGCAAAATGACAATACTGGTTGCAATCAGGATCCGTTGATTTATCACCCGCATCGGGGCAATAACCGCATCAATTTCATTCTTGGGCACGCCCACTGCAAATAGCATCTGAGCCGGTGTGGTCGCGGCATAAAGCACATATTCGATATCTTCAACAGCAAACTGATGCGTTTGCAGCAGGGCTTTTTGCTGTTGGGATTTAAGCTGAGAAATAGCGTTGTTGGATGCCAGTTTAATAAAATCCTGGCTCATTACCGAGTCAATGATCTTCTGGGCATAACGTTCATTATTTAATCTGCTCAAGCTGGATAATTTGCGTTTATTTTTATCGATTAACAGGGCAAAGGTATTTGGCGTGATGCTGACCTGACTGACGAGATCAATTATCTGTTTCGCTTCCCAGTCTGTTGAGGCATAACCAACCACTTGCAGCTGGCTGTTCAAAATAGGTTTTATCAGCGTTAACACGGCACTGTCCGTGATTTCATTGTAATAAGCTGGTGTCCAATGGATTTCATTGCCTTCAATTTTCGTTTTGTCTTTAACAGCAATACCTGCCAAATCGAACCATTGTTGTTGCTCAATGCTTAAGAGTCGGGAACTTGATTCAGTTAATACTTGGATGCTGTTCGTTTTATCTCGAAATACATAGCGTGATATCGGCTGTCCTTTCAGGCTGACGTATTCTGGATCAAACCAGATCCCGACCGCTAATGTGCCTTCAAAGTCTTTCAGCTTGTCCTGTAACATCATGCCTAACTCGGCATTTAACACCTGAGAGTTACTTTCTGAAGCAAATAAATCTGCAAACAGGCTGCCGATACGCGCTAAGCCATTGGTGTCACGTTCCAATGCACTTTGGGTTTGGACAATTTTGTTCAGATTACTGAAAAAAGTCTCTTCAATCTGCTTCTGGCGAACTTCGCCAATGGTATCTTCCGAATAATTCAGATTCAGTGACGATAAAATCCACATCCCGGCAATAAACAGGATGACCAGCATAAACAACATCCATAGGATGAGTTTTTTGGAAGAATCGACCAGTAATGAACGAAGCATCAGATGATGACCATTTTATACATCCTTAAAAGCCCTTAATTCTGACCGTCAAGAACGCGTTGAATTTGCTGTCGAGCCAGATTAATAGCCTCAGGATTCACTTGAGGGCGAAGATTTTCCGCCAGCTTTTCTGCCTCGGCTGAACCTTGTTGTTGGGCTACTTCATACCAGATGACCGCTTTGGCTTTTTCCTCAGTAAGGTCACTTTGTTGTAACTGTCGCCCCATCAGTAAGGAAGACTCAGCATATCCAGCACGAGCAGCTTGAATCAGCCATTTTTCTGCTTGTGTGATGCTCGCTGGATTTTTATTTTGTTGAATTAACAACGCTCCCAGCGAATGCTTGGCCGGAACATAGTTATTTAAGGCCGCACGTTGAAACCATTTGAGCGCCAGATCTTTATTCTGTTGGGTGCCTTTACCCATTTCATAAAATAAACCCAGCATATGTTGTGCTTCGGCATAACCATCCTGCCCAGATTTCTCAAACCATTCAAAAGCGGTTTGATAATCCTGTTGCACACCAAGTCCCAAAGCGTAGATCTCACCAATAAGATAACGTGCGCGTGGTGAATCCTGCTCAACTTTCTCCGCCCATTGCAGAGATTGTGAATATTCCGTCAGAGCTTTATGAATAACCGCCATATTTAACTGGGAGCGCACATCGCCATTGTTTGCCGGTGGCAGACAAGCCTGTTTGGCTTCACGAAAATTGCTGATGGTTGTTAACAAATAACAGTCGTTTAACTGTTCTTTATTCACATTTGAAACAATGGCTTTATCCACCACCACTTTTTCATCAGAGACGGGAGGTTCGGCTTGAGAAGATGCTGTGGGTGCTTGTTTGTTGGCTTCGGCCAGTCTCACAGCAAACTGTTCCACATCTTTCGGGCAGGAGTAGCTGTATCCCGCCTTATATAGATTCAATGACTCTTGGGTAAGTGGTCGAGTGAGATATTTATCGGCAATTTCCTGGCAGCGAACTTTACGTTCTGCACTGACCTTTCGTAGTGGTTCGGCACGACGTTCATCATCAATATGCTGATTGATATAATCGGTAAGCGGATCGATATAGGGCTGGGCAAATAAGACTTCAATTTCATCATCGTAATTTGCCGCTGCCCCATCACTGGTTTGTGCTAGCCACTCTCTGGATTGCGCAAAAATATCCTTTGGCTGATAACCAGCGCAGCCAAAGAGCATACTGCTAAAAAGCAGAGTTAATGCCAGTCGTTGCAATTTTAACCTTCAACATCAAATTAGAATGTATTAATGTAGGTTAATCTAATTTTGGGTAAATTTCCTTTATTTATGTAGGACATTAATTGTCTGATCGCTTATCAGCTGTCTTTATATCTAATCTCAAGTCTGTTCTATTGCAAATCATGACGCGTTTTGCAGAAAAACCTCATCCCCTAGCTGAATTACTGCACTTTGTTTGATGGCTCCATAAACACCCAGATTTTGATCGGCTTGTTTCACAATGCTGCGTAATATGCTGCTGTCCGATTCCAGTTTTTGTTGAGATCGGGTCACTGCCCCACAACGTGGTGTGCTGCTATTGCATTCAATGGTGGCACGACCAATTCGTAGTTTATTATCAATCCATGCCTGTTCAACCAGTCCTTCCATACCGGGCAGCGTTTCAATCACCAGATTGGGACGAAAGCGTTGCACATCCCAATCGGCTTCCGGATTAAGTTGTTGCATATGGGCTAGCGTCGCAGTGGTGAGCAGGTGAAAAGATGTCACCAGAAAAAACGTACCTGGGAGAGACACAAAATCCTTTGCTGCTGATGGCAAATCATCCAGGATCTCTGGCAAGGGTTCACCGGCTTCTCGATTAAACGTGGCTTTTAATTCTTCCAGCCAGGTATGGTCATCTTTTTTATGCCGCCGATAAAAATCCAGCTCGGCTAGGGGCCTCAGCGATTCAAGGGTCGAATTATGGCCGGTTAATTCAGATAACAAACTATGGATCTGGGGATCGTCACTGCCTACAACACGACCATCCGGAAAATGAATATCGACCTGATCATGTGCCCCGGTCATCTGGGTACTGCGACAACGAGCAACACAACGTAATAACTGGGGCCTGAATTTACAGCTTTGAATTTCCTGACGTGCCACATCACGCAACGCCCAGATACGATCGCCTTGCAAGCCCATATCGCCAAGATGGCAATAGTTCAGGCTTTCTCCCGCCATACCTTTCACCGGATAACGCCAGATTTGTTTTACAGTTCCTACTTTGATCATGAATGCTCCTGAAAGATTCGATACGTTCAGTTTTTCATGCTCACGTCGTTGTAATGCACGCTATTATTTTATGGCAGAGCCATCCGGAAATAGAGACGTTTTGAAACAGTTATTCTGTGCCGAAGCTATTACTGCCCGTCAGTGAACGCAGTTTATTTACGGCCAACGAAGCCGCTGCTGTACGGGTTTCCACTCCCAGTTTGGTAAACACATGTTCCATATGTTTATTGACGGTACGTGGACTGGTACCGAGAATCTCACCAATACTTTTGTCGGTTTTGCCAAGGATCACCCAGTGCAATACTTCCGACTCCCGATTGGTTAAATTGAATACCGCTCTCAAGGCTTCAATCTGTGCGGTTTCAGACTCTTCTCGTAACAGGATCAGCCATTGCTCTTCACTTTGCAGATCAGCAGGGTTAAAAATAAGTCGCCCGGTGGGTTTATGCACAATGTAAGGACGTAACCGTCTTTCTCCCCCCTGATGTAACTGCAACACCCAATCCTGCAAGGCTTCGGGGGTATCCTGAATCAAAAGATCGTCTTCATGACTCATATATTTTTCAATCAACTGACGCGCCAGAGGTGTCTGCCAGACAATTTTGCCGGTGCTCGGTAATACCGCAATAGCAGCCTGACCGAATGCATCCAGAGCGCCCTGTGTCTGATTGATCAAACGGGAGTTTTTCAAATGGGTATTAATCCGGGCAATAACTTCGACAGGGCTCAACGGTTTGGTCACATAATCGATGCCTCCTGCTGAGAACCCGGCGACCACATGCTCGGATTCGGTCAGACCAGTCATAAAAATCACCGGAATATGGCGGGTATTCAGATCATGCTTAAGGTGCCTGCAAACTTCAAAACCATCCATACCTGGCATTAACGCATCCAGCAGAACAATATCCGGAGTTGCGTCCAGACTGATTTTTAATGCGGATTCACCATTATCAGCCACCAGAACGGTATAACCGGATTCCACCAAAGCATCATGTAAAAGCGCCAGCGTATCGGGGGTGTCGTCGACCACCAGCACTACTGCATTAAGCGGGCTTTCAGACATTAGCTAATTTCTCTTCTATAAAGGTTTTCATGGTGCCTAATTGAAATTTTTCAGACATTTGGCGTATTTCACTAACAAACTGTTCGCAGGCCAGTCCTTGTTCATCAATCTCGGTAATCAGTTTACGGACGCCGACCAGATAGCCCATGTTGATCATCTCCAGCAAGTTATTTAAGACCTCAACCGGGGGCAGTGAATATTCCACCACGGAAGTTTCTGATACCAGTTCTTCCTTGCTCTCGATCCATTGCAGATTCAATCGTTCGCCAATCCAGTTGATCAGTTCAAATAGATTGACCGGTTTCAGGATAAAGTCTTTATCAGTAATACCCGATGAATTTTCCAGGTTTTTATCAAAGGCATTGGCTGAAATAATGCCGATTTTGACATCAGACTTATGTACATTACGGATCAGATGACAGGTTTCCCAACCGTCCATTTCCGGCATAGCTAAATCCATAAAAATGATTTCGGGCTGAAAGTCCGGATAAATCCGTAAACATTCGGCTCCCGATGCGGCTTCTCTGACGTCAAACCCCAGCGGCTCAAGAATATTTAACAGCAGTTCCCGATCCACCGGTTCGTTATCGACCACCAGTAATTTACGCCGCGGTCCCCGGTAACCCACTGGCATTCGGGTGGAGATAAGCGGCAAATCTTCTTCGACCCGCACTGAGGGTAAAAACAGTCGGACAAAAAATGTGGTGCCTTTGCCTACGTGGCTTTCAACATGCAAAACACCGCCCATCAACTCAGTGAGCAACTTGCTGATCGTCAGTCCCAATCCGGTACCACCGATTCCCTGCGCCGCACTGCCCCGAATAAACGGCTCAAAAATATGATCCAGTTCGGATTGCTTGATGCCCGGGCCGGTATCTTCAACTTCTATCGAGAGAAATTCGCGGGCATGGTTAAAGCGCAGATAAATAGCCCCTTCACTGGTGTATTTCACTGCATTACCAATGATATTAATCAATATCTGGCTTAAACGTTTGTGATCAGCACGCACGATACGAGGTAAATCCGAGCTGATCTCATATTCAAATTTCAGCCCTTTATTAATCGCCTGCAATTCAAACATACTGATAATTTGCTGGATATATTCAGGAAAACGCAGTGATTTGATATCAAATTGCAGCTTTCCACCTTCTATACGGGCAATATCCAAAGTACCTTCAATCAACGACAGCAGATGCTCACCGCTACGCAGAATGACTTTAATGGCATTTTTATTTTCTGTCGTTACATCAGCATTGTTATCCATCAATTGGGCATAGCCCAGAATACTGTTTAATGGGGTACGTAACTCATGACTGATACCAGTGATATAGCGACTTTTGGCCTGATTTGCCTGTTCTGCAATAACACGAGCCTGCTGCAGTTCAGCATCGGTTTGTTCATGTAAAATGATTTCACGCTGTAGCAAGTTGGTTTGATGGTTGGATTCCTGCTGTGCCACATTGCGGCTTTGCGAGGTAAGAATCAGCCACCAGACAATAATGCCACTGACCAGAACCAGAGCGGCAAAAGCCTTGAGAAAACCCACTTGTATTTCAGGCAAAATCTGCGCTGCGTTGTCCGTGGTGGTCAGCGATATATGCAGATAGATCAATCCAAAAATGGATGCCAGTAGTAACACCGTCATCCCCATCAGCAAGATGTAATGTCCTACACCATTCTGGATATAGCCCCACAAGGATTTAGGCAACAGTTTTGTCATGGCCGCCTGCCACTGCGAATCCAGTTTGGCATGTGGCTTACAAGCATCATTGCAGCGAGCATCCAGACAACAGCACAATGAGCAGATAGCACCCTGATAGGCTGGACAATAGGCTATGTCATCAATTTCATATTCTCGCTCACAAATACTGCAGATTTCTTTGGTTTTGCCGGGATGAAACTTATACGGCTGGCGCGCCAGGTAATATTTTCCCTTTGTCCACCAGGCAAATAATGGAGAACAAATTAACGCCGTAAACATGGCGATAAAAGATGAAAATGACTGCGCTTCCAATCCAAATACGCCGACAAATGCCAACACTGAAAACAAAGAGGCGATGGCCATTGCCCCCACCCCAACCGGATTAATGTCATATAGATAGGCCCGGCGGAATTCGACGCCTTTGGGACTTAAACCCAGGGGTTTATTAATCACCAGATCGGCTACTACAGCCGTGATCCAGGAAATAGCAATATTCGAATATAGTCCCAAAATCTGTTCCAGTGCCTGAAACACATCTAGCAGCATCAGCATGGTGGCTATCAACACATTGAATAATAACCACACCACACGGCCAGGATGGCTGTGGGTCAGGCGGGCAAAGAAATTGGACCAGGCCAGTGAACCAGCGTAAGCATTGGTGATATTGATCTTGATTTGTGACAGCACCACAAAAAATACTGTGACCGCCAGCAATACATCCGCGTTGGAGAAAACATAGCTAAATGCCACATGGTACATATAGGTGGGGTTAACGGCTTCTTCAACCGACTTTGCGCCATTTAACACCAGATAAGCCAATAACACCCCGGCAAACATTTTGATCATGCCGATAAAAATCCAGCCCGGACCGGCGAATATGACTCCTAAATGCCAACGAAAACGGTTTTTTTGGGTTTTTTCCGGCATAAATCGCAGAAAGTCGACCTGCTCACCCACCTGAGGGATCAATGCCATACCAATGGCAATGGCAGTACCAAACATGTAAATATTAAACGTACTGTCATAACCGGAGCTGCCGGCAAAATTCATCAAGCCCCGAATGGCATCGGGTTCTTTGGCAAAAATAAAGATAAATGGCAACACCATGAGGAATAGCCAGATCGGTTGAGTGATCATCTGAATCCGACTGATTAAGGTCACACCATGCGTGACTAAAGGAATTACGATCACTGCTGAAATCAAATACCAGACATAAATCGGCCATCCAAAGTACATATTTAAGGCGTAGGCCATGATCACGGCTTCAAGCGCAAAAAGAATAAAGGTGAAGGTCGCGTAGACAAATGAAGAGATAGTAGAACCGATGTAGCCAAATCCCGCACCGCGGGTCAGCAAATCCATATCCAGGCCGTATTTGGCGGCATAATAACTGATGGGCAAACTGGTCATAAAGATAATCAGACTAATGGTCAGAATGGCCCAAAAGGCATTCACAAAACCAAAATTGACAGCTAATGCACCGCCGATAACCTCCAGAACCAGAAAGGAAATAGCACCCAGTGCCGTATTGGAGACACGAAAAATTGACCACTTCCTGAAAGAGTGGGGTGTGAAACGCAGCGCATAGTCTTCCAGCGTTTCATTAGCGACCCAGGTATTGTAATCACGACGAATTTTGACAATACGCTGTGGTGCATTATGTTCTGATGAATCCATCAAAGCTTCACTTCCTGATACATTTAGCCCAACCGATTGATGGATATCCATGCTCCAGATTAAATGCGCTGGGTGTAACTTACCCAATAACATCATAATGTACGAGCAGCGGTTTTTTATCTACGTAGTATTACGTATTGTTTTTTTCAACGCTAATAAAGCTGGGACCGATCTATCCTTTCAGTCACTTACCTGAAAGACAGACCGGTCCACTTGTCCCTGCTGTTCGTGACTGTTTACATTATTAACAAATATGCTCCGCTCAACGTTAACACTGTCGCAAAGGCACGTTGTACGAACAGCCCCAGTTGATCTTTAAAACTGGCAAGGTAAACACCCGTGGCGAGCAGAATCATGGTCGCCATCACCATACCCGCTACAGCTGCCAGGCCATTGCCTGCAGCAACCAATTCCTGACCATGAACAAAGCCATGCAATAACGCAAAGACCGTGGTTAATGTCAGTTGCCAGAATCGATTAATTGAAGTGTTGAGTAAAATCACCAAGCCCATTGCCAACACACTGACTGCAATCGCTACTTCAACAACTGCCAGCCCGGATATCACTGCACCCAGTACCACACCACACAGCATAAACATGACAAACTGCATCGGCACCTGCCATCGTGCAGAAGACTGAGACTTTCCGGCCCAATAACCTACCGCCAGCATCACCAGCAAATGATCAATACCCGTAAACGGATGGCTGAATCCACTGGCAAAGTTAGCCATATCATGTCCGGGATGAGCAAAAGCAATGGCTGGAAAAGCGACTATACCCAGTATCGTTAAAAGCATTTTTTTCATTTCTTTTCCCTCTTGGTTAAACGGTTAATTCAACATCAGTCCCTGTTTTTCAATAAACGCCACAATCTGATCCAGACCGTCTTCCTGCTTAAGGTTACTGAATACAAAAGGCCGTTCACCACGCATACGTTTGGAATCACGATCCATTACTTCCAAAGAAGCCCCGACCAATGAGGCCAGATCGGTTTTATTGATCACCAGCAAATCTGATTTGGTAATGCCCGGACCACCTTTACGCGGGATCTTTTCACCAGCGGACACATCAATCACATAAATAGTCAGATCCGACAGTTCCGGACTGAACGTCGCAGCCAGATTATCGCCACCACTTTCAACAAACACGATGTCCAACGGATCGAAACGTTTACTGAGTTGAGCCACGGCTTCCAGATTCATCGAAGCATCTTCGCGGATGGCGGTATGCGGACATCCACCCGTTTCGACCCCAATAATCCGATCAGCTGACAACGCTTCATTACGGGTTAAAAACTCGGCATCTTCCTTGGTATAAATATCATTGGTCACCACGGCAATATTGTATTTGTCGCGTAGTCGCTTGCATAAGGCCAACGTTAAGGCTGTTTTACCGGAACCAACCGGACCACCGATGCCAACTCGTAAAGGTTCTTTCATTTTGTTTTTCTCTTATTCATGAACGAAATAAACGGGAATACTGGGTTTCATGTCGACAGCCAGCAATGCTCAGTGCTGGGCAGAAATTCTGTATATCGTCATCGGGTAATTGCATGGCTTGATCGACTAAAGCAGGCAAGGTCATCGCTAACTCTGACAAAATGCGTTGTCCTGCCACCTGTCCCAAAGGCACGGTTTTCATCACCGCACTGACCTGATTTTCCAGAAAAGACCAGGCATAGGCATGCAACATATCGCTAAGCGAAATCTCCCAGCACAGGGCGCTGACTGAATAAATGGTCGGAAAAGCCGGTTGTTGCAGGGTGCCGCTTAATAAGACGATTTGTGGGGGCCAGGTAGCTAAATCACGTTGCAACCGTAGTAACGAATAGGCCATCTGCCGCGTTTCTGCCAGTGCTTCACTGCTATCGCGACCGGCCTGATAATACTCGTCCCAGTATTGTATCTGTGGACCATCCATCTGCTGCCAGGCCTTATATAACCTCAACAAAACCGGTAATTCATAGTTTACAAAATAGATCGACAGCACATCGCCTATCCACTGCTTCGATGATTCAATATCGATCACCTCACCGGATTCAATTGCCCATTCCAGTCCCTGTGAATAACTGTAGGCACCCACTGGCAACATCGGGCTGGCGAGTTGTAACAGACGGGAAAGCGACGCTGAACTCATCTTAGTGACTGTGTCCATGTGCGTGAACATGATCAGGTGAATGTTCATCATCATGATGATGGTGATGTCCGCCACCAGAATAGGCCCCGGGTTCTGGTTCAAAAGGCGCCTGTAATTCTTCAACCTGCACCCCTAACCCCAACAACATATCTTTGAGAACTGAATCCGTTTCCAGCTTCAGCCATCCATCACCAATTTCCAGCGGAACATGACGGTTCCCCAAATGATAAGCGGCTCGGGTTAAAGCCTTTGAAGTAGTAGCGGTTACTTTCATCACGGCCTGTTCGGCAGCAATTACTTCAATAATTTCACCGCTATCCGCCTGCAGAAAATCGCCTCCACGTAAAATCGTGCCACGCTGCATATATAACGCGGCTTCCGTGCCTGATTGCAAGGTCACACGAATACGGCTTTTCTGCCGTAAATCGAAACTCAGACTGACCACATCGGCAATGACCGTATCGCTATGAATATGATCCAGTTTGGTGGAAATCGATAACATTTTTGAACCTTGCCTATAAATTGCTAAAACAGGAAATAACGCTGCGTCATAGGCAGTTCAGTCGCCGGTTCGCAGATTAATAATTCACCATCTGCCAACACCTGATAGGTTTCCGGATCCACCTCAATTTTGGGCGTGGCATTGTTGAGCACCATATCTTTTTTACCGATATTACGGCAGTTTTTTACTGCCACCAGCGGTTTCTGTAAATCCAGTGCTGCGACCGCAGGATTGGCCAAGGCCGCTTCTGAAACAAAGGTTAAAGAGGTTTTTAAGGCTTTGCCAAAACTGCCAAACATCGGCCGATAATGCACCGGCTGTGGTGTGGGAATTGATGCATTAGGGTCGCCCATCGCTGCTGCGGCAATCATGCCGCCTTTTAATATCAGTGACGGTTTCACGCCAAAAAATGCAGGGCGCCATAACACCAAATCAGCAAATTTACCGGCTTCAATGGAACCGACTTTATGGGAAAACCCATGAGTAATCGCCGGATTGATGGTGTATTTGGCAATGTAACGTTTCACCCGGAAGTTATCTGCATCACCATCACCACGCTCGGCATCTTCTTTCAAAGGCCCTCGCTGTACTTTCATTTTATGCGCAGTCTGCCAAGTGCGAATCACCACCTCACCAACACGCCCCATCGCCTGCGAATCAGAAGACATAATGGCAAACGCACCGGTATCGTGAAGAATATCTTCTGCAGCAATGGTTTCCCGGCGGATACGCGATTCAGCAAACGCCACATCTTCAGCAATCGAAGGATCCAGATGATGGCACACCATCAACATATCCAGATGTTCATCAATGGTATTGATGGTAAATGGTCGTGTGGGATTGGTGGACGACGGAATAACATTCTCGGCTGAGATAGCTTTGATAATATCCGGCGCATGCCCTCCACCAGCACCTTCGGTATGAAAGGTATGAATGGTGCGATCTTTAAAGGCCGCTATCGTGGTTTCAACAAAACCTGATTCATTCAGCGTATCGGTGTGGATGGCTACCTGAACATCCATCTCTTCGGCCACCGATAAACAATTATCGATAGCAGCAGGGGTGGTACCCCAGTCTTCGTGCAATTTCAGGCCGATAACGCCAGCTTCGATCTGTTCTCTGGCTGGCTCAGGCTGCGACACATTGCCTTTGCCGAAAAAACCCAGATTCATTGGAAAGGCCTCGGCGGCTTCCAGCATCCGGTGAATATGCCATGGTCCCGGCGTACAGGTGGTGGCATTGGTCCCGGTAGCCGGTCCAGTGCCACCACCCAGCATGGTGGTGATCCCAGACATAAGGGCTTCTTCAATCTGCTGCGGACAGATCCAGTGAATATGACTGTCGATACCCCCTGCGGTAAGGATCATGCCTTCGCCGGCAATGACCTCGGTACCGGCACCCAATGGTATGGTTACATCAGGTTGAATGTCCGGGTTTCCGGCTTTGCCAATGGCCCAGATATGCCCATCTTTAAGCCCTACATCCGCTTTGATAATACCGGTAACAGCATCGACTATCAGGGCATTGGTAATCACGGTATCAGCAACTTCAACTGAGACTTTCTGTGATTGCCCCATGCCATCGCGGATGACCTTGCCACCGCCGAACTTAACCTCTTCACCATAGGTGGTGAGATCCTGTTCGACTTCAATCCATAATTCTGTATCGGCCAGCCGGATTTTGTCGCCCACTGTCGGACCAAACATTTCGGCGTAGGCTTGCCGATCAATTTTCAGACTCATGATAAAGCTCCCATAACTCTGCCGGCAAAACCGTAAACCTGACGCAAACCGGACAACGCAACCAATTCGACGGTGCGGGTCTGGCCGGGCTCAAAGCGGACAGCTGTACCCGGAGCAATATTCAAGCGAAATCCATAAGCCTTTTCGCGTTCAAACAGCAAAGCATCATTGACTTCAAAAAAATGATAATGCGATCCAATCTGCACCGGCCGGTCGCCGCTATTGGAAACATCAATGGTGATCACCTCACGACCTACATTCATCTGTAAATCGCCCGCTTTTACTCGCATTTCTCCGGGAATCATAGTCAGTGTCCTCAGATAATTGGGTTATGCACGGTGACCAGTTTGGTGCCGTCAGGAAAGGTGGCTTCGACCTGAATTTCCGGCAGCATTTCAGCAATACCCTCCATCACATCATCCAATGTCAGTAAAGTCGCACCATAGTCCATTAGTTCCGCAACCGTTCGGCCATCTCGTGCCCCCTCCATAATCGCCGCCGAGATATAGGCAACAGCTTCAGGGTAATTCAGTTTCAGGCCTCGGTCTTTTCGTCGCTCGGCCACCAGTGCCGCAGTAAAAATAAGTAATTTATCTTTTTCTCTAGGAGTCAGTTCCATTGCTTTTTCAACCTTGTTTATCTTTGTCTAGGTAGCCCAAATGCGAGGCCGGATAGCTGATCGCTTGCCATACCACGGACGCAGGCAGTGCCATAATTTTTCAAAATATATTTTGGCTTCCTGGGCACAGGGACCAATATAACGTGCGGTGAATATATCCGGCAGTGCTGAAACGCCATAATCCGCTGAAGAATCAATCTGAATGTCCTGACAGCTTTGCAGGATCTCTGCCGGCGTAGTGCCAGCGGCCACCACAAAACTGCCAAAAACCACTTGATTACGTAATCCGGCCATTGAACGCAGTACTCTGCTATCGGGATCCAGTAATGCAGATTCATTCCAGATTAACCTGCCTTCACGTTTAATCAATAACTTTTGACGAAAACGCCCGCTACCCCAACGTTCACCACTGGCCTGCCTGCCCAGGCAAACGACTTCCCAGCCAGCAAATACTGCTGTTTCACTAAGATTAACCTGAGTATTAAGTGCGACATCAGCGCCATCAAATACGATATTTTCCTGTGGCAGCCATTCTAATTGGCCATTATCATCAATCGTCATCTCAATCTTCTGACTGGCTTGGCGACCGGCTGATTTATACCATTTGGTGGCACCCGGGGTGGTCAACAGTGCAGATGATTCAGTTTGCATTTGCACCGTCAATTGCAAATTATCGCCACCTGCCACACCCCCGGGAGGGTGGATAATAACGCCATGGGCAGGATTAGCGCCTTCAGGATAGAGAATTTTCTGAATCACCAACGGCCCATGATGCTGACGGCGGGCAAGGATGGTTTTGTTGGAGCGGCTATCGAACAGCAGTTTGAGACTGGCATCCCAGCCAGTCATCAATTGATTAATTACCGGTTTATCAATTTGTTGTGTTAATTCTGAGCGAACATTCATGCCAACACACTCCTTCATGTTGGACATTGATAAGCATATTTGTCTGCCTGGATCTGCTGGTCTTTCATAGCTGCCTTTGTTGTAAACCTGAAATATCAACAGAACCTAATAATATTTGTCTTAAACCGTCAAATATTTCTTTATCGTGTCGGCATCAACGTCGGCTCGCATATCTTCATGAATGAACTTACCTTTTTCAATCACAATAATACGGTCTGCCACTTCCATCGTAAAACTCAACACCTGCTCAGAAACGATAATGGTGATTTCACGCATTTTACGAATTTCATTTAAGACCTTGGCAATATCTTTGATGATTGAAGGCTGAATACCTTCCGTCGGTTCATCCAATAGTAATACTTTTGGATTGGTCACCAAAGCACGGGCAATCGCCAACTGTTGTTGCTGACCACCTGAAAGGTTACCGCCCTTGCGGTGACGCATATCATGTAATACGGGAAACAAGGCGAATATCTCATCCGGAATATGTTTCATTTTCGACACCTGCAGACCGGTTTCGATATTTTCCTGCACCGTTAATGTTGGAAAAATCATTCTTCCCTGTGGCACATAAGCAATCCCATTGGCAACACGGTTGTGACTTTCCATACTGCCAACATCAGTCCCTTCGATACTGACTTTACCTGATTGACTGGGCAGGATCCCCATGAGGGATTTGAATAACGTGGTTTTACCCATGCCATTGCGTCCCATAATGGCCAGCGTTTCATTTTTAGCGACGTTAAAGCTGATGTCATGAATAACCTGGCTCTGGCCGTAACTTACTTGTAAATTTTCTACTTCAAACATGGTTAATCTCCCAGCTTAAAATCAATGCCCAAGATAGACTTCAATGACTTTTTCATCCGCCTGAACATTGTCCATCGTCCCCTCAGCAAGGATTTTGCCTTGGTGCAGAACGGTGACTTTACGGGCGATTTTTTTCACAAACTCCATATCATGCTCAATCACTATCACGGATCGATTCTGGCAAATCCGGTTGAGCAATTCGGCGGTTTCATCGCGTTCTTTGGCGCTCATCCCGGCGACTGGCTCATCCAGCATCAATAATTCCGGATCCTGCATCAGTAACATGCCAATCTCCAGCCATTGTTTCTGACCATGACTGAGAATCGCCGCTTCAGTCTCAAGAAAGTTTTCCAGCTGGATTTCTTTGGCTACCTCATTAACGCGTTTAATCACTTGTTCAGTGGTCTTGAAAAACAGGCTGCCAAATACCCCACGTCCTTCTGGATAAGAAACTTCCAGATTTTGGTACACCGTCAGGTTCTCGTAGATAGATGGCGTTTGAAATTTACGACCAATACCCGCCCGAACGATTTCATGTTCGGCCATCTTGGTCATTTCTTTGTTTTTAAAATTGATCGAACCGGAACTGGATTTGGTTTTGCCGCATATCAAATCCAGCAAGGTGGTTTTACCCGCTCCGTTTGGGCCGATAACCACTCGCAATTCGTTTTTATCGATATACATTGTTAACGTATCGACTGCTTTGAAGCCATCAAATGAAACCGTGAGATCTTCAATTGCCAGCAAAAAATCTGTTGTAGTCGTCATTATTTAGCTCCCTCGGTGGTGGCTTCAGATTCAATCTTCGTGGCAGATTTCTTTTCTGATTGCACTGGTTTATCAAATAATGGCTTTAGAAACTTCACTTTAGGGGCATATTTGTTGTAAATACCCGCCAAACCATTCGGGAAGAACATCACCACTGCGATAAACAACCCGCCCATCAGGAATAACCATAATTCAGGGAAAGTTTCAGAAAACGCCGTTTTACCGTAATTCACTAGCAATGTGCCGTAGACCACACCCACCAAGGACATTCGGCCACCGACAGCAGCGAAAATAACCATTTCAATCGAAGGCACGATGCCGACAAAAGACGGAGACATAAAGCCTACCTGTAAGGTAAACATCGCTCCACCGATGGCCGCAATGACGGCTGAAACACAAAATATAAAGATTTTGAAGTTCGAGACGTCATAGCCTGAAAAACGCACTCGATCTTCCTTGTCTTTCATCGCCAGAAGCAGTTGTCCTAGTTTGCTGGTGAGAATGAATTTACTCACCATAATGACGCCTAACAGCAAAATGGCATTGATAAAATAAAGGATATATTTAGAAGAATCGGCACGTATATCCCATCCATTTAGGGTTCTCAAATCGGTAATACCATTAATACCACCGGTAAACCCTTGTTGCCCCACAATTAACACCGTTAGAATCACAGCGATAACCTGCGTGATGATGGCAAAGTAAACCCCACCAACCCGACGTTTGAACATCGAATAACCGATGATAAAGGCAAAGATCGACGGCACCAGAAGGATAGCTATCAAGGTAAAGGTGAAACTTTCAAAAGGAATCCAGAACCACGGTAACTCGGTCAACTGATTCCAGTCCATAAAGTCTGGAATGCCTGGTGTAGTCTGAATACTAGTACTTTCTGGGTCAGAGGCTTCGAGTTTCAAGAACATGGCCATCGCATAACCACCCAGTCCAAAAAATATTCCCTGTCCCAAACTGAGAATACCGCCATACCCCCACAACAACACCAGACTGACCGCTGCAAACGCGTAGGTCAGATATTTTCCGACCAGATTTAACCGGAACAAGTCTAGTGCCAGAGGCAACACCACTAAAATCAGCAGTGCCAGAACACCAATGGCAATCGCCCCACTCTTACCACCTAAAAATCGCTCATAGACAAAATTCATCATTTATCTCCTGCTGGTTATTTACGAACTTTGATTGAGAACAAACCTTCAGGACGCATCATCAAAATGATGACCAAAGCCAGCAAGGTAAATACTTTCGCCATAGATCCGCTGATAAAGAACTCCAGAATGGATTGCGCCTGAGCAATGGTGAACGCTGAGGCAATGGTGCCGAACAGACTGGCTGCCCCACCAAACACAACAACCATAAAGGTATCAACGATATATAAAGAACCTGATGTCGGTCCTGTGGACGCAATGGTAGTAAATGCTGCACCGGCGATACCGGCAATACCGCAACCCAGCGCGAAGGTCAATCGATCAACCTGTTTGGTATTAATACCGACGGCACCACTCATAACCCGATTTTGTGTAGTAGCCCGAACATTCAACCCCCAGCTGGAGCGATACATCAGCAAAAACACACCGAGAGTGACCAATGCGGTCAGACCTAATACAAACATGCCGTTAATTGGAATAAATATCGTTTCTGTTGGCATCCAAGACCCCATCAACCAATCCGGTAAGGCTGGACTGACTTCACGTGCCCCAAAAATTGAACGAAACGACTGTTGCATAATCAGGCTCAGTCCCCAAGTTGCCAGTAAGGTGTCCAGAGGGCGTTTATAAAGATGCCTGATAAGCACAAATTCTGTGATGTAGCCAAATAGCCCGGCTACCAGGAATGAAACTAATATTGCTAATAAAAAGTAGTAATCCATGAATGCTGGAAAATAGGTTTCCGTCACTACGGAGAGAAGGTAAGTTGTGTAGGCTCCCATCGCCATAAATTCGCCATGGGCCATATTGATTACGCCCATTTGTCCAAAAATAATTGCCAATCCAAGCGCCATCAGCAGTAACACACTGAACAGGCTGAACCCGGCAAAGCCCTGCATGGCTAGAATTGAAGTCAATTCCTGTATTGAATACTCACCCATAACGGATACTCCGTAACATTTACTCGTTAATCAAAGGTTGGACAACCTTTCGCTCTTCTGTCACTTGGCAGGCTGGTCAACGACCAGCCTGCTTTTGCGAACGTTCTATTTCGATTTATTGGTAACCTTCTGGGAATGGGTTTGGCTCAATCAGATCAGAGGTATAAACCACTTCTGCCTGACCGTCTTTGTTCCATTTACCGATACGGGTTTTGCTCCATAAATGATGATTAGGATGCAGTTTGACGTAACCTTCAGGCGCTGTAGTCAGCTCGATATCACCTTCTTCAGATGCGGCGACAACTTTATCCACATCAAAACTTCCAGCTTTCTCGACTGCTGCTTTCCATAACCATGGGCCAAGGTAAGCGGCCTGAGTCACATCACCGATAACGCTGTCTTCGCCGTGCATTTCTTTAAATGCTTTTACAAATGCAACGTTGTTCGGATTGTCCTGACTTTGGAAATACTTCATAACAGAGTAGAAGCCTTCCAGATTTTCACCACCGATACCCAACACTTCATCTTCGGTCACCGACAGGGTCAACAGCGTTTGTTTATCTGCTGTAATACCGGCAGCATTCAGCTGTTTGAACCAGGCCACGTTACTACCACCTACAACAGCAGCGAAGATAACGTCAGGCTTTTTCAAACGGATTTTGTTGATAACTGAACCAAACTGAGTATCACCTAAAGGTTTGTACTCTTCACCGACCACTTTACCGCCAAGTACTTTTTCGATGTGGATACGAGCGATCTTCATTGAAGTACGTGGCCAGATGTAGTCCGAACCAATCAGATAGAACGTTTTGGCACCTTTTTCTTCAGCAACCCAGTCCAGACCAGCAAGGATCTGTTGGGTAGCTTCCTGACCGGTGTAGATAACGTTTTTGGATTGTTCCAGTCCTTCATAGAAAGTCGGGTAATACAATAAACCGTTTTCTTTCTCAAAAACTGGCAAAGCCGCTTTACGTGATGCCGATGTCCAGCAACCGAAAACTGCCGCTACATTATCATTCACCAGTAACTTTCTGGATTTCTCAGCAAATGTTGGCCAGTCACTGGCGCCATCTTCCTGAATGATCTCAATCTGGCGGCCGAGGATACCGCCACTTTCATTGATCTGTTTGATAGCCAGCTTTTCCGCTTCCTGGGCACCGGTTTCACTGATCGCCATGGTGCCGGTTAATGAATGCAAGATCCCTACTGTTACAGTGTCATCTGTCACTGCAAGTCCGGTTGTGTTGACTTCAGCAGTCGGATAATCCGCTGCCATTGCACTACTGGTAATAAATCCAGCAGCCACCATTGCACTTAACAGTGCTCCGGTTTTACCTAAAAATTTTCGTCGACTGAAGTAACTCATCGTGTATCTCCTGTTAGCAAATTTAGAGTGAACAGCGTTGTTCCGAACGGTTTTTCTTGGCGCTCAATGTCCGAGCATCCAGGGTCTTGCGGTTTTCTTTGTCTGCATCATCAGGCCGTTGGGATTGCTTTTGGCCTGTGCTGCCGTTTTGGCTTTATCGGTGGAATCGGTTTTACACGTGTGCGTTCCTGAGCAACCACAGCTGGAACGTCGCACTTGTTTAGGTTCATGGGCAGACTTTTCATTGCGTTCTTTGGCCACCCGAGTGTTTCGGTCCATCAAGGCGAGATAGGGGGCGGAAATAATCCGCACCGCCATCTCGCCACACTCCACACATTCCACCGAGTTACCGGCTTCGCTCATTTTGCGAAGCGCGGTGAAATCGCCACAATGCTCACATCGGTAGTCATATATCGGCATAACGTGATATCCCGTCTTAAGAAGTCGAACTTAAATCAAAACCCTGAGTGACAAATTGCGATGGGCCATCTGCCGTAGGGTTAATATTGAAATCAAAGATTTCTGTTGGGATCCACAATGTGGCACATGCATTCGGAATATCCACCACACCACTAATATGACCTTGAACTGGGGCGGTACCTAGAATGGATAGTGCTTGCTCACCGGTGTAACCGAATTTCTTAAGATATTCGATGGCATTCAGACAGGCTTGACGATAGGCAACATGAACATCCAGATAATGTTGTTTACCTTGTTCATCGACTGAAATCCCTTCAAACATCAGGAAATCGCTGTAAGTCGGTGTTAAAGGACTGTTTTTGAACAGTGGATTTTTAATACCGTATTTCTTCACGCCATCTTTAATCAGGCTGACTTTGATATCGATATAGCCGGCCATTTCGATAGCACCACAGAACGTGATTTCGCCATCACCCTGAGAGAAGTGAAGGTCACCCATCGATAAACCGCCATCTTTCACATACACCGGAAAGTAGATTTTTGAACCTTTGGTCAAATCCTTGATATCGCAGTTACCGCCATGCTCACGCGGTGGTACGGTACGAGCACCTTCTTTTGCCGCTTTAGACGCTTCATCACCCTTCAAACGGCCCATCACAGCAGCCTGTTCATTAGGTGGTAATGCCAGAGGAGGCACACGATCTGGTTCGGTTGAAATCAATTCAGCTTCACGTTTGTTCCATTCCGCCAACATTTCTTTCGATGGCAAACAACCAATCAAACCAGGATGCATAATGCCGGCGAATTTAACGTTCGGCACATGACGTGAAGTGGTGTAAATACCGTGGAAATCCCAAATGGATTTACGCGCTTCAGGGAAGTGGTCGGTTAAAAATCCACCGCCATTTTCTTTGGAGAAGAAGGCATTAAACCCCCATTGTGAATCTTCAAAAGTGCCGACATCTAAAATGTCTACCACCATCAAGTCACCGGGCTCTGCTCCCTCAACACCAATTGGGCCACTGAGATAGTGGACTTGTAACAAGTCCACATCACGAATGTCATTGGCACTGTCGTTGTTACCGATCTGGCCACCGGTCCAATCCATACATTCCACACGGAATTCATCGCCCGGTTTCACCATGGCAATCATCGGAATATCAGGATGCCAACGATTATGTATTTGTCCGTCCTGTTCCCAGGGTTTTTTATCTAAATCAAGTTTTACTAAGGTTTTCATCGGTATCTCCTACGTTGAAGAAACGTTTTGATAGGTAATATTTGGATTAAAATTGCAGCTGCATTGAAACGACGAATTGATCTTGATCCGCTAAACCTTCTCTTTCCAGGTCGCGATAAACGGCGGTAACGGATGCGTTGTAGCCATCAATGAAGTAGTTCACCCCAAAATCTGTACGCTCGGTTTCGCCAGCATCAGAATCAAAACTTTGGTAGCGAACGAATGGCATAAATTGGCCCCAACCAACTCTTTGGTTGAAGATATAGCCGGTACTGACGTAATAGGCTTCACCTTGCTCTGAAAGGAAGACATCATCCGTGTCATAGTCGAAGTAGGCGGCCTCAAGAGATACCGCACCCGCGGCAAGTTTCTTCTCTACCAGAAGATCCACTGTCCATTGAGAGTAATCACCAACTTCAGTTGCTGAAGCTGAACCATCGCCTTTATGACGGCCTGCCAAACCTATAGTGAAAATATCTTTGGTACCGAGATAGTTACCTGTACCGTAATAACCTGGCTCTTTATCCCAGAAGCTGTATTGCAAACGCCCGGCATACATCAGGTCATCGTCTTGATCGGCATTATCGGTAACGTCTCCCACACCACTGAATTCAAAAATCTTGTCGGCTTCAAAAGCACCGAATGAATAAGCCAATCGTTGGTCAAATGCCGTGGCAACTAAAGCCACACCATCATCACGACCGATAGTGCCGCCATTCCAGCCATATCGAGCTGTAATGTTTGCCCAATAACCATCACCTGATGTGTAGTAAGGCCCAGCCATATTGGCGCGGCTGCTTGGTGACAGGAAACGACCTGCCCAAATCGCCATATCTGGGGTAAATTGGAAAATACCGGCAGCGTCAATAATCTGGAAAGAATCATTACCACCTGATTTTTCAGAGTTGAACATACCTTTGATGTATTTATTTAATGAACCTGAAACATACAAACGGGCACTGTCCAGTTCAAAATCATTAGAATTGCCGCCATCATTTGCCGCATCTTCAAGATTGCTATAGCTGCCACGCATACCAAATCCAACACTGACATATTGATCTTCACCAAAGGTAATCGTGCCAGCAGCATGACTAGTTGCCACAGGGGCAAGAGTAGCGGTTGTGGCCAAGGCGACCAGGTATGCGACTTTGTTCATTTTTTTCATTTTTCTTCTCCCGAAAAACTCACCAGAATTAAAGCGTTGTTGTTGAATTCGCCTCGGTGCTCATCAACCATTAAGTTCGAGAGCCATACTAGTCAGCTGGGTCTAGTGCTTAAATACGTCAAATTGCGTACATGGGTTACGTAGGGTTTCAGTTACTCTGAGAACACACTTTCAAATAACAGGTTGTTAAGGAGGAAAAATGAAACGCCAAAGCATTCACGTAATCGGTTCGCTGATTTTGTTCAGCAGCTTGTTAGTTGTTTCAGGTTGTGGAGGAGAATTCAGTTATAAACGAGGCGCTACTGCGACAGATTTTCAAAGTGAAAAAGAGCGCTGTGAATCAGAGTCAGCTTCTGAAAAAGAAATTGATCAGTGTCTGCAGCAGCAAGGCTGGTTAGTCGTTAGTGCAGATAAGCCCTTGATTCCACTGAGTCGTGGTGAAAGCAAAACCATTGCGATAGCGGATGATGCCATGGCAGAAATTGACGATAAACCCGTTGATCCCATGGAAAAATTACAGGTTAATTCATGGTGGCGAGCGGGTGCTGGACCGGAAAAACTAATGAATGACAGTGAAGCCTGCACAGCGGAATTAGGTAAAGAACACTCCCCTGAAGCGAATATGAGTCTGGTTACCCGCGGCTTATTGGGCTGTATGCAGAAAAAAGGCTGGGCTGCCTTGTTACAACAGTAACTGTTGAAAATCACATCTGAATGGCCTGGAGCGGGCTGCATTAGGGATTCGCCGGGATTTAGGGCATAACTATTGCAGTCACAGCTTCATGATTATCTGAAGAAGGGGAAATGAGCATGATGCAGCTGTGGCGTGATTATGATCCCGGTGAGTTCTACGATGAGCTGATGCATGATCAGCATCAGCCAAGACACTTCAGTTATAAACTGCTGGATTATCTGAAATCCATGCGAAAAGAGGCATTCGAGCAGCGTATCGTTGATTCTGAACTCGAAATTCTGGAGCGTGGTATTACCTTCACGGTCTATAGCGATGCCGGCAATATTGATCGTGCCTGGCCCTTCGATATCATTCCCCGCATCATTCCCAAAGGCGAATGGGATTGCACCGAAAAGGGGCTGGTGCAACGAATTCGTGCCTTAAATATGTTCATCAATGATATTTACAACGATGGCAACATTATTCGTGATGGGCTGATTCCAGAAGAAGTTGTGCTGCAATCCAAAGGTTACCGACCTCAATGTAAAGGCATGCAACCTGCACACGGGATCTGGGCGCATATTTGTGGTTCGGATTTAGTGCGTGATGACAACGGCACGATGTATGTATTGGAAGACAATTTACGGGTGCCATCCGGTGTTGCCTATATGCTGGAAAACCGCAAGACCACCAAGCGTGTATTACCGGAATTATTCAAATTACTGCATATCAGCCCGGTCAATGATTACCCTTCACACCTTTCTGCAATGCTGGCTTCGCTGGCACCCGATGACATAACACATCCAAAGATGGTTTTACTGACCCCGGGAATCTATAACTCAGCTTATTTTGAGCATGCTGCATTAGCTCAGCAAGCGGGTTTGATCTTGTTGGAAGGCGCCGATCTGACCGTTGGCAATGATGGTTATGTCTATATGAAAACCATTCATGGTCTGGAACGAGTCGATGTCATTTATCGACGCATAGATGATGATTTTATTGACCCTCTGGTGTTCCGTGAGGATTCTACACTTGGTATTCCCGGCATTATGCAATCCTGGCGCGAAGGAAAAGTCGCCATTGCCAATGCCCCCGGCTGCGGTGTTGCCGACGATAAAGTTATTTATGCCTATGTGCCGGCAATGATTCGCTATTACCTCAACGAAGAACCTTTGTTACCCAATGTACCAACCTGGATGTGTCGAGATCCGCACCAACTTCAGCACGTTCTCGACAACTTAGCGGATCTTGTCGTCAAACCTGCTAATGAGTCCGGTGGTTATGGCATGCTGGTTGGGCCGCATTCCAGTGAAGAACAAATAGAAGCTTTTCGCCAATTATTAATCGACGATCCTAATAACTACATCGCCCAACCGACCCTAAAGTTATCGGTATCCCCCACCAGTTGCGGCGATCATATTGCGCCTCGTCATGTGGATTTACGGCCATTTATCCTGTCTGGTAAAAATAACTACGTCACACCTGGCGGGTTAACCCGGGTAGCACTCGTCAAAGGATCGCTAGTTGTTAATTCTTCACAGGGTGGTGGCAGCAAAGATACCTGGATAGTGGATGACTCACATTTTGGAGGGCTTAACTGATGTTGTCGCGGGTAGCTGAACGGGTTTATTGGTTGGCCAGATATCTGGAGCGGGTCGAAAATACCGCTCGTTTAATCAATGTCCATACCGGGCTGCTGATGGATTTACCCAGAGACGTCGAAATAGACTGGTTTACCTTAGTCACCATTTTTGATGCTGAAATGTTTTATCACGCAAACTTTGAACAGATTAATGAAAATAATGTGATGCAATTTTTGCTGGCAGAACCCAATAACCCGATATCGCTACTTAATTCATTATCCGCCGTTCGGGAAAATGCCCGTACCTCGCTGGATATCCTCCCGGAAGAAACCTGGGAGCAGGTAAATGAGCTGTATCTGCTGGTTAAAAATGAAATGGCGGCCATCAGTAACCGGCGTCGACGTCAGCAATTGCTATTGACCATCATGGAACGCTGTCAGACTGTGTGGGGCATATTGGTCAATCATATGAGCCGGAATCATGCCTATCATTTTATGCAAACGGCCAAGCATCTGGAACGCGCCGATATGACCAGTCGAATCCTGGAAATGACGTCATTACTGATGGCTGAAAACCGCAGTGAATCGATGCGTGCAGCAGAAGGCATTTTATGGACACATTTATTACGCGCATTAAGTGCTCAGCAGATGTACACTCAGACTTACAGTTCATCCGTTAACGCCGATGGCGTATTAACTTTTCTGATTCGAGATGAGGCTTTTCCACGTTCTTTATTCTTTTCGCTTAAAGCAATTGGACGTTATTTGTGGCCTCTTCCTCAGTCAGCAACCACATTGGAACACCATCAAAAAATCATGTCTGAAATGTTTAATGAAAATCTGAAAGAACTTCCAGCCGAGATGATCTATACCCGTATGGATGAATTACAGGCAAAACTTGCTGAATTGAGTTCTCAGATAAGTCAAAAATGGTTTCACCCTGATAGATCGGTCGCATGAAACGTTTTTATTGTCATTGCGGGCAAGAAGTTTTTTTTGATAATACATATTGCAACAGCTGCAACAGGATCTTAGGATTTGATACCGAACAGCAACAGATTGTCAGTATCGAGCCTTACAAAGGCCAGTTTCGTTCGGTGGAAAGTCCCGAAAAACGTTATAAACGCTGTGTCCATCATCAGCATTTGATGCAGTGCAACTGGCTGCTGCCGGCCGATGATAATTTTACGCAATGCATATCCTGCCGGTTAACCCGTGTCATACCTAATCAGAACTACCCGTATAACGTTAAACGCTGGTCAGTGCTGGAAGCGGCCAAAAGAAGGATGCTGTATGGCTTGCTTCGGTTAGGTTTACCGATAGATCAATGGCCAGCTACTGATACACAGCAACTGCAGTTTCATTTTCTGGAAGATCAGATAAGTAATCCGATTGATGGTCATGAGCAGGTTTTCAGTGGTCATGCGGCAGGTATCATTACGTTAAATGCTTCAGAAGCTGATAACAGCTATCGCGAAGCAACCCGAGAGGCCATGAATGAGCCTTATCGTACGTTACTAGGCCATTTCCGTCATGAAATCGGGCATTTCTACTGGGAAAAACTGATTAAAAACCAGCCAATTTATGATGCGTTTAAAGCATTATTCGGTGATGACACTATTGATTATCCGCAGGCTTTGGCAGCTTATTACGAGGCTGGCCCTCCCGAAGATTTTCAGCAGGAGTTTATTTCAGCCTACGCCAGCGCCCATGCCTTGGAAGACTGGGCTGAAACCTGGGCACATTATCTGTTGATGCATGAAACACTGGAAACGGCAGTGGAGTTTGAGGTTATTCGCCCCCCCGAAACGGATCGGGAATTTCATGTCTGGTTATCAGAATGGATGCAGTTAGTACTGGTGTTGAACGCGTTGAACAGAAGTATCGGTAATGCTGATGCCTATCCATTTGTGGTGTCAACCGCGGTGCAGAAAAAGCTGCAGTTTATCCATGATCTAATGCATGATATTTAACGTTAACGACGTTTTTTACTGTTCACTAAACCTGGGCATCTCGGTAAAGGCCTGACGAAGCTTATCCCCCCACGCCTTTCTCAATTCAATAAGATATGGGTGCTCTACTCCAAACCGGTAGTGATTGCTAACATTGTAACTGTCTTTTTTGTACATCAGTACTTCAATGGGTGGTCCGACACTGACATTACTCTGCATGGTAGAGTCCATTGAGATCAGTGAACAAGTGGCTGCATCCAGTAAAGAAGTATCCGGCCGGATAAAACGATCCAGCACCGGTTTGCCATATTTGCTCTCGCCAATCTGCAGATAAGGGGTCTCTTTGGAACTGGTAATGTGATTACCCTGCGGGTAAATCATAAACGCCTGCGGAGGACCACCCTGAATCTGACCGGCCAGCAATAACGTGGCTTCCGGGGCAAAGCCTGAAGCTTCATTTTCAGAATAACGGCGGATTCGACTACTGAGGATTTCACCGATGTAATCAGCCGTATCAGAAAGATAACTTAAGGTATTTAAATTACGTGCCTGACTTTCACGAATATCGCGATGAATCTGTTCAACCACAAATTGTGTAGTCGCCAGATTACCTGCACTCATTAATACCAGACAACGATCAGCATGGGTCTCAAACCGGGTCATCTTGCTGTAGGTGCTCACCTGATCGATTCCGGCATTGGTTCGGGAATCGGATGTCAGCACTAATCCTGCATCTAAGGTAATGGCTACACAATAGGTCATACATGCCTCTGAAGTAATCTGTACAAAGATAGTCGACATTTGGCTGCAGGGCAATGCCCAAAAGGGGTTATTTAGTGTTCTTGATAGGGCTCAGAAAGCAATGTTGGCAACAAGTGGTAAATGATCTGATGCCTGTCTTGCTAAAACAGATTTATGAACTGATAGTTTAATGTTGCTGCGTTGCGGAGCAATCCAGATTCTATCCAAAGCGAAAATTGGCCAGCGTGCCGGGAAAGTCGCCAAGTGTGGTGGCGCGCTGAAGTGTCTGTGTAACCAACGCAATGGACGCCCCCATAGCAACCACTCATTCACATCCCCCAGTAAACAGCTTATATCGGCTTCCTGTTGTGATTTAACATCGAGTAACTGCTTAACCTGCCAACGCCGCTCTGCCGGTTTCAATCCTAAATGGGTCGCAATCACTTGCAGTTCATAGCCGGCAACATCAAAAGTAGCTTCGATGGCTCCTCGTGGCTCGAAACCGGCAACACTTAAATCAATATGTTTGAAGGACTTTAATGGTAACTTTGTTAACAGGGCATTTCCGTAGTGACGAGTTTCCCGAAACAATGTGGGTCCAGCAATGGCTTCATGGCCCGTCTGATAGGCCAGATACTCGAGTAGGTCCAGCTCATCAATCGAATGGTGTTCGACTTCCTGTAAAGCAACAATATCGGCATCGATTTCTTTTAAAACGGCAGCGATACGCGCAGGATCAAATTTTCCATCCGCCCCTATGCAGGCATGAATATTATAAGTAGCGATCTTGAGGGTATTTGGTCGTTTTATTTGGGTCACGTATCTGTCGAAATTCTGTTAAGCCATTTTTTGACACCGTACATCAAGCTACCAATCCCTAAAATCACCAATACAAAAATTATAATCTCGAAAGGTTCAGGGTGTTGGACGACTTGTATAAGTGAATTTGCAAAAACGGTTATGGCTAAAATACCCGGCAACATTCCCAGCAGAGTTCCCCAGATAAAATCTCTCAATTTGATATGAGATGCACCTGCTACCAAGTTTATCAGTGTAAAAGGAGCCACAGGAATAATCCGAACGGTAATAATGGCCATTACACCATGATTGGCCAAGCGTTTTGACAGTCGGTTTAATTTTGACCCAGCCATTTTGGACACACTTTTACGCCCCAGCCACTCACCAACGATATATCCCAATATCGCACTCAGCATTGACCCCAGAATAGCGTATATACTGCCCGGCCATGCACCAAAACTGATCGCAACGGCCACGACTAATAAGGTCAGCGGTATTGCAAATAAACCGGCAATAGCAAAACCTGTAATCACAATAAAAGGAGTAAAGGGACTGTCGTTGAGGGTCTCGATCATAAGTTGAAGATTTTCAGCCGTTAACCAGTCATTGAGTGGCGTCCACTTCCATAAAGCGGTCATTGCAATGACGGCTAATAAGACTAATGCCGTGATAATGATCTGTTTTTTAGGGGACTTCGGCTCATCAATAGGCACCAGCTTCCGGCTCATTTCAACGGAGTCTACCGGACGCTCAGGATCGATATAGTCAGCTGTCGGGGTTAATTCATCGATACTCTCATCAACTTCACAATTTAATCTTCTCAAGGTACGTGGAAACTGTTCCCGGGAATTAATCAGCGTAAGCAGCGAATCATGTTCTGCCAGCAATTCTTCCAATACATCAACCGCAATATCAAGATGTTCACTGAGCAGTCTATGACGTAAGGCCTTTATCGCATCAGACTGTTCTGCATTTTCTGCTTCAATTGCCAAATCACATTCACTATCAAGCCCCATCGAGCGATTACTTAAATTAGCTGACCCCACTCGCAAAAAAACATCATCAACAATCATCATCTTGCTGTGCAGACTGATATAACTATTACCTAATGCTTCATGATGCGGGTAACAAATCAACAGACGGTCATGTTTATCGGCTTCACAAAGCTTTCGGCAAATCCTGGAACGCAATACATCCATCGTGTGTTGTTCAAGCCAGCCACCGGTCATGCTGGGACAGATAATCACAACTTCCGGGCCACTCTCTTCCTTCAGTCGCTGGGCTAAAACCTCTGCCACTTTCCAGGATGTAAAATACTGATTTTCTATGTATATAAGGGTTTGGGCCGCCGCAATAGCATCAAGGTAGAGTAATTCCACTTCGGTAATTTCCCTGTTTCCCTTAAATTCCGGCAGGGTTCGGGCAATGGCAATGTTGACCTGTCGAAAATCAACCTTGATATCTTCAGGCCAAATATCATCCTGGTTTGCGGAGGGGGGAGCCAGCTGCTCACCCGTTGCTTTTTGCCATCGTTCCCGCGACAGTTCCGCCAGACTCTTTGCCGCTTCCCCATCGACAATCATCTGCATATCATGGAATGGAGGGTAGAGCTCATTATCAGGGTCAATACGACGTTTATCATCAGGTGCATGTTCACTGCTATCCCAGCGATGTTTACCTGGATCGATACCGCCGCAGAAAGCGATTTTATCGTCAATTACAACGACTTTTTGATGCTGTGAACCACCAAATGGGCACTCGCCATCAAGCTGATAATGTAAACGGGATTGCTTTTTCCAGCCGGGACGAAACAGGGGTAACCATTCGCGCTCAAGCGTATAGAGCATTGCCCAGTCCCAGTTGAGGATATAAATATTTAGCTCAGGCTTTTGCTCAAGAACGGCATTTATCAAATCTCCTAATTCAACAGGTAAATCCGTAGGGGTCTCACCTCTCACCAGTCTCAGTCGGCTATCAATATCCCAGGCAAGAATATAAACAGCAGATTGAGCTTGTGAAATGGCAGCATGCAAGGCGCTAAAGTAATTTTCACCATCCACCAGCACGGAGGCTCTATCAGCCTGAACATACCGCCAACAGTTTTCTTCGTGGCGGATAATTTTTTTATCATGCATATTCAGAATGAGCTCCCTGCAATAATCGATTATCAATCAAGCGTAGCATAGCAATGCTGGATTCAAATTTACTCAGGTTAACCACCAAGTGGTTATAAATACGATCTTATTCATCAATAATCTGCTAAAGATCAGAAATACTGCATGAGAAAAGTGATTAGCATGAATATTGGCAAGAAGCGGCCCACCAGATATATTCGCCACTCCCACCAATGTGAATTGGTCCCCAGAACCGAATGAATTTTAGTTGGGGGGATAAACCAGCAAAACAAGGCGGCGCCAATGATGCCAGACAGGATAATAATATTACCGCCGGCAATCCTGTCGACCATGTCGAGCACGGGCTCACCCGCTATCTGTAAATTCATTGGAGTAAAACTCAGAGCCGAGGCCGAGCCGATAATCAACATCACTAATGCTACCAGCATAACCGCTTTAACATTCGTGATGCCGAACTCTTCGGCAAAAGCGGAGACAACGACCTTTAATCCTGCCAGCGTTGAGGTAAATGCTGCAGCAAAAAACAAGACAAAAAAAACAATGCCAAAGAACCATCCCGCTGACATTTCTGCAAACACTTTAGGCATGGTGGCAAAAGCCAACTGGGTACCTTCTTCTGGAGACAATCCCTGACTGAACACAAATGGAAAGATCATCCAGGCAGCAAGCAAGGCAATTGATGTCTGAAAGACCGCAACGATAATACACGCTCTTGGAAGGTTAGTTTTTCGCGGAATATAGCTGCCGTAGGTGATTAAATAGCCTTGGCCAATTGCCAGCGTATAAAAAGCCTGGCCAAAAGCAAAAACCCATAGTTCGCCGCTGGTTATTTTATTCCAGTCAAACTGGAAGAAAAAATTAATGGTTTGTTCCCAGCCGGAAGTTTTACTGGCCATTACCACTAAAAAAATCATTACCGCCAGTAGCACCGGCATCAGAAATTTTGACAATCGCTCAATTGATTTTAGACCGTTAATCAGGACGATCGAGGCCAATCCAATAATGACCAGAAAATACCAAAAACTGTTATAGCCCTCGGTAAACTGATCAAATACCCTTAACTCTCCTCGGCTGGCATCAATAGCATAGCCCAGAGTCCAACCGGTAATGACGAGATAATAACTGGTAATAGCAATTGTAATGGTCACAACCAGCCAGCCGTAATAGCTTCCCAGACGATTCACCTGTCTGAAAGTTGCAACGGTATTGCCATGGGTAAGACGTCCGGCTGCCACTTCGAGCATCATGATTGGTAACACGACGATAAATAACGCCAGCAAATAAGCGATGACAAATACGCCACCACCATTTTCGCCCACGATATAAGGAAACCGCCATAGATTACCAAGCCCAACAGCTGCTGCTGCCATCGATGCTATAAAGGCCGGTTCAGAGCTCCATTGTTTTCTCGATTGAATGATAAAACTTTGGTCTGGCATAAAAATCTTCCGTTTCAAACATCCGAGTTGAACGGTTTAAAGTTAGTTGAACAAAAAAGAATTACTGCGGAATGACGCGATAGTAACCGCTTTTCCCACGTATTAATAATGCCGGGGTTCTGGCGGGTAACATTTCTTCAGCACTTTCGACTGCCTGAACAATAGCAACTTTGTTGCCCGCGGGTTTATCCAGAATGTATTCAACACCCAGCTGGGACTTAATCTTTTCATCAAAGAACTGGCCAGCCAATGCCCCGCCCACCAGCGCCACAATAGTAATGGCTACGCCTGCAGGATTATCCGCCTGGGTAATTCCGTAAGCAGAAGCTCCGGCAACTGTTGCACCAACCGCAGCGCCCCAACCTGGACGTTTATCACCGAGCCCTTCAATCCTGACCATACGAGATGAAATGATCCAGACATCTTCAACCGCCATGATCTCACCAATTTCATCTCGATAGTAATTACTCTGTGTACGTGATGCACAGGCAGTGATAACCGGTAATACCATTAATGTAATCAAGAGCCATCTGGTTAAATCTCGAGACATATTTCATCCTGATTATTGTTCAAACGCATTTGAATAGATTGTTACCCATAAAGAATAAGATAGTCATCATGATTGTACTTATTTTTACGAAGAGCATTATTCGCCATATTATTTAATGCATATCATGCCTTTTTTGCATAAGTCACGTCTTTATCATGGGTAAAGTTTTCTTCGTGATGTCGCAAAATTAGCTCTGGGAGAAATTTCGGCTATTGCTATGTATTGGCAATCAAATATTCAATAATGGCATGGTTGGTGGGGAAAGTAGCTTTGCTCAGTTATGTTGAAGTATGAATGGGGGTATTAACCAGGATATTAGCTGTTTGCCTACCAAAGGCTATTTGGTTAAACGTTATTGTCGTGAAACTCTCTCCACTCAGGCTGCAATTGATACGCCTGACACCAGTTCATAATATGTTGAGCTGGCATAGGTCGGGCAATCTGGTAACCCTGTGCATGATCACAGCCCATCGATAACAGCATCAAACCATGCTCGACAGTTTCGACGCCTTCGGCAATCACTTGTCTGTTAAAGGCTTTGGCCAGGCTAATCACACCATCTACGATATTGTAATCGCTGGCATCCTCTAACATATCCCGCACAAAGCTCTGGTCAATTTTTACTGAGTTAGCCGCCAAATGCCGCAGATGGGTTAGCGAGGAATAGCCGGTGCCAAAATCATCAAGTGCAATCAGAACCCCTACCCGCTCACGGCAATCATCAATAATACGACTAAGTGTGGTCACATCACCCAATGCACTGCTCTCAAGAATTTCTAACTGTAATGACGCTGGCCGTATATCGTGGTAGCGATTTAAAATCTGCTGTAAAGACTGAATAAAGTTTTTGGCATGTAAATGATTTGCTGCAATATTGACACTCACTACGATATCCAAACCACCCTGCTGCCAGTACTGTAATTGCTGCAAAGCTGAATCAATAACCCACAGTCCCAGCTCAAACTCGAGCTCAGAGCCTTCCATATCCGTTAAAAAATCGCCTGGAAACAACAATCCACGCTGCGGGTGCTGCCAGCGAATCAAAGCCTCTACTGCAATTATTTCTCCAGTTCGCATATTTATTTCTGGTTGATAATGCAGAACAAATTCATCGTTTAACAACGCCTCACGTAACCGCTGTACAACATGATGCTTTTGAATAACCTGCTGGTTTAGTTCCGGGTTGAATAATCTGGACTTATTGCGCCCAGTCATCTTTGCTTGATACATCGCCTGGTCGGCATGACGCAGCAAGGTATCCAAATCCACATTATCCATTGGATACAGGGCGACGCCACTGGAGGCACTGATGGTAATGCGCCTGTTATCTATCCAATAAGGTTCTGCAAGAGTCTGATGCAATCTGATGAGTAGCTGCTCACATTGCTCATAGGAATTGATATCACGAAATAAAATAGCAAATTCGTCACCACCAAAGCGGGAAATAGTATCTTCCTCCCTGACGCTGGCACGTAGCCGATCAGCCACTTCAATCAGTAATAAATCGCCCACATTGTGGCCATAGGTATCATTGACCGGTTTGAAATCATCCAAATCCAGAAAACAGATCCCTAACCAAGTACCTAAACGCTGACTGTGAGCCACAGCCTGACTGAATCTGTCAGCAAATAATACCCGGTTTGGCAAGTGAGTCAGCACATCGTAATGTGCCATTAGCTCGAGCTTTTCCTGCTGCGTTTTTGATTGGGTAATATCGGAAAACAAGCCTGCGTAATATTGCTTGAAGCCTTGAGGATTGGTCATCGCCGTGATGGTCAGTTGCAATGCATACAAATGTCCATCTTTATGCCGATTCCAGATTTCACCTTGCCAATGTCCGTGATTTTCCAGCTTTCGCCACATTTCCTCAAAGAAAACATCATCATGTTTGCCTGATTTCATTATGGCGGGTGTATTTTGCAACGCATCCTGAGCGGTGAAGCCGGTAATTTCAGTAAAAGCCGGGTTAACTTCCAAAATTCGCCCCTGGATATCGGTTACTACAATTCCCTCATGTGCCTGACTGAAAATCTGCTCTGAAAAGTGAATTTTCTGTTCTGCCAGCTTACGACTGGTTAAGTCATAAACCACCAGTAATAACTCTCTGTTCACAGCCGCATCCAGCGGTGAAACTGAAAGCATCACATCGCGCGGCGTACCATCTTTACAGTGAACTTTGATCTCAACAGAGTGCTCGGGTAACGCCTTGGCATCAATGGTCGAATCACACCAGGCATTTATTTTTCTCAAATATTCCTGATTGATATCGGTTTTATTCCACCAGATAGCAAGACTAGGCAGATCGGCAGTGCTGTAGCCATAGAGTTCGGTAAAAGCAGGGTTAATAAAACTTACTTTCCGATCCCTTGCCACCATAATATAGGGGATGGGAGATGAGTCTATTACCTGACGAAACTTCAGATTGGCCAGAGAAGCTGTAAACATGAAGCGTACAAAAGCGGTCAATAAAGCAAAAATCCCCAATGCAACCACAAAAACCAGAATTCTGGATTGCCATACATCATTGTTAATGGTTTTCCAGCCCCCTTCAGGTTGTCCTGTCAGCAGCCAATAGCCGTCCGGTAAGGCCAGCGGCATGGTTAAGACCGGGTCTTTAAACAGGGAAGCGTCACCAAAAAATACTTCGCCAGCGGAACCAAGACCATCCTTCCCCCGAATGGCTATATCAATTGGTAACGTCTCATCCTTAAGGCCTGAGGCCTCAAAAAAGGCCTCAACGTCAATAACGGCTGAAATAATGCCCCAAAAATATTCATCTCCTTTCTCATCGTTAAGATAGACCGGAATACGAGTAATCAATCCGATCCCACCCTGTTTAAGCTCAAGAGGACCAGCCAGTACCAGTTTTCGATTTAATCTCGCACGTTCAGCCGCATCTTTTTGTGTGGGCTCCTGAAGGTAATTCAGACCAATAGCCTGTTCATTTCCTGCTATCGGGTACATATAACGAATAACCATTTCGGGGGCAGCAGCAATATTTCGCAGTTGCGTGTGTTCACCAATCAAATGCTGCATGGCAATTGCAAATTGCTGCTGGGTTAAGTCAGGATTTACGGCAAATAAGCCTGGCAGGCCACGTACGATCTGAATATGGTTCTGTAAATTTGTAACCAGATTGTTATGCAAAATACTCAGGTGCTGCTGAGTTTCCGCCAGCAAAGCATTTTTATGCCGATCCTGAATAACATAATCAAGATAAGTTGCGGCAACCAGAATCAGCAATGCGATTATGGCAATCATGCTGTTGAAAACCGGTTTAGTTGCGATAAAAGGACGCATTTGCGATCCGTGAAATAGCCAATACATACAATATATTACAGCTGGAACAATGTGATAAAAAAATGATTGCCGAACGATGTGTTACAGGTCACAACCTGTTCTAACCAACAGGATTACTATTAGGCCACTTATTGCTACGGCAAAATCTTGATTTATCATACAGTTACGGTAACAATGAAACCTCGAATAAATACTGTCCTAATTCCATCAGCCAATTATGAAGATCTGAATGAATTGGTGAACGGACAAATGACAAATCAAAAACGAACGCCGGGTACTTCGAATCGCATGGTAAAACGTAAAGCTATTCCTGCTTATATCGCTATCTTTGCTGATTTGATGACATTATTGTTATGTTTCTTTGTGTTACTTTTATCCATGTCAGAGCTGGATGTTGTCCGGTTAAAAATGGTTGCCCAATCCATGCACAACGCTTTTGGCGTTGAGCAGCCCGAAGAACCCGACCCCATCCCAAAAGGCACTTCAATCATAAGGCAAACCTTTTCTCCAAATCCTTCTGATATGACGGTCATTCAGGAGGTCCGACAGGATGCTGATCCTAATAACCCTATTCTTGAAACCTCTGATCTCAATTTATACATGCAAGCCAAGCAACAACGGCAACTGAGGGAAATCAAAGAAGCCTTAAAAGAACAAATTGATGAAGGACTGCTACAGGTTGAAACGAGAGAGGACCGGGTGGTCATCACCATTGATGAGCAAGCCTCCTTTCCTTCCGGTCTGGCCTCGATAAAACCGGCCTTTGTTCCTGTTCTGAAGACTATTGCAGATGCCCTGGCAAATATTGAGGATCCACTGGTCGTTTCAGGGCATACTGATGATCGTCCATTGAGTACATCACAATATCGTTCCAACTGGGAGTTATCCGGTTCACGTGCCACTTCCGTGGTGCATGAACTGCTTCGCTATCCAGAATATCAAGCCGAACGTTTTCGTGTTGAGGGCTATGCAGATACACGTCCAATCACAGAAAATGACACTGAATCAGGTCGAGCACGCAACCGAAGGGTAGAAATAGCTGTCCTCACTCAGTAAGGGCTGTGATGCCTTGATTATTTATGGTACAACCAAGCAACGACGCAATGTTTGCTCCGCCATCCCAGAGGACCTAGGAACACTCCATGAAAACATCTGATCTACTGGTTAAAGCGTTAGAAAACGAAGGGGTCGAATATATTTTTGGTATCCCTGGCGAAGAAAATCTCGATTTCCTTGATTCACTACAACATTCCTCCATCAAACTGATTATTACCCGCCATGAGCAAGGCGCAGGATTTATGGCGGCTAATTATGGACGTTTAACCGGCAAACCCGGTGTATGTCTGTCAACTCTGGGGCCTGGCGCGACCAATCTCATCACCCCCGCTGCTTATGCCCAATTGGGTGGCATGCCGATGTTGATCATTACTGGCCAAAAACCGATAAAGGCCAGTAAACAGGCACTCTTTCAAATTGTCGATATCGTTAACATGATGCGGCCTATCACCAAGTTCACCAAGCAGGTGGTGCATGGTAATACGATTGGTGCTGTGGTTCGGGAGGCCTGCCGTCTGGCGGTTCAGGAACGTCCCGGCGCCGTGCATATCGAATTACCGGAAGATATTGCTGCTGAAGAAGTTCAGGACAGAATTTATGTAGTCGAAAATATCCGCCGTCCGGATGCTGATAACACGGCAATAAAAGATGCGCTGGAAATGATTCGCAAGGCCAATATGCCACTGTTATTGATTGGTGCCGGGGCAAACCGGAAACGTGCCAGCAAAGCGTTAACCCGTTTTGTCGAAAAAACCGGGATTCCGTTTTTTAATACGCAGCTCGGTAAAGGCGTTATTGATGAGCGTCATGATAGTTATCTCGGTACAGCGGCATTATCCGAATCCGATTATCTGCACTGCGCCATCGAACGGGCAGATTTAATCATCAATGTCGGCCACGATGTTGTAGAAAAGCCTCCTTTCTTTATGAAAGATGGTGGGGCACCAGTTATTCATATCAATTTCCAGCCGGCTGAAGTCGATCCGGTGTATTTTCCACAACTGGATGTCATCGGCGATCTTGCCACGTCAATTAATCGCTTATCAGATGCCCTGTCACCACAGTCAAACTGGGATTTTTCCTATTTCTATCGTGTTAAACAGGAAGTTCAGCAACGCCTGGGGCTTTACAGTGATGATGATCGTTTTCCAATTTTACCGCAAAGCGCAGTCACCACCATTCGTGCAGCGCTGGGTGAAAAAGATATCCTGGCGCTGGACAATGGGCTTTACAAGATCTGGTTTGCCCGGAATTATCAATGTTATGAAAACAACACACTGCTACTGGATAACGCGCTGGCAACAATGGGGGCCGGCTTACCGACAGCAATGTTGGCCAAACTGATAAACCCCGATCGTAAAGTAGTTGCGGTCTGTGGTGATGGCGGGTTTATGATGAATTCGCAGGAAATGGAAACCGCGGTTCGACTGAAACTGGATCTGGTGGTGATTATTCTTAATGATAACGCCTACGGCATGATCAAATGGAAACAGCAGGGAATGGGATTTAAAGACTTCGGTCTGAATTTCGATAACCCTGACTTTGTGAAATATGCTGACAGCTATGGTGCCATCGGACATCGACCATCCAGCTATATTGAGTTCGATAAAATGCTGCGCGAATCACTCAATAGCCCCGGCGTACATTTGATTGATGTTGCCATTGATTATTCTCTCAACCACTCAATACTTAATGAAGGGTTGAAACAAAAAATCTGCATTCTATAAGGAAGCTTTATGTCTAGCGCACCTCACTTCGCCCTGAACCTACCCGGCGTAGCAGCCAAACAACGGGCACAGATTGATGTGACCAATCCATATAATGATCAGCTGATCGCTACCGCTGATGTGGCAGATAGCAACGCCGTCGAAACCGCCCTGCAAACTGCACATAGTTTATTTACCGATAGAAGCAAATGGCTTTCTGTTCCACAGCGTTTGGCGATTTTGGAAAAATCGCTTGAATTAATGCAGCAGCAATCTGATGAGCTGGCCAAAGGCGCTGCTGAAGAGGGCGGCAAGCCGTTAATTGATTCCAAAGTCGAAATGGTGCGTTGTATTGATAGTATTCGGCATTGTATGGACACCTTGCGTCATCAAACGTCGCATCCGGTTCCGATGGGTGTTAATCCTGCTTCACAGCATCGCTTAACCATGCTGCACAAAGAGCCAATTGGTGTGGTGGTTGCCATCAGTGCCTTTAATCACCCGTTAAATCTGATTGCTCATCAGGTGGGACCGGCAATTGCTGCGGGATGTCCGGTAATTGTCAAACCGGCTGAAAACACTCCGTTATCCTGTTTCCGTCTAGTCAAAATCTTCCATCAGGCTGGTTTACCCGCTGAATGGTGCCAGGCTTTACTGACCGAAAATCATCAGGTTGCTGAGCAACTCGCCACCGATCACCGGGTCGCTTTTTTAACGTTTATCGGCAGTGCCAAAGTAGGCTGGTATTTACGTTCCAAACTGGCGGCTGGAACCCGCTGTGCATTGGAACATGGTGGCGTAGCACCGGTAATCGTCGATGAAAAAGCCGATATTGATGCAGCCATTCCTGGTTTGGCCAAAGGCAGCTTTTACCATGCCGGTCAGGTGTGTGTGTCAGTTCAGCGTATTTTTGCTCATCATTCGATTGCACGTGAGCTGGCTGACAAACTGGCAGTGGCAGGCAATAAAATGCAGATTGGCGACCCATTATCTGATCAAACGGAAATCGGTCCTTTAATTCGTAACAGTGAAGTGACCAGGGTAAATGACTGGGTACAGGAAGCAGTAAGCCAGGGCGCAAAATTATTATCCGGCGGTGAAGCTATGGCAAATAACTGTTATGCCACGACTGTATTATTTGATCCGCCAGCAGATGCCAAAGTCTCCAAAAGCGAAATTTTCGGGCCGGTGGTCTGTGTCTATCCTTATCAGAATGTGGATCAAGCGATTGCTGAGGCCAATAGTCTGGATTTTGCCTTTCAGGCGTCTGTTTATAGCCAGAATATTGATAATGCCATGTATGTTGCAGAAAGACTGGATGCTTCTGCTGTGATGATTAATGAACATACTGCATTTCGGGTTGACTGGATGCCATTTGCCGGCCTGAAACATTCAGGGCATGGCACCGGTGGCATTGCCTACAGCATGGAAGATATGCAGATAGACAAAATGATAGTGCTCACCTCTAAAAGTATCCCTTAGGTGTGAATCCCATATTGCAGACAAAAAGAGACCGCCCGAGGGCGGTCTTAAAATTTGAGAGAGAAAAAAGTACTTGCTACTGCGTCATTGCCCGTAACATCCAGGCAGTTTTTTCATGAATTCGCATACGGTCAGATGCTAATGCCGACGAAGATTCGTCATCTGCTGCTTCTGCCAATTTCAATACTTCACGGCAGGTTTTCACCACTAATTCGTGGTTATGCGTCAGAATTTCGGTCATTTCCATCGCATCTGGTACACCGTCTTTTTCCTTGATGGAGCTTAATTCAGCAAACGCTTTATAAGTACCTGGAGCTGAGACACCCAGTGTTCTGATTCGTTCCGCAATATCATCGACGGCTGTAGCCAACTCGACGTAGTGTTCTTCAAACATCAAGTGCAGGTCACGAAAGCGTGGACCCGTGACATTCCAATGGAAATTATGGGTTTGCAAATACAGGGTGTAAGTGTCTGCCAATAATTTTTTCAAACCTTCGGCGACCTTTTCTCTGTCTTTCTTATTAATACCAATATCAATCGAACTCATAAATTTACCTCCTGATAAAATTCGAAGTCTGCCGTGATATCACGGCGACCATGATCCATATTTGTTTAGTTCACATCGTTCAGCGAAATACCAATCGCATCCGCCACACCTTTACCGTAGGCAGGATCTGCTTTCAGACAATTGCGAATATGACGTTTCTTAACTTCGTCATCAGCACCATCAATTGCCCGAGCAGTATTTTCAAACAGCACTTGCTGTTTCTCTGGCGTCATCAAACGGAACAAGTTACCGGGTTGTGAATAGTAGTCATCATCATCTTCCCTAAAGTTCCAATGATCTGCAGCACCATTGATGGCTAATGGTGGTTCACTGAAATCAGGTTGTTCCTGCCATTCTCCATAGCTATTAGGTTCATAGCCTTTAGTACTTCCGTAATTGCCATCAACTCGCATTGCCCCATCGCGATGATAACTGTGATAAGGACATCTAGGCGTATTCACCGGTATCTGATGATGATTAACCCCTAACCTATATCTATGGGCGTCACCATAAGAAAACAACCGTCCATGCAACATTTTATCTGGCGAAAAGCTAATTCCAGGCACAACGTTAGCCGGTGTAAACGCTGATTGCTCTACGTCTGCATGGTAGTTTTCTGGATTACGATTAAGCTCCATTACACCAACATCGATCAGCGGATAATCTTTATGGGGCCAGACTTTCGTTAGATCAAACGGATGAACGTGATAGGTATCCGCATCTTTTTCAGGCATGACCTGCACTTTCAATTCCCAGCGAGGATAATCAGCGCGATCAATTGCTTCAAATAAATCCTTTTGATGACTTTCACGATCTTCGCCGACGACTCTGGCCGCCTCTTCATCGGTCAGGTTTTCAATACCCTGCATGCATTTGAAATGAAATTTCACCCAAAAGCGCTCGTTATTGGCATTGATAAAGCTATAGGTATGACTGCCAAAGCCATGCATATGCCGGTAACTTTTCGGCAGACCGCGATCACTCATCACAATCGTGACCTGATGTAACGCTTCTGGTAATAAAGTCCAGAAATCCCAGTTGTTCTGCGCGCTACGCATATTGGTCTTGGGATCCCGTTTCACGGCATGATTCAAATCCGGAAACTTCAACGGATCACGCAAGAAAAACACCGGTGTGTTATTACCGACCATGTCCCAGTTACCTTCTTCGGTATAGAACTTAACGGCAAAGCCACGAATATCACGCTCTGCGTCTGCCGCCCCTCTTTCACCGGCAACAGTGGAGAAACGGGCAAATAATTCCGTTTGTTTTCCCACTTCAGCAAAAATTTTAGCACGAGTGTATTGGGTTATATCGTTGGTCACTGTAAACGTGCCAAAAGCACCCGAACCTTTAGCGTGCATCCGTCGTTCTGGAATCACCTCACGATCAAAGTGAGCCATTTTTTCCAGAAACCAGACATCCTGCATCAATAACGGGCCACGAGGGCCAGCTGTCATGCTGTTCTGGTTATCTACAACCGGTGCACCACCAATTGTGGTAAGTTTTTGTTTATCTGCCATGTTCGCCTCCTTGAGGGCATTAAATAAAACTCATCTTTGTGAGTTTTTAATGACTATAGGCGAAACAGATGAATCGGTAAAACAACTAATATCAATAACATTAATCGCTTTTATCAATAAACAAAATTTTTCGATATCACTTATCTTAAAGATCGGTACTCGCCTTCACGGCCCTGTTTACTTAATACGAGCTGCCACAGCTGGCCTTGTTTGGAGCGAAAGAAACCGGCACAGCTATGCAAATAATACTTCCACATACGGTAAAACCTTTCATCATAATGGGTGGATAAATCGGGCCAGGCTTTATCGAAGTTTTCCCACCACGCCATCAGTGTTTTGTCATAATCAGTGCCGAAGTTGTGCCAGTCCTCAATGACAAAACGGCTATTAAGGACTGATGCCAGTTCTGCTGCTGAAGGTAATTTGCCATTGCGAAAGATGTATTTATCAATCCATGGATCCACTTTAAGTGACGTAGCGTGAATGCCGATGGTGTGCAGTAGGAACAGTCCTTCGGGTTTGAGCAGTTTCATTGCACTGTCAAAATAGATCGGATAATTCTTGGGCCCAACATGTTCGAACATACCGATAGACACAATTTTGTCGAATTGCCCTTCTAAATCCCGATAATCCATCAATTCAATCGTCACTGGTAAACCGGCACAACGCTCCTGGGCGAGGGTTTGTTGCTCTTTTGAGATCGTAATGCCATGAACTTCTACGCCATAATTCTCTGCAGCATATTGAGCAAAACTGCCCCAGCCACAGCCAATTTCAAGCACCCGTTCACCGGGTTGAAGCATAAGTTTTCTGCAAATCAAATCCAACTTATGCGTTTGGGCCTGGGCCAGATTATCCGCCTCTGCCCAGTACCCACAGGAATAGCTCATTGTGGGGTCGAGCATCGCCTGAAAAATATCATTACCGGTGTCGTAATGTTTTTTGCCTACTTCATAAGCCCGTTTGCTGGTTTGGCGATTGAACAGGTTCTGGCGAAAGATTTCAAAATACAGTCTGAATTTGGCGACACTGCCCAGATGTTTTTCGATATCAACTTTAAGTAAGCGGTGAAACAGCTCATCCAGTTCATGGCTCTCCCACATGTTATCCATATAGCTTTCGCCAAACCCGAGAGAACCCTGCGTTAAAATCCGCCGATAAACTCTTGAATCAAACACCTGAATGTCCCAAGGCTGATCGCCATTGAAACTGACACCGGCGAGATCAGCTGCCTCTTTTAAAATAGCAGGTGGGGAAACCGTTTGCGTTTGACTTTGTCGTTCCTCACTCAACTTTACGTGAGGCACTTTTGAAGTGGATTCAGTCATAGACGGTATTTCTCCTCTATTCTTTCGGGTTTATAGCCCTACCATAGCTGAAAAATAAAATGATTTGTATAAGGTAATTACTGATTTTTCAGCTTGGTTGTTTGCTCTGATAATTAAGTTAAAAGTTTTAATGAATTACAGAAACCATTCACCTCTGTTCATTTAAAGTCCACAATGAAAGTGCCGATAATAATAAAAGTACAAAAACGGCAGTTCGCATTAAGTGTTGAACAAAAATAAAAAAATCGGGCCACAGAGGGCAAGATCATGAAAAAAAACCTACCTATAACCAATAACGAGGTGGCCTTTCCTGAAGGTGAAGAAATAATATCAACCACCAGCTTAAAAGGGATTATTACCAGTTTTAACGACACCTTTCAGAAAATCAGCGGTTTTGAATCCGATGAATTATTAAATAAAAATCATAATGTTATTCGACATCCAGAAATGCCTCCGGCAGCGTTTGATGATTTATGGAAAGCAATGAAATCCAATCATCACTGGATGGGTATTATCAAAAATCGTACTAAGAATGGCGATCATTACTGGGTGGATGGCTATGTAAGCCCAATGATCGATAATGGAGAAGTTACTGGATATGAATCGGTTCGCACCAAACCGAGTCGAGAACGTGTTGCCAGAGCTGAAAGAGTTTACCAACGAGTCAATAATGGCGGTTCAGCTCGGGATGGCAGCTTCCTGGCAAGGATGGACCTGAAAACACGTTTTATGCTCGCGCATACCCTGGCCTTGTTGAGCGCTATTGTTGTAGCAGGTTTATTATTGAGCACCACCCCTGTTTATGCCATGACCGCCGCTTTAATCATTGCCTTATCGGTATTTTTTATATTGTCCATCTGGGCTTTTTCACCTTTAAAACAAGCTGCAGAAAAAGCGCGACAGGAAATTGATAATCCACTGATGGCATTGATCTATACCGGTCGTTCAGATGAGATTGGCCAAATCCAGTTGCCAACCGAATTCTTACGTGGCCGGCTTGGAACGACTTTGGGCCGGATCCGGGATTCTGCATCCAGTATCGAACATGAAGCGGATGAAAGCGCCCGTTCAGTGACTGATATTCAAACAGCTATTCGCCAGCAATCCATGCGTATGGAAGAAGTCGCCACTGCAATGACTGAAATGACAGCCAGTATTCAGGAAGTAGCTAATAATGCCGCCTATGCTGCCACCAAGGCTCGCGAAACAGATGAACTCTCGAAAAATGGCGTAAGCAGTGCCTCTAAGGCGGTGAACTCGTTAAGCGATCTGAGCACTGCCATTGGGAATATTTCTTCCGTGGTTGCTCAGCTGGATAAAGACACTCGTAATATCGGTCAGATCATTGAGGTCATTACCAGCATTGCTGATCAAACCAATTTGCTGGCATTGAATGCCGCCATCGAAGCAGCACGTGCAGGAGAACATGGGCGTGGTTTTGCTGTCGTTGCTGAAGAGGTCCGCTCACTGGCCAGCAAAACGCAGCTTTCTACCCAGCAAATTCAGGATTTAATCGGCAAGCTTAATGGCGCGGTCAAACAAGCTGTTGTGGTAATGGAACAAAGCCAGCAAACCAGTGAAACCAGTGAGCTGCATGTTAAATCCTCGATTCAGGCGCTGGAAACTATCGCTAATGAAGTCAGCAATATCAATGAATTGAATACGCAAATAGCCACTGCTGTTGAAGAACAAAGCAGTGTCAGTGAGGATATAAACCGAAATATTGTGCAGGTGAATGAAAGTGCAGCTCAGGTAACACACGGTGCTGAAATAGCAGATAACGCTGCCAATGGTCTTTCAACTCAATCACATCATATGAGCGATATGATTAAACGATTCCAACAGGGGTAAGTTAATTTCTGCAGAAACAGTTAAGCTTAAATTAAGGCTGATTCGATACCATCCAAGTTAACCACAAGGGCTTTTTTGGGAAAATTATGCAACGTTCAATTTCATCGGCATTTCATTTAATAGGCTTGGCGCTTGTTTCAGGGCTGCTCCCCAGCCCTGTGCTGGCTGATGATGTCAGTCATTCTGAAGCACGAATGCTGCGTGAGTCCGGAAAGATTCTGCCATTAGAAAGCATTCTTGAAACCGCCAATAACTATCGTAAAGGCGAAGTTATTGATACAGAGCTTGAGCGGGATGACAGTTTGCTGGTCTACGAAATTGAAATACTGGATGATCAAGGACGGGTTTGGGAACTTGAATTTGACGCAACAAATGGCGACTTGCTCGAACTCGAACTGGACGATTAAACATGCGGATATTGCTGGTTGAAGATGATGTGCTGATGGGGCCAACGCTACAGAATGCATTATCACAAGCAGGTTATGCCGTTGATTTGTCTGTCGATGGCATTGATGCTGAAGCCCTGGGCGATATTGAGCCCTATGATCTGATTGTTCTGGATCTGGGTTTACCGAAACGTTCCGGGATGGAAGTTTTGCAAAACTGGCGTCATCGCAACAATCATGTGCCCGTGGTTATCCTGACAGCAAGAGGCAGCTGGGAAGAAAAGGTGCAGGGCTTTAAAGCCGGCGCTGATGATTACGTTGCTAAGCCGTTTCAAACAGAAGAACTATTGGCTCGAATCAGTGCGGTGCTGAAACGTAGTTCAGGTACCAGTGGAGGACCATTACAGGTCGCCGGATTACTGCTTGATGAAGATGCCCAGTCCGTTAAATTAAAAGATGGCCGTTTTTTTAACTTAACTGGGACGGAATTCCGACTGTTACGCTATTTTATGTTGCATCCAGGCCAGGTTATTTCGAAAAGCCGACTGACGGAACATGTCTATGAATATGACAGTGATAGAGACAGCAATGTTATTGAAGTGTATGTCAACCGACTACGCCAGAAGGTAGGCACAGATTTGATTCAAACCCGTCGTGGGCAAGGCTATATTTTCGGATCGGCATGAGCTCACTAAAACGCCGACTGTCGATTGGTCTGACGTTTACTCTCAGCCTGTTAATTTTGCTGCAATGGGCACTTATAACGCTGGTCATTGAACGTGTTACCGAAACACAACTCCTGGAACGGTTGGAAAGCGAGACTGAAGGGCTGCTGGCTAGCGTCGAAATTAATCCTGACGGTTCCTTCGACCTAAGCTCGCTTCGTCTCAGCAGTTTGTATCAACGACCTTTTTCTGGTCATTACTATGTAGTGTGTACTGAAAAAATCTGTAAACAGTCGCGATCTTTATGGGATGAATCATTAACCATCGAACAACTTGCCAGTGGACAGAAACGCCAAACATTAATCGATGGACCGAATGAGGAAAGACTGTTCAGCCTGCAACGTGGCTATTTCAAGCAAGGACAAAGCCTGACCATTATGGTGGGGCAAAATATCAGTGAACTGAATGAAGATATATCGCATTTTCAGATGCTGTATTCACTGGTATCAGGTATTGGTCTGATTGTTCTGCTGATAATTCAGTGGTTGATCGTTGGCAAAGCATTACAACCTTTACAACGCCTCCAGCAACAACTCTCAAGATTACGCAGAGGTGAAACGGAAAAAATTGAAACTCAGGGGCCTGAAGAGATTCAGCCCATGATACAAGAGCTTAACCGTTTATTGGTGACCATGACTCGCAAAACCCAACGCTCACGTGCTGCATTAGGTAATCTGGCACATGCTCTAAAAACACGTCTTACGCTATTGAATCAAACCGCTGAAAGTAGCGAACTGAAAACGCTTCCGAATATGCAAAAAGCATTACATCAGGTCAGCCGGGATATGGGACAAACCATCGAAAGAGAATTAAAACGTGCCCGTTTACTAGGTTCGCCGATGCCGGGTCAAAAAGTCGATCTGGAACATGAGATTGCTGAGCTGAGCCGGACCTTACAGTTACTTTATCGAGATAAATCACCCGTTATCGACTGGGAAATTGAACCTGATTTACAGTTTTTTGGTGATCGGGAAGATTTGCTAGAGATGCTGGGTAATCTGCTGGAAAATGCCTGTAAATGGTGTCGTAAACGCGTCAATATTACTGTTTATCAAAACCATTATTGTTATTTTGTGGTTGAAGATGATGGTCAGGGCTGTGATGAAAGTAAATTGTCACAACTACCACAACGAGGCTTCAGAGCTGATGAGTCGGTACCTGGGAGTGGGCTTGGGCTGGCCATTGTGTCTGACATAGTAGAAAGTTATAGCGGCGAAATGTTGTTCAGTCGTTCTGCGATGGGCGGATTGAAAGTGGAAGTCCGACTGCCATTAATTGTATAAGGAACCCGCCTCGGCGGATTCCCTAGGACTTGTTGATCTTTCATCTCCGCCTCTGTTGTGAGCTGAAAAAGCGTCAATCGAGGCACGAGGAGCGCCTTTTGTGAGATACATCCATGTATCTCACACCATTGGGGCTTGCGCTCAAAAACGTTT
>NZ_DFMC01000008.1:0-63352 GCF_002375335.1 Methylophaga sp. UBA3603
TGCCAGGCTTTAATACAAAAAAAGAGCCCATCCAATCGGATGGGCTCTTTTTTTTGGCTTGAAGGTTTGCGTTATCCTGCCTGAGCATGTGACTCCCCATGTGACATTATCGCCGGGACAAGCCATGTTCCAGACATGGCTTTGCATACACTCCGTCCAGGGAGATAAGCGGTTTTGCATGAGCGAAGCGAGCCCGTAGGGGCAGCCACAGGGAGGTGGCTGATAAAGTAGGTCACCGATAACTGCTCCTGCGTTATCGGCATACATCACATACCTGTGAATAAATGTCGCGCTTTTATATAAAACACCAAGTCGATATCAGAGTTATTGAGTGATATACACGTGAGCTAAAAGTTAGCCATTTGAAGATAAAAAAAGGCGCAGTTTAATGAGACGAGATCTTCCTAAACTTGATTTGATGTAAGACAAAATAAACCTTTCATAGCAACGTTATCTATTCACCAATAATAGTAAGGATAACCAAATCGTTGATATTGCCAATACCTATTATAGTATCCATTATAGGGATAAAAACCGTTATAAAAGAAAGGATCATAAAAAGGATCTCGCTGAATTGGTTGATACAGTTGCCACTTATACATTGATGAAACTTCTAGAACAGGCATGATCAACTCTTTCTGGTCTACTTTTCTTGTCTCCATTCCATTTAGGGTGCCGGTAAAAGTCAGTAACGTCCCTTTTTTGTAAACAACAGGATCAATAAATTCAGTTGTTCTTGCTAGAAAACGACCAGCACTTGATTGACTTGTAACTGGTTTACCGTAATGATTAAGTGGATATTGAACAATTTGCAGGATTGAAGCATCATTATTATTTTCTACACTCACTACTTCGCCACCCCAGCGAACATCCTGATTGGCAAAGTTTTCAATCTGCCCCTGGATTTCATTAAGTTGTAGATCATTACTTGGAGCGGTCGAGATTTGCTTTGGGATATTACTGCAACCGGACAGTAAAACCAGTACAAAACTTGTCACGAAAAATGCAGACATCTGTTTCATTGATTGAACCTTTGAAAAATTGATTTTACCTATTTAGAACAAAACCAATCTAGTATAAGTTTCATTACGAGACTATTTGCGTGGGTCTTTTTATATTTAGGGAGTTTTTTCCTAAAAATGCTGGACGGTTTTAATAATTACTGATAATCTTACCGACAATTTTCTGGTTAAATCTCCCATACTTCACATAATCGCGTTCTCCGCGCGCATCCAAGGTAATCCTGATTTTAAAACCCATTTTAGGTAATACATGAATCTGACAGAACTGAAAAAGCAGTCCGCTGCTGAATTAATGGAACTTGCACTATCCATGAATCTTGAGGGCCTTGCCCGCAATCGAAAACAAGAACTAATATTTGCACTTGTTAAAGCACATGCCAAACAAGGCGATGACGTCTACACTACGGGCGTCTTAGAATTATTACCGGATGGTTTTGGCTTCTTACGTTCGCCCGAAGACTCCTATGTCGCTGGGCCAGATGATATATATGTTTCACCCAGCCAAATCCGCCGATTTCACTTAAGAACTGGCGATACTATTAAAGGTAAAATTCGTCCACCTAAAGACAGTGAACGTTATTTTGCTTTAGTAAAAGTTGATGAGATCAACTACGAAAAACCAGAAAACTCTCGTAACAAAGTCCCCTTTGAAAACCTCACTCCATTGTTTGCCAATGAAAGATTTAATCTTGAGCGTGGCAATGGCAGTACTGAGGATTTGACAGCTCGTATTATCGATTTAGCTGCACCAATTGGTAAAGGGCAACGTGGTTTGGTTGTCGCGCCACCAAAATCTGGTAAGACCATGATTTTGCAATCAATAGCTCAATCAATCGCCTCAAATTATCCTGAAAGCGATCTGATTGTATTATTGATTGATGAACGTCCGGAAGAAGTCACCGAGATGCAGCGTTCTGTAAGAGGAGAGGTTGTCTCAAGTACCTTTGATGAACCGGCAACACGTCATGTGCAAGTTGCAGAAATGGTCATTGAGAAAGCGAAGCGCCTTGTAGAACATAAGCATGACGTCGTTATTCTGTTAGATTCAATTACCCGTTTAGCGCGTGCATACAATACAGTCTCGCCTTCATCCGGTAAGGTCCTTACTGGTGGTGTCGATGCAAATGCGCTGCAACGTCCTAAACGGTTCTTTGGCGCGGCCCGAAATATTGAAGAAGGTGGAAGTTTAACCATTATTGCAACGGCTCTGATTGAAACCGGTTCACGCATGGACGAGGTTATTTTCGAAGAGTTTAAAGGTACCGGTAATATGGAAGTATTACTTGAACGTAAATTGGCTGACCGTCGTATTTATCCTGCGATTAATGTCACACGTTCCGGTACCCGTCGTGAAGAATTACTGACTAATGAAGAAGATCTTCAGAAGCTGTGGATCTTACGTAAGATTCTGGCTCCAATGGAACCCATTGAAGCAATGGAATTTCTGATGGATAGGCTAAAATCGACTAAAACCAATGTTGAGTTTTTTGACTCAATGAAGCAAGGGTAATTATCGATTTGTTGTCTGGCCAAGCTGTGCCACCAGCCATTTTTTTAATGGGGCCCACGGCCGCAGGTAAAACAGAGCTGGCAATATTTCTTGCTCAGAATCTTCCCGTAGAAATTATCAGTGTTGATTCTGCTCTTGTTTACAAGCAGATGGATATTGGTACAGCCAAGCCAGATGCACTCACGTTGCAGAAGTATCCTCATCATCTGGTGAATATTCTTGATCCTACAGAGGCTTATTCTGCGGGAAGATTTCGTCAGGATGCGTTGGCGTTAATGGATGATATTACCCAGCGGGGAAAAGTTCCGTTACTGGTTGGCGGGACGATGCTGTATTTTAAAACGTTGCAATATGGCATTGCAGAGTTACCAGAAGCTGACGCACAAGTCCGATCAAAACTGGCGAATGAGCTTCAGCAATTTGGCTTGCCGTATTTGCATGATCGACTGGCCAAAATAGATCCTGTTTCGGCAAAACGTATTCATAATAATGATCCGCAAAGATTATTACGTGCCTTGGAAGTTTATGAGATTTCTGGGAAATCATTAACTGAATTAACCAAATATTCAGATTTTTTATTGCCCTATGAAGTCATAAAAATAATTCTATCGCCTTTTGATCGAAAAATTCTGCATCAACGAATCGCCAAAAGATACGAAACAATGATGCAAGCTGGATTTATTGATGAAGTCAGAAAACTGTATCGGCGTGAAGATCTGCATCCAGCATTGCCATCAATTCGGGCTGTAGGCTACCGACAGGCATGGTCTTTTCTGCGCGGAGAGTATGACGAAGCCACCTTTATTGAAAAAGCAATTATTGCTACAAGGCAAATGGCGAAACGTCAGCTGACCTGGTTAAGAGCTCAAAAAGATGGTGTTTGGTTTGACAGCAGTACAGATTTACCAGAACAACAGGTATTGGATTTTATACGTTACAAGCTGGCTACATCCGATAATGCTTGACGATTCTGTGCAGCCTTTTAGAATGCCTAATATACTATTTGAAATTTAACAATAATAACAACGATGGAGTCGACAATGGCCAAAGCCCAATCCTTGCAGGATCCTTTTTTAAACGCATTACGTCGAGAAAATGTTTCAGTTTCAATATATCTGGTCAATGGCATTAAACTACAGGGTCAGATTGATTCCTTCGATCAATTTGTCATTTTACTGAAAAACTCAGTGAATCAAATGGTCTATAAACATGCCATTTCGACTATTGTTCCTGCAAGAAATGTTCAGATAACCCAAGAAGAATAAGGGAGTTTATTGATTGTTTGATCGGCCTGATAGCAATGCAGCTTTTGAAGAGAATTCCGAACAGGAATCCGTTGTTTTAGTTCACCTTGATTTTAATGATCGGGGATTTGATGAAAAACAACAGGAATTCCTTGAATTGGTTAATTCAACAGGTACCAATATTTCAGCCGTAGTGCATGGCAAACGTCAGCGGCCTGATTCAAAGTACTTCGCCGGTTCAGGCAAGGTAGAAGAAATAGCTGAACTTGTAGCAGCCAATGATGCTGCGGTAGTGATTTTTAACCACGAACTCTCTCCCAGTCAGGAACGTAATCTTGAACAGCGGTTAAAATGCCGTGTATTAGGCCGCACCGGTCTGATTCTGGATATTTTCGCTCGAAGAGCCCGCTCACATGAAGGTAAACTTCAGGTAGAACTCGCACAATTGCAGCACCTTTCCACACGGCTGGTTCGTGGATGGACTCACTTGGAAAGACAAAAAGGGGGTATTGGTTTACGTGGTCCCGGTGAAACTCAGTTAGAAACAGATAGAAGGCTGCTTGGACAACGCATCAAATCCCTTAAGAAGCGCCTTGATAAAGTGCGTTCACAACGAGATCAGGGAAGACGCTCAAGACAACGTGCCGGTGTGCCGGTTGTTTCTTTGGTCGGTTATACCAACGTAGGAAAATCAACACTTTTCAATCGAATGACGGCTGCTGATGTTTATGCTGACGATCGTTTATTCGCTACGTTGGATCCTACGTTACGCCGATTAAGGTTAGCAGAAACTGAACCTCTGATAATTGCTGACACAGTCGGATTCATTCGTCAGCTTCCCCATGATTTAGTTGAGTCTTTCAGTTCCACTTTGGAAGAAACACGGGATGCTTCTCTGTTGTTACATGTTGTAGATGCCGCTGCACTCGACAGGGATGAGTTGATGAAACATGTTGACGATGTCCTGCAACAGATAGGTGCTGACGAGTTACCGCAATTGATTATTTATAACAAAATTGATCGCCTGGAAAATGTTCAGCCGAAAATTGAACGGGATCAGCAAGGAAAAATACGTCGTATCTGGCTTTCTGCGCAAACAGGTGAAGGCTTGGATCTATTGAGGATGGCATTACAAGAATATTTTCCTGAGCAACTCTCAGCGATTGAATCAGTCAATTAAAACGGACTTTTGGTTGCTATCGGCAACCATGTCCGTAAAATAGATTCATTCGGTTTCCACATTGAAAATCATAAATTAAATTTTGGAGCGGTACATGGCTTGGAATGAACCCGGTAGTGGTGATAAAGACCCATGGGGTAAGCGTGGTGGTGGCAATGATGGCCCCCCTGATCTTGATGAAGTAGTAAAAAACCTACAGCGTAAGTTTGCCGGAATGTTTGGTGGCAAAGGTGGTGGAAATAATACTCAACCGCCAGAAGGCAATAATAATAAAGCCGGTTCAATCGGCGCTGGCTTAATCGCCGCTATTATTTTACTGGTTTGGTTGCTATCCGGAATTTATATTGTCGAACCTGCCGAGCGCGGTGTGGTTTTACGTTTTGGTCAATACAGTCACACAGCTATGCCTGGTCCTCACTGGCATTTCCCTTATCCAATCGATAAAGTTGAAGTGGTTGATGTTGCAAAAATACGTTCTGTTGAGATTGGTTATCGTTCTGCAGGTGGCAGACCAGAAAGTAATGTTTTGTCTGAGTCTTTGATGTTGACGAATGACGAAAATATTGTCGACTTAAAGATTGCTGGCCAATATCGCATTAACGATGCGGCGCAGTATTTGTTTAATGTTCGTACTCCAGACACCATTCTCCGTCAGATGATGGAAAGTGCTGTTCGTGAAGTTGTTGGGCAATCGACAATGGACTTTGTATTAACTGAGGGGCGGAGTGAAGTTGCCACTCGGACTGAGCAACGCTTGCAAGCCATGCTGGATGCTCACGCTACCGGTTTGACAGTTACCAGTGTCAGTATGCAGGATGTTCAACCGCCTGAGCAGGTTCAGTCAGCTTTTGCAGACGTGGTCAAAGCACGTGAAGATGAAGTCAGACAGAAGAATGAAGCTGAAGCCTACGCAAATGATATTATCCCAAGGGCTCGCGGGCAGGCCTTCCGTGATATTCAGGAAGCTGAAGCTTACAAGAGTCAGGTGGTTGCCAAAGCAAATGGTGAAGCCAGTCGTTTTGTTCAGGTTATGACCGAATACGAGAAAGCCCCGTTAATCACCCAGGAACGTCTCTATATTGATGCTATGGAATCTGTCTACAGTCGCAGTCAGAAAGTAATGGTAGATATTGATAGCGGTGGAAACAATGTTCTTTACTTGCCATTGGATAGAATGCGTAGCAGTGGTGGTAATGCTCCTCGTGTAGATTTAAATAACTTGAATTACCCGACAACGGGTAATAGCACCACTACATCCACAACAAGTTCTTCTGATCAAGATGGATCACGTAGCCGGGGAGGACGATAATCATGAGTTCTAAATTTACTACAATTATTTTTATTGTTGTCCTGGCATTGATCACGATGAGTTCTGCCATCTTCTTTGTGGATGAACGTGAGCGCGTTATATTGCTTCGTTTAGGTCAAATTGAACATGCTGACTTTGAGCCGGGTATTCATTTCAAAATTCCATTTGTGAATGAAGTTCGTCGTTTCGATGGTCGTATTCTCAGTCTTGATGCCACACCAGCACGATACCTGACCGGCGAAAAGAAAAACGTTATTGTGGATTCTTTTGTCCTATGGCGTATTTCCAATGTTGCTGATTACTTCACTTCGATGGGTGGAGATGAAGAAAGCGCCAAATTACGCATATCCCAGATTATCAAAGATGGGCTACGTGCCGAATTTGGGCGCCGCACGATTCAGGAAGTGGTTTCTGGTGAACGTTCTGAGATGGTCAGTGGCTTGATGGATGAAGCAAACAGGATTTCAAACGAGTTTGGTATTGAGGTTGTTAATGTCCGCATTAAGCGTATTGATTTGCCTACTGAAGTAAGTTCATCGGTTTACACGCGGATGGAAGCTGAACGTGAAAGGGTAGCGAAAGATTTACGGTCACGCGGTGCAGAAGAAGCAGAAAAAATCCGTTCAGATGCAGACAGACAACGTACCGTAATACTGGCTGAGGCAAATCGCCAATCAGAAATGTTACGTGGTGAAGGTGATGCGATTGCAACCCAAATCTATGCCGATGCGTATGGTCAGAATGAGAATTTTTATTCATTCTATCGCCGTTTAGGTGCATACAAGCATATCTTCCAAGGAGATGACATGCTGGTCATTGAACCGAAAGGTGATTTCTTCAGCAGTTTTAGTGACTTGAATACATTGGAACAGTGAGTGACTCACTGATTCAGAGTCTATGGCTCGCCACCGCATTAATGTTGATTATAGAAGGGATTTTGCCGTTTATTAATCCCACAGCATTAAGGCGAGCCATACTCCAAATTGCCACAATGACGGATCAGCAAATACGCATAACAGGATTGCTGAGTATGCTGGCTGGCCTGTTGATTTTATACTGGGTTAATTAATTTACATGACACTAAAAGAAAGTTGGTTGCTCCCTGAGGGCATCGATGAATTAATGCCTGAAGAGGCTGCACAGCTGGAACGAATGCATCGGCTGTTGGTTGATCGTATGCAAAGTTGGGGCTACCAGCTTGTTGTACCGCCTCTGGTTGAATATCTGGATTCCTTATTAACCGGCACCGCAAAAACCCTGGATCTGCAAACCTTTAAATTGATAGACCAGTTATCCGGCCGATTGCTTGGAATTCGCGCTGATATGACTCCCCAAGTTGCCAGAATCGCTGCCCATCGTTTACGCGATAATTCAGATGTATTACGTCTTTGCTACATCGGTAGCGTATTGCATACATTGCCGGCTGGTCAGGCCAGTTCACGTAATCCGATCCAATTAGGGGCTGAAATATACGGCCATGCTGGTCCAGAAAGTGATATGGAAAGTATCCAACTGATGGTCGAGTTACTGGAGATCAGTGGGGTTTCAGGTTCAATCTCTTTAGATATTGGTCATGTTGGTATTTATCGTGGATTAGCTGATTATGCAGAATTGGATGATGAGCAAGAGCAGGCATTGTTTTCTGCCATGCAACGCAAAGCCTTGCCGGAAATACTGCATTTATTATCAGGTTACGCTATTGCTGAAAACGCTAGTAATATGTTGGCGGCCCTATCCGAGTTGAATGGTGACGTCAGCGTTTTGGATAAAGCAAAACGAATATTACAGGATGCCCCTGATTCGGTATTAAAAGCACTCGACACACTGGTTGTTCTTGCTGAGATGGCAAAACAACGGTTACCAGAGATTCAATTGAATTTTGATCTGGCAGAGCTTCGAGGCTATCACTACCATACGGGAGTGGTTTTTGCGGCTTATCAGTCAAATTCGGCACAGGCGATTGCCTTAGGTGGCAGATATGACGATATTGGTCAGGATTTCGGTCACGCTCAGCCCGCGACTGGCTTCAGCCTGGATCTGAAAAAGCTGGTAACCAGTTTCCCCAAACCAACTGAAAAACGTCAGGTTATAGCGACGCAATGGTCAACTGATCAGCAACAGCTTGAATTGGTCTCAAACTTACGTGAACAGGGAAATATTGTTGTATTTGATTTACCTGGCAGTACCACACAAACTGAAAAAACATTGATTCAACAAGATGGCCGCTGGCAAGTGGTCGATACAGGAAATAACACGCGTGGCTAAAAATATTGTAGTAATTGGTTCCCAATGGGGTGATGAAGGTAAAGGCAAAGTCGTTGATCTGTTAACCGACAGTGTCTCTGCCGTTGTGCGTTTTCAAGGCGGACATAATGCAGGACATACCCTGGTTATTGAGGGCAAAAAAACCATTTTGCATCTGATACCGTCCGGTATATTGCGTGAACATGTTCAATGCCTTATTGGTAATGGTGTGGTGCTATCGCCAGAAGCATTGATCAAAGAAATGAACGAATTGGAAACCAATGGTATTCCGGTTCGCCAGCGTCTTAAAATCAGTGCTGCCTGTCCGTTGATTCTGCCTTATCACGTAGCGCTGGATGTCGCCAGAGAGTCACGCCGTGGCAAAGACGCGATTGGCACCACTGGCCGAGGCATCGGTCCAGCCTATGAAGATAAAGTGGCTCGTCGGGGGCTGCGGCTTGGCGATCTGGCTAACGAGCAAAAATTTGTGGAAAAACTGTGTGAAGTTGTCAGCTTTCATAATTTTGCCTTGATAAATTACTATCAGGCTGCTCCTGTGAGTTTTGAACAGGTACGTGATGAAACTTTAGCCATGCGTGATGTACTGTTGCCAATGATTGCCGATATTCCGGCTATGCTGCAGCAATATTATCTCAACGGTGATCGCGTGATGTTTGAAGGTGCTCAGGGCGCGTTGCTGGATATTGACCACGGAACCTACCCTTATGTCACTTCATCCAATACGACTGCCGGTGGTAGCGCAACGGGTGCGGGTGTTGGACCTTGTCATATTGATTATGTATTGGGTATTACCAAAGCCTATGCTACTCGTGTCGGCGCAGGTCCATTTCCATCAGAATTAAGCTGTGGCATTGGTAAACATTTATCTGAAAAGGGACACGAAAAAGGTTCGACAACCGGTCGTGATCGTCGTTGTGGCTGGCTTGATATGGTGGCGCTAAACCGTGCCAGCTGGATTAACAGCATTACCGGTTTATGTTTAACAAAACTGGATGTACTGGACGGACTGGAAACGATTCGCTTATGCATTGGTTACAAACGCCATGGAGAAGATGTAACCGTTCTGCCACTGAGTGCTGATGAGTTTGAGGGATGTGAACCGGTATATATTGATATGCCTGGTTGGCAGGACTCCACCTTGGGTATCACTGAGTTTGATGCCTTGCCGGAAAATGCTCGTAATTATATTAACAAGATTCAGGACTTGGCCGGTGTGCCGATTGATATTATTTCCACCGGTCCCGACCGCTGTGAAACGATTATTCGCCGTGATTTGTTTAGCTTGTAATTCCTGTTGTAAGCCTTATCAAAACGCCCTCTAACAGAGGGCGTTTTTGATCATGGAATTATTTTCTATCAGGTGAAATCGCGGCATATATTGCCGAATAATCAGTATTCTCCAGACCCATAGCAATTGTTTTATCCAGTAATCGACTGATACCTTCTAATGCACTGGTATCAAGACGAAGTTGCTCCCCAACCTCGAGAAATAAACGAGTATCTTTTGCAAGATGTTTGGTCGGGAAATTAGGATCGCTGAAATCACGATTGCGCATACGATCCAGCTTTTTATCAAAGGTTGGAGCATATAAAGCACTTTCACGCAAAATCTGCATAAATTGATCAACGTCAATCCCATTCTCTTCAATCAAGGCCAGACTTAATGAAAAGGTTGCTGTAAGGCCAGCAATTAATTGATTCAACGCTAACTTAATGGTCGCTGCCTGGCCAGTCCTTCCAATATATCGAGGCGTTTCGCCAATCATTTTTAATAAAGGAAGCGCCTGTTGATAATTATCCTCTGTTCCAGCTGCCATCAGAATCAGTTTGCCGCTTCGCGCTTCTGGCAAACTTCCTAAGACCGGGCACTCAAGATATTCTGCACCGGCATTGTTTAGCTGGTGTTCAATGTGCTGCGACTGTTGTGGTGCGATCGTACCCATTTGGATAAACAACTTATCCATAAATGCGCCGGGCGCAACACTGTCTAAAACGGTAGCAATAGCATCGGCATCGCTTAACAGTAAAACGACAATCTCGCTTTTTTCAACAGCTTCACTGGCAGCACTACAGATACGGGCGCCATGTGTGTTTAAATCTGCAATTTTTTCAATACTTCTATTGTAAATACTCAACTCACATTGTTGGGTGAGAAGGTGTTGTGCCAGGGCATTTCCCATAAGGCCACCACCAAGAATACCTATTTTCATAATGACTCCAGTTTGGATGAATTAAAAAGTCTATTCTTACATAGATGCTACGTGCGTTGTGGGATACAATATGCGGGCATTTACAGCCGCTACAGGGGAAAACTGTGTACAAAAAAAACATGAGCATTGCTGATTTTGATGACGAGTTGTTTCAGGCAATTTCTGCTGAAGAACAGCGTCAGGAAGATCACATCGAATTAATTGCTTCTGAGAACTATACCAGCCCACGGGTGATGGAAGCTCAGGGCTCATTGTTAACCAACAAATACGCAGAAGGTTATCCCGGTAAACGTTACTATGGCGGTTGTGAACACGTTGATACCGCTGAAGATTTGGCTATTGAACGAGCAAAAGCTTTATTCGGTGCTGATTACGCTAACGTGCAACCACATTCAGGTTCACAGGCCAATGCTGCAGTTTATCTGGCTTTATTGCAACCCGGTGATATGATTCTGGGCATGAGTCTGGCACACGGTGGTCATTTAACTCATGGCGCAAAAGTCAGTGCTTCTGGCAAAATCTATAACTCCGTGGCTTATGGCATCAGTAGTGATTCTGGTGAAATTGATTACAGTGAAGTTGAACGACTGGCAAAAGAACATCAGCCTAAATTGATCGTTGCCGGTTTTTCGGCTTATTCTCGCATTATCGACTGGCAAAAATTCCGTAATATTGCGGATTCAGTCGGTGCATATTTACTGGTTGATATGGCTCATATTGCCGGCTTGGTCGCTGCAGGCCTGTATCCAAATCCGGTCCAAATCGCTGATGTGACAACCACAACGACTCACAAAACATTAAGAGGCCCGCGTGGTGGTCTGATTCTGGCCAAATCCAATCCTGAAATTGAGAAAAAGCTGAACTCAGCCGTTTTCCCTGGTTTTCAGGGTGGGCCATTAATGCATGTCATTGCGGCAAAAGCAGTTGCTTTCAAGGAAGCAATGTTGCCGGAGTTCAAAACCTATCAACAGCAAGTTGTGAAAAATGCCCAGGCGATGGCCAAAGTCTTTATGGCACGTGGCTATGATGTAGTCTCTAAAGGAACCGATGACCATTTGTTCCTGGTCAGCTTTATTGAAGCTGGTTTGACTGGTAAAGAAGTTGATGCCTGGTTGGGTAATGCCCATATTACGGTCAATAAAAATGCTGTGCCTAATGATCCACAATCACCATTCGTTACCTCTGGTATTCGTGTCGGAACACCTGCGGTTACAACACGTGGCTTCAGCGAGCAGGATTGCACCGATTTGGCAGGCTGGATGTGTGATGTTATTGATAGTCATGGTGATGAAAAAGTGATTGCAGCTATTCGTGACAAAGTAATGACGATCTGCAAACGATTGCCAGTTTATTCATAAGTTTGAGCTGACTGATGCGTTGCCCGTTTTGCGGAGCTGAAGATTCAAAAGTCGTCGATTCGCGTCTTTCTTCTGAGGGAGATGCGATTCGACGACGTCGTATGTGTCAGGAATGTAATGAGCGGTTTACCACTTATGAAACCGCTGAGCTGAGTTTGCCAAGGTTGATTAAGCGTGATGCCACCCGTGAAGCGTTTGATGAAAATAAATTACGCGCGGGCATTATGCGGGCCCTGGAAAAACGCCCGGTCAGCATTGACGCTATTGATAATGCCGTAAAAACTATCACTCGACGCTTATGGGCAACGGGTGAAAGAGAAGTGCAAAGTCGTCTTGTGGGTGATTGGGTAATGGATGCATTACGTGAACTGGATGAAGTAGCTTATGTCCGATTCGCATCTGTTTATCGAAGTTTTCAGGATGTGAATGCGTTTCGGGAAGAAATTGAACGTATGGAAAATCGTGCATTATCTGACAAAGACAGCTGAATCTTACGGTCAGCACCAGTTTGTTCCAACGCATCATTCGAATGCGATTACAATCATAACGAACATTAATCTGTGGAGGCATTCCCAATGAGCCAACACGAACAATTTATGGCACAGGCAATACAACTTGCCTGGAAAGGATTATATACAGCAGATCCAAACCCTCGCGTTGGCTGTGTGATTGTAAAAAATGATCAGATAATCGGCCAGGGTTGGCACCATCGTGCCGGAGAAGCACATGCCGAGATAAATGCTCTGCATGATGCCGGACATGATGCAGAAGGTGCAGATTGTTATGTAACCCTTGAGCCCTGCAGTCATTTTGGACGAACTCCGCCATGTGCTGATGCATTAATCCGTGCGGGTATCAAACGTTTATTTGTTGCAATGACTGATCCGAATCCGGTTGTTTCTGGAACGGGTATTCAACGTATTGAACACGCGGGTATTGAAGTCCATCAGGGGATTTTGCAATCCCAGGCGGAACAATTAAATCCAGGCTTCATTCAACGTATGCGCCTCGGCAGACCCTATGTACGAAGTAAAATGGCGATGAGTCTTGATGGCCGCACCGCAATGGCTTCAGGAGAAAGTAAATGGATAACCGGCGCTGAAGCGCGTGCCGATGTACAGAAACTCCGGGCTCGCAGCTCAGCGATCCTGACAGGGGTCGGTACGGTACTGGCAGATGACCCGTTACTTAACGTTCGACATGTAGATGACTGGTATCCTCATGGTGAGAGCATCCGTCAGCCGCTAAAAGTTGTCGTCGACAGTGAACTGCGTATGCCGACTTCAGCCCGGATCCTCAATGACGCTAAAGTATTGTTGTTTACCGCTTGTGAGCGAATGGTTCGCGCTGATGTGGAAACCATTGTATTACCTGCGCCAAACAATCAGGTTGATTTGAGCGGTATGCTGGCTGTATTGGCCAAGCGTGAAATTAATGAAGTAATGGTCGAAGCAGGTGCAGTTTTAAATGGTGCTTTGTTACGATCACAATTAATTGATGAAATGATTTTTTATGTGGCACCAAAACTGATGGGGGATGCGGCCAGAGCCGTATTTCATTTACCGGGCATGGATCGCATGGCGCAAAATATTCAATTACACATTACCGATATACGGGCAATTGGTCAGGACTGGCGTATTACCGCAGTCCCAGAGTACAACGAGGCTTTTTAAACATGTTTACAGGTATTATCGCGGCCGTAGGCCAGCTGAAATCACTGGAATCACGCGGCGGAGATATTCGTTTGCATATTGATCCGGCCAAACTGGATCTGACTGACGTAAAACTGGGCGATAGTATCGCGGTCAATGGTGTGTGTTTAACCGTAGTCGAAATGGCGAGCAGAAGTTTACAGTTTGATGTCTCTCAGGAGACCCTACAACGAACCAGTCTGGGACAATTAAAAAAGGGTAGTGAAGCCAATCTTGAAAAAGCCCTTGCCGTTGGGGATCGTTTAGGCGGTCATATGGTTAGCGGGCATGTTGATGGTTTAGGTGAAGTGATCAGTAAAACGGCTTCGGCCCGTTCCTGGCAATATAAGATAAAAGTCCCGACAGAGCTGGAGCGTTATATTGCAGAAAAAGGTTCAATTACCATCGATGGGGTCAGTCTGACCGTGAATGGCGTATTTGATGGAGGTTTTGATATCAATATCATTCCGCATACGCTTGAAGAAACCATTATCAAACACTATCAAACCGGCACTCGGGTCAATCTGGAAGTGGATTTGATTGCCCGTTACCTTGAACGTCTGTTACCTCAGACTGGCTCCACCATCAGCCGGGATTTTCTCACTCAACAGGGTTATATTCGCTAAATGCAAATCAACAGCACCCAGGAAATTATCGACGACCTCAAGCAAGGCAAAATGGTCATCATCATGGATGATGAAGATCGCGAAAATGAAGGCGATTTAGTGATGGCGGCGGATAAAGTTACTGCTGAAGCCGTTAACTTTATGGCTAAATTCGGTCGGGGATTGATTTGCCTCACATTAACTGAAGATCGTTGCCGTCAGTTGCGTCTGCCACTTATGGTGATCGATAATCAAACACCTTATGCCACCAACTTCACTGTTTCAATTGAGGCGGCTGATGGCGTGACCACTGGTATTTCTGCAGCTGATCGTGCATTAACCATCCAAAAAGCCGTCGCACCTCAGGCTAAACCTGAGGATCTGGTGCAACCCGGACACATCTTTCCATTAAAAGCACAACCAGGTGGCGTTTTAACTCGTGCCGGACATACAGAAGCAGGTTGTGATTTGGCTTATCTGGCAGGCTGTACGCCGGCCGCAGTTATTGTCGAAATTCTCAATGATGATGGCACCATGGCCCGCCGTCCGGATCTGGAAAAGTTTGCCGAAACCCATCAGCTTAAAATAGGCACGATCGCAGATTTAATCAGTTATCGTCTGCAAAATGAAATGACGATTAAAGCGATGTCGACCTGTGAATTTCCCACCGAATATGGTGATTTCACTCTGCACAGTTACCAGGATGATGTAAGTGGTCAAACCCATCTGGCGTTAGTATATGGCGAAATTAATGCAGAACAGGAAACATTAGTACGTGTGCATATGGCCGATCCTTTAGGGGATTTACTGGCATCGAAACGTGAACCAACCCATTGGCCTTTACCGGATGTGATGCAACGAATTCAGCAAGCTGGAAAAGGTGTGCTTGTGGTATTAAGACAGCCAGAACAGAACAAACAACTGGCCGCAAAAATCGCCCGTTATCAGCAGCAGGATCAAGGCGAAGCTGCACCGTTCAAAGCCAGCTGGGATCTGAGAACCTTTGGTGTTGGCGCGCAGATCCTTGCAGATTTAGGGATACGTAAAATGCGGGTGATTGGTACTCCAACCAAGCTGACCGGTGTTTCCGGTTTTGGACTTGAATTAACCGGGTATGTAGAAGACTGAGCCAGTATTAGTGAGTCATCATATTTACATTGTGGCGGGTGAAGCTTCGGGCGAAGCGCATGCCGCTCGTCTGGTGTCCGCATTAAAGCAGCAGCAACCTTCAATCTATATAACGGGTATTGGCGGTGACAAAATGCGGGCTGCAGGGGCTGATATTAGTATTGATTTTGCTGAATTAGCGGTAATGGGACTAGTGGAGGTGATCAAACGCTATCCCAAAATCAAAGGCATTTTTAATCAGGTGGTCGAGGAATTACGTCGTCAGCCACCAGATTTGTTAATTTTGATTGATTATCCTGGCTTCAACCTAAAACTGGCAAAACAAGCCAAAAAACTCGGCATTAAAGTTTTGTATTACATCAGTCCGAAGATCTGGGCCTGGCGGGCAGGGCGCATCGAACAAATCAAACGTGATGTTGATCATATGGCCGTGTTATTTCCGTTTGAACAGGAAATCTACGAGAAAGCAGAGGTTGCCGTTACATGTGTAGGGCATCCTTTAGTTGATGCTGTGCATACCCAGTTATCCAAAACTGCAGCAAGGGAAAAATTCTTATTAGATAAAGATATTCGGGTTATTGGTTTATTTCCCGGCAGCCGTCGCAGTGAAATTTCAGTCTTACTGCCAGTGATGCTGGAAGCGGCTGAACGAATAGAAAAACGGCATTTTCCGATTCAGATAGTCATTCCCCAGGCCCCCGGTATTGATGAAAGCTTTCTGCAACAGTATCTGGCTGGCTCATGTTTGAATGTAAGGGTTATCAAGGATGATTTTTATGAGGTTATCCAGGCCTGTGATGCGATTGTTGCTGCATCGGGTACCGTGACGCTGGAAATTGCGTTACTGGGAGTCCCCCATTTTATTACCTATAAAGTTTCTCCATGGAGTTACCGGATACTCAAACGTCTGGTGAAAATTCCCTATGTTGGGTTATGCAATATTGTGACAAAACAGCCGGTGATTAAAGAGTTGCTCCAGGATGACGTTACGCCAGTCCGGTTGGAACAGCAGCTAATGGATCTGCTTACCCATCCCCAACGGCAGCAACATGCTGAAAACATTCGTCAGCAGGTCAAACAAGCACTTGGTCCAAGTGGCGGGGCAGAGAATGCTGCCAAACTCGTACTGAGTTTAATTTAATGCAGTCGGTTGTTTTAATTGCTGGAATAGATGAAGTTGGCAGGGGGCCTTTGGCAGGGCCAGTGGTGACCGCAGCAGTCATACTCGATCCTAATAAACCTATTACAGGATTGACCGATTCTAAAAAGCTCAGTGAAAAGCGCCGCGAACAACTTGTCCCGTTAATTGAGGAATATGCTTATGCGTGGGCGTTGGGCCGGGCAGAAGTGGAAGAAATTGATCAATTAAATATTTTGCAAGCCAGCTTATTAGCGATGCAACGTGCAGTGGCCGCTTTGCCTTTTGAGCTGGAACATGCACTGGTTGATGGTAATCATGCCCCCCAATTGACTTGTCCGGTCACCACAATCATTAAAGGTGATTTAAGTGAACCAGCCATAGCGGCGGCTTCCATATTGGCAAAGGTTGCCAGAGATCGTGAAATGTTGGTGTTGGATCAGCTTTACCCTGGCTACGGACTCGCGAAGCATAAAGGGTATCCGACGGTACAGCATCAGCAAGCACTAATGGATTTAGGACCTTCACCAATTCACCGACAGTCATTTGCCCCGGTTCGCCGGGCAATGAGATAAATTAATGCAATTTCCGGCTATCGTCTTTAAGCATGGTATTATTCGCACCTTATGCTTTCGATAAATTCACTCATTAATTCATTCAAACGGATCAAAGCCGGTAAAAAAAGCCGTGCAGCAGCCGAGGGAGCCGCACCACTTATTGTGTCGCGCGCCGATCATAATATTTCTCGACAGTTAATCAGTCCCAGTGCCTTAAAAGTGCTTTATACCCTTAAAGATGCTGGGTTTGAGGCCTATCTGGTCGGTGGCTGTGTACGGGATTTGTTATTAGGTTACGAACCCAAGGATTTTGATATTTCTACCAATGCTCTGCCTGAGCAGGTGCATCGGTTATTTCGTCGCAGCCAGTTAATTGGTCGTCGTTTCAAACTGGTTCATGTGCGCTTTGGTCGTGATGAGATTATTGAAGTAGCCACTTTCCGAGCGCCACCTGAAGCTAAAAATCATGTCGATAAGCAAGGTCGTATCATGCAGGATAATGTGTACGGCACATTAGAGCAGGATGCATGGCGTCGCGATTTCACCATTAACGCCCTTTATTACAACATCAGAGACTTCTCTATTGTTGATTACACCGGTGGTATTGCCGATTTGCAGGCAGGTCTGATTCGCTTAATTGGTGATAAACCCGTCAGATATCGTGAAGATCCGGTGAGAATGCTTCGTGCTGTACGGTTTATGGCTAAATTGGGTTTAAAGCTGGAAGCCGAAACCGAACAATTGATTGTGGATCTGGCCCCATTACTCAGCGATATTCCTCCGGCCAGATTATTTGATGAAACCTTAAAACTGTATTTAAGTGGGCAGGCAGCAGTAACTCACGAGTTACTTTGTCACTACGGTGTGTTTGATCATCTTTATCCTCAAACCGCGGCTTTGTTACATCAGGAAAATAATGGTTTTCCTCGCACTTTGCTGATGAAAGCGTTGGAAAATACCGATAAAAGACTGGCTGACAACAAGCCGGTTACTCCCGCGTTTTTGTTCGCTGCATTATTATGGGAGCCATTGCGCCAACGTTGGCTGGAACTGAGTAAGGAAATGCCCGAAATACCCGCCATGCAGCGTGCTGCCGGTGAAGTATTATCCGAGCAGATTCAAACCGTCGCCATTCCCAAACGCTTCAGTCTGGTTACCCGTGATATCTGGACCATGCAACCACGATTGACACGCCGTCAGGGTAAACGTGCTTTTGCTTTGTTATTGCATCCCAAGTTTCGTGCTGGTTACGATTTTCTGGCATTGCGGGCCCAATCCGGTGAACCTTTGCAAGAGCTGACTGACTGGTGGACAACCTTTCAGCAGACATCTGCTACTGCGCAGGCCGAAATGGTAAATGCTTTAGGTAATGGCGCAGAGACAGATAAACGTAAACCTCGCCGTCGCCGCCGTCGTAAACCTGCTAATAAAAAAGTTGAATAATGCTCGTTTATATTGGACTCGGCAGTAATCTGCAAAACCCACTGCAACAGATAAAAACGGCAATAAATGATGTACAGTCATTAGCCGGAGTAACCATCATCACCGTATCCTCGTTGTATCAGAGCCCGCCCATGGGGCCAGCCGATCAACCTGATTACATTAATGCGGTGATCTCACTGGAAACATCTCTCAGTCCACATCAGTTACTTGATGCTTTACAATCTGTTGAACAACTCCATGGACGCGAACGAAAGCGGCATTGGGGTGAACGGACGCTGGATTTGGATATTTTGCTCTACGGTGAGCAAATATTAGATGATGAGCGACTGAAAATACCGCACCCAGGCATGCATGAGCGGGCCTTTGTGTTATATCCATTGGCCGAAATAGCACCGGATATTGAGATTCCCGGCATAGGTGCTTTACAGCAAATATTGCTCTCCTGCCCGCAAGGTGATTTACAACTAGTGGATAAGATTAGCTTATGAAAACATTGCCACATCGCTATATTGTTGTCGAAGGTCCTATTGGTGTCGGCAAAACCCATCTGGTTAAAAGGTTGGCTGATAGCTTTTCTGGAAATACCTTGTTGGAAGCGCCGGAACAGAACCCCTTTCTGGAACGCTATTACCTGCATCCCAAACAATCCGCATTGCCAACGCAGCTGAGCTTTCTGATGCAGCGCGTTAAATTAGCCAAAACACTACAACAGGATGATTTATTTACCTCATTGCATGTTGCTGATTTCATGCTGGAAAAAGACCGTTTGTTTGCCCAAATATCGCTCGATGATGACGAACTGGCCTTATACAACATGGTTTACGATAGTTTGACCATGCACCATCGGACACCTGATTTGGTGATTTACCTGCAAGCCTCTCTGCCCATCCTGAAAACCCGGATTTCACAGCGTGGTATCAGTTATGAGCAGCATGTCGAGGATGCTTATCTGAAACGATTGGCTGATTCCTACGCTGATTTTTTCCATTATTACGATGCTTCTCCATTATTGATCGTTAATGCAGAACAAATTGATTTGGTGAAAAGTGAAGCCGATTATCAGCAATTGCTGGATCAGATCTGCACTATCCAGAGTGGTCGTCAGTATTACAATCCGTTGCCGGTGAAAGAGAAAAACTCATGAGCCGAACCAGTCTCAATCAGCTGCGTAAAATGAAAGCCGAGCGTAACAAAATTGCCGTGCTGACGGCATATGATTCAAGTTTTAGTCACGTTCTGGAACAGGCTGGAGTTGATATCGTATTGGTGGGTGACTCACTTGGAATGGTCATTCAAGGTCAGGAAAGCACCTTGCCAGTCACGGTCGAGCATATGATTTACCATACCGCCAATGTGATTCGCGGTAGTGAACGTCTGTTTGTGATCACCGATATGCCGTTCATGAGCTATGCCAATACTGATCAGGCTTTGCACAATGCAGCCCGGTTAATGGCCGAAGGCGGGGCGCAGATGGTTAAACTGGAAGGGGGAGCAGAGCTGGTTGAACTAATTTCTGCCTTAACCCGACGTGGCATTCCTGTTTGTGGTCATCTGGGATTATTACCCCAGTCAGTGCATAAGCTGGGTGGGTATCTGGTTCAGGGGAGAGAACAGTCTGCTGCGGATAAAATTCTGCAGGATGCGATTAGTTTGGAAAAAGCAGGTGCCGATATGCTGGTACTTGAGTGCGTCCCTGCGGCATTGGCGAAGATCATCAGTGAAGCGCTAACGATTCCGGTTATTGGCATTGGTGCTGGTGCTGACTGTGATGGACAGGTTTTAGTGTTACACGACATGTTAGGTATCACTCCTGGTAAACGTCCGCGTTTCAGCCATGATTTCCTGGCCGACAGTGGTCACATCCCTGCAGCAATAAGTCGTTATGTTGAAGCCGTTAAAAATGGTGAGTTTCCCACAGCTGAGCAACAGTATTAATGCAAATTGTTGAATCGATTCTGAGCCTGCGTGGTCAGATAAAGACCTGGCGTGCTGAACATCGGACTATTGCCTTTGTACCGACGATGGGAAACCTTCATGACGGGCATATCTCTCTGGTGAAAAAAGCCCAGACTCTGGCTGACAAAGTGGTGGTCAGTATCTTTGTCAATCCATTGCAGTTTGATGACAAACGGGATTTAGCCAACTATCCCCGGACGTTGCAGACAGATATTAAAAAGCTGACTCAGGTGGGCTGTAATCTGTTATTTACTCCTGATACTGAGGTGATGTATCCGCAGGGCAAGGATTTTCATACCTTTATTCATGTGCCTGGTATGGATGACAAGCTCTGTGGTCTTGAGCGACCCGGACACTTTGATGGTGTTGCCACAGTCGTTACCAAGTTCTTCAATATAGTGCAGGCCGATGTTGCGGTGTTTGGTGAAAAGGATTACCAGCAATTATTGCTGATTCGTAAACTGGTGGCTGATTTGAACTTGCCGATTAAGATCGTGGGCGCAGCTACTGTAAGAGAAGATAGTGGTCTGGCGATGAGTTCTCGTAATCAACATTTAAACGAAACGCTGAAACAGCAAGCTGCAGCGTTGTATTCAAATCTGCTTGAACTCAAACAACAGCTGGAGTCTGGCAATCAGGACTATTCGGCTTTACTGGCTCAAGCCCATACGCAATTAACTGCTTCCGGGTTTACATTGGATTATATTGATATTCGTCGGGCAGAAGATCTGCAATTGGCTAATCCTGCAGTGGATAAAGAGTTGCGGTTGCTGGCGGCGGGACGTGTGGGCAGTGTAAGATTGATTGACAATATTGCTTGTAACCTTGCTTGAGCTTTCTTAAAAAGCGATAATATACGGCTTACTAACGGAATTTTGCCAGCTATGCATCTGACACTGTTAAAAGCTAAATTACATCGTGCCTGTGTAACCCATTCTGAACTGGAATATGAGGGTTCATGCGCGATTGATGGCAAATTACTCGAAGCCGCCGGCATTCACGAGTATGAACAAATTCATATTTACAACGTCGCTAATGGCGAACGTTTCGTGACGTATGCAATTCGAGCTGAAGACGGTTCTAATATCATCTCAGTTAACGGTGCTGCGGCACATAAAGCCTCTCCGGGCGATCGCATTATTATCTGTGCATATACTGCTATGAATGCAGAAGAAGTAAAAAGCTTTAAACCGACGTTGGTATATCTGAATGAAAATAATGATATTACCCATATGCGTCATGCTATTCCTGTCCAAGCGGCCTGATTAAACCCCTTAGATATAACGGTTTGCGAGACTGTCACTGAACAGTCATCAAACCGTTATTTTTTTGTCATATGTGTTCTCTAGACTTTGCATCATGAAGTTACCAGAGAAACCGTATGCTCAATATTGAACAAGCTGTTCAACAAAAATTCCCCAATTTTCAAAATCAAAAACCTTGGGTCAGAATTCCGACGTTAGGCTTTCTCCGAAAAATCACTCATGAACAGGAAGTTAATCGTTTCCTGGAACAGCATAAGCAGCTTGAAGGCTTTGATTTCATTGATGAGGTCCTGGATTACTTCAACTTCAGCTATAGCATTACGCATCGTCATCGTAACAATATTCCGGCTACAGGTCGTGTTGTCATTGTCGCCAATCATCCATTAGGTGCGTTAGATGGGCTATGTTTATTAAAACTGGTGGGTGAAGTCAGGCGTGATGTGAAAATTGTTGCCAATGACATGCTGTTGAATTTTTCAGCATTAAGTTCGTTGTTTCTGCCCGTAGATAATCTCTCCAAATCTACCCGTAAAAGTAGTATTGCCAGGATTGTTGAGTGTCTGAACAATGATGAGGCTGTGATTGTGTTTCCTGCCGGTGAAGTATCACGTATCCGGCCAGGTGGTGTTCGTGATGGTAAATGGAACAGTGGGTTTTTAAATTTTGCCAAAAAAACGCAATCGCCCATTTTGCCGATATATGTTGAAGCCAGAAACTCTTCGCTGTTTTATAGCGCCTCGATGGTTTATAAACCATTGTCAGGCATGATGCTGGCGCATGAAATGTTCAATAAAAACTCCAAAACTATCTCGATGCGGGTAGGGGAGTCTATTGCTTATCAACAGGTTGAACAATTGCCGTTGATAAAGGCCGAAAAAGCCAAGTTATTAAGGCGCCACTTATATCGACTGGCCAAAGGAAAAAAACCGCTGTTTGTCACTGAGCAGACGATTGCCCATCCGCAGGAACGTCGGGCAATCAAAAAAGAATTGCAGCAGGCTGAATTATTGGGCGAAACGGCCGACAATAAAAAAATATATCTGTTTGACTATCAATCAAATTCAGCTGTTATGCAGGAGATTGGTCGTTTACGGGAAATCACTTTCAGACAGGTTGGCGAGGGAACAGGTAAAAGACGTGATTTAGATCATTATGATCGTGATTACCGACACTTAATTCTCTGGGATGAGCAGGAACTGGAGATAGCCGGTGCTTATCGAATTGGCGAAGTCGCTCGTATTATGAATGCAGGTCGTGATATCTATACCAGTGAATTGTTTCAGTTTACTGCGGCAATGCAGCAATATTTCCCGGTAAGTATTGAATTGGGTCGCAGCTTTGTCAGCCCCAAATACTGGGGTAAGCGCAGCCTGGATTATTTATGGTATGGCATCGGTGCCTACCTAAAACGTTATCCAGAAGTACGGTATCTATTTGGTCCTGTCAGTTTGAGTAATACCTATCCTGATTTTGCCAAGGCGTTGATTGTCAGTTTTTATCAAAAGCATTTTGCCGATGCAGAAAATCTGGCGAAGGGCAGAGTCCCCTATATATTTGATAATGAAATCAAGCAAAGGGTTAATTCAACGTTAGTGAATCATGATGCTGACAATGACTTTACGGCGGTACGCGAGCAACTGGCGCATATGAATGTAACGGTGCCGACACTCTATAAACAATACGCCGATATTTGTGAGCCAAGTGGTGTGCGGTTTATCGATTTTAATATTGATGCCAATTTCGGTAACTGTATCGATGGACTGGTGATGGTCGATCTGCAGCAATTAAAACCAGCTAAACGCAAACGTTATTTAGGTGAAAAAAATACCTAACATCACCCGTGGCAGCGTTTAAGTTTTTTTCCACTGCCACAAATGCATTTATCATTCCGGCCAAGTTTGATGGGAGGCAGAAATTCACCATCAAGATAAAACCATAGGCCATCCTGTCGACAAAACCGTGATCTTTCATGTAATTGCCCCATCGGATTATCCAGATAAAAGGCAATAAATTCGACCTCAGCTTCATCGCCGTCTTGTGAATGTTCGATAATAGTTAAACCCAGCCATTGTGTTGTTTGCATCGTTTGCTGCAAGCTGTTGGTGTCGTCTGGCTGTCGTTGAGATGGATGCAAGGTAGTCTGCAAATAATTGCTCTGTTGCATTACAAACGCACTATAACGCGAACGCATTAACTGTTCAGCCGTGACTGCAGTCTGTTTACCCTGATGTAATAAACCACAACAATCTTGATACGTTTTCCCACTAAGGCAAGGACAGTCTTGGTCACTCATTAAAATACAATCTTCATTAAGTCAGGATGTTGAAAGGTATAGTTAAGTTTTGTTTTAATTTTTTGATTACTGATTATTTTGTATTTAACTTCTGTTTCAGTGTCAAACTCGGGAGCGGGTAGCCCCATCAACTTTCTCGCATAACTATAAAATTCACGTTTGCTGGGATGGGTGTCAGCACAACCGTTAAAGGTTTCTCCCCAGGCTTGCTGTTGCAAAATGGCATCAATAATACCGAGGCAATCATCAAGGTGAATCAGATTCACCGGAGCATCTGCTTGAGGCACACGACGACCATTTCGGAAAAACCTGCCTGGATGACGGCGTTTATCAATCAAACCACTGAAACGTAAGATGGTTGTTTGGAAATGATTGCTGGTTTGAAACTGCTGTTCTATTTCCCACAAGATGCTGTCGTGGTCTTCAGCATGTTCATCCTCATTCACTTCACGATTGAGACTTTGATAAACCGAGGTGGAACTGATAAACAATATCTTTTGAATCGGTGATTTCTCGATTTGCTGAATAAGATTGGTAAAACCAGTTTGATTTTTAGAGGTAATATTTATAATCAGAATTTCGCTATGCAAAAATTCTTGGATATCGGATATCTGGTCAATATCAACATAAAATGCGCTGGCACCAGCTGTAGCAATTTCAGAGAATCTTTCACGATGACGAGTCGATGTTTTTACATGAAAGCCTTGTTTATATAGTTGAGTTGCCAGTGGTAAGCCCAGCCAGCCGCTCCCTAAAATACTGATAGTGTTAATGCTCATTTCCTTCTAGACAAAGACATAATTTGTCTATTGTGCAGCTTGATGTAGATCAAAACAAACCACTTCGTTACATAGGCCTAACCTATAAACACGTTATGCTAAGGTTATGATCGTTACCAGGAGTTACTGATGAAACAGCATATGCAGACTCAACCATTCGAACAATCCTGGCATCACCTTAGTTCAAAGGAAAGTTTGTCACTACTCGAGAGTGACAAGCATGGATTGGATTCCGAAACTGTTGAACAACGTTTGCAGCAATTTGGTGAAAATCATTTGCCTCGGGTTAAAGGGCGTTCAGCAATAGCCAGGTTATTTGCTCAGCTGCACAATTTGATCATTTATGTGTTGTTAGCTGCAGCGTTGCTTACCGCTTTGCTGGGGCATTGGATAGATTTCTGGGTAATTCTTGCGGTTGTCATATTAAACACGCTAATTGGCTTTATTCAGGAGGGAAAAGCCGAAAAAGCGCTTGATGCTATTAAAGATATGCTGGCGCCTCATGCAACAGTAATCCGTAGTGGGCATCGTCTGCAGATTGAAGCCGATCAGTTGGTTCCCGGTGATGTAGTGGTGTTGGAACCCGGTGATAAAGTGCCAGCAGATTTACGTGTTTTCAGCGCAAAAGGCTTACAAATTCAGGAAGCGGTATTAACCGGCGAATCGGTTGCTGTTGAAAAACACAGTGAGCCGGTAGCGGCAGATGCTGTGTTAGGTGATCGATTGTGTATGGCGTATTCCGGCACCTTGGTCACATCCGGTCAGGGACATGGCGTTGTGGTTGCGACCGGAGCACATACCGAGATTGGTCGAATCAGTGGCATGATTTCCGATATCGAAAATCTCACTACCCCGTTACTACAGCAAATTTCAGTGTTCTCTCGCTGGCTGACCCTGGTCATTATGGTGATTGCCGGATTGGTATTCAGCTATGGTTACTGGTTGAATCAGACCCCGCCTATTGAGATGTTTATGATTGTGGTTGGTGTGGCCGTAGCGGGTATTCCTGAAGGTTTACCGGCTATTCTGACCATCACGCTGGCGATTGGTGTGCAACGCATGGCCAGTCGTAATGCCATTATTCGACGGCTTCCAGCAGTAGAAACTCTGGGCGCGGTATCCATTATCTGCTCTGATAAAACCGGTACCTTAACCCGCAATGAAATGACGGTTTCCACTGTGATGAGCTCGGTAAATAACTATAGCGTCAGTGGTGTGGGTTATTCTCCAGCGGGTGAGTTTACTATTGATGAGCAGGCCATTGAAACCGAACAGGACGAAATTTTAACGTTGCTTTTACGCTGTGCCGCTATTTGCAATGATTCGGCATTAAAGCGACGTGGTGATGATTGGCTGGCCGAAGGCGATCCGATGGAAGCAGCGATGCTTAGCGCCGCATTAAAGGCAGATTTTACACTGGAGGAGCTGAAACAATTTTACCCAAGACGTGATGTTATCCCGTTTGATACCGCACATCGTTTTATGGCCACCCTGCATCATGATCACCAAGGCCATGACTTTATTGCTGTAAAAGGTGCACCGGAAAAACTCATCGAGCTTTGCCAATTTCAGCGAACAGAACTAGGAGATGTGGAAGTTGATCAGACTTATTGGCATGCACAGATTGAAAAAATTGCAGCAGAAGGCCAGCGAGTGCTGGCCGTGGCCACTAAAACGGTGGAGCAACATACAGGGGAATTGCAGTTTAAAGATTTAGACCAGGGATTGGTGTTACTGGGCTTGATCGGGCTGATTGACCCACCCCGTGAAGAGGCCATTACTGCTGTCAGTGATTGTCATAAAGCCGGTATTCAGGTCAAAATGATTACCGGTGATCATGCCGCAACAGCCAGTGCGATTGCAGCAAAACTGGGTTTGCATCATACGAAAACAGTGTTGACCGGGCACGATCTCACACAACTCAGTGACGCAGAGTTGCAACATGCTGTTCACCAAACTGATGTTTTTGCCCGTACAGCACCGGAGCATAAATTAAGGCTGGTCAGAGCTTTACAGGCCAATGGTCATGTTGTTGCGATGACGGGGGATGGGGTAAATGATGCCCCGGCATTGAAACGAGCAGATGTAGGGATAGCAATGGGACAAGGGGGGACTGAGGCAGCCAAGGAAGCGGCAGAAATGGTGTTAGCCGATGATAACTTTGCTTCGATTGCCAAAGCTGTTAGAGAAGGACGTACGGTATATGACAACTTGAAAAAAGCCATCTTATTTTTACTGCCCATCAATGGAGGTGAATCATTAAGTATTATTGCGGCAGTAATGGCGGGCATGACCTTACCGATCACTCCTTTACAGATATTGTGGATCAATATGGTCAGTTCAATTGCTTTGGCGTTATCTCTGGCATTTGAACCGGGTGAAGAGAATGCCATGAAGTGTAAACCAAGACAACGAGATGAAAAAATGCTCTCCGGGTTTCTGGTCTGGCGTATCAGCTTTGTGTCATTACTGTTTGTTATTGGGGTTTATGGCATGTTTTTATGGACCCAGTCTCAGGGGGCTTCAATTGAACAATCCCGGACATATGCCGTGAATACTCTGGTGGTGATGGAAGTATTTTACCTGTTCAATGTGCGTTGTTTAAACAGTGCATCGTGGTCAATTAAACGGTGGTTCACCTCATCTATAGTGTTTATTTCAATCGGAATGGTCATTTTATTGCAGCTGATTTTTACCTACGCGCCATTTATGAACACATTATTTGAATCAACACCAATTGGATTACGCCATGGTACCGAGATCATTGCGGTGGGTATTGTTATGTATTTGATTTTAGAGCTGGAAAAATGGCTGCGTCGATTTATGAGCAACCATCATAAAGTTGAAGAAACAGTTAGTTAAAGAGAAAACTTGATTGCTCTCAATTGCCTAACGGTTTTATTTTCGTCGGGAAAAGTGTTTTATCAAACGGCGAAGCACCAAAATGATAAAACCGCTTAAACCAAATAAAATCAGTGCTATTGGCCAGGGAATAGGGTGTGGTTTTGGATTAACTGGTGGTTGCTTGTGAAAAGAAGCTGGAATATTACGTTCAGCTAACTCGATAGTAACCCACTCATCCCTATCGGCCGGTGCCGTTTCCACATATTCGCTAAAACTGTAAACCGGTGCATCACCATAGATCCGACTAGATGGTATTTGTGGTATTCGGACAAACCAGATGGCCTCAATAGAATCAGCAAGAATTTTTTCGTAGCTAGAAAGCGATCGTGTTGCTTGACCGGTTGTTAAACGTAGTAAATCTTCCCCAATAGCATCAAATGCTACGGCTGGTAACAGGCGAGTGGTTTCGGTCGTCAGATAATCATAAATCTGTCTGGCTGCATTCAGATCCATTTCAATAATAGCCGTATAAAAATAGGCACCAATCGCCTGAACATAGCCATTTATGCCACGTGTGGGGATATTCCAATTTAATGCACGCAAGCTATCGATGCTGATGCCGGTACAGTTTGCGTCTGCGTGGTTATAAATGAAATTACCCCGATAGAAATAATTCATTACCTGATTAATAGATTGTTGAAATTCTGCTGCTGGCTGATGATTTTTAAGCGTAGCTACCAGCATGTAGGACGGCCGATAATAATTTTGTCCGGCATTGAGGTCTGCCAGATAGTTGTCCATTGGAGTGACGGCAGCAATAATGCCTTTTTCACTGATGGTTTCCAGATTGTAAAAATTATTGACCAGCCAGTCAGCGTAACTGCCATTATCACCGAACTGGCCGGTCACTACTGCAAAATGCCCCGCCAGAGCTTCATGATCATCTCCCTGAGCACCATTAAGCATCAAGCCTAAAACCGGTTTACCAGCAGCCTCCATGGCAGAGCCGAGCGTTCGCTCCCATAACAGACGACTTTGATGTGGTTGTTGTACGCCGCCATCATCAGCCTGAACCAGAGCTTGCAAATCTTCATCTTCGCTGAGTGGCAATAACTGATAATTGTTAATGGCAAAATCCAGCGGCCAGACGGTGCGCGCAATAAATGCATTCCCCGTCATTTTGCCGCGTAAACGAATATCGCGTTGTTTAAAAAACTCAGTGGTATTTTTATTCCAGAATGATTGATTTTGTGGAATTTTAGCTATTGTTTCAAAATTGACTTGTGTGCCGTCATCCAGAATAAGTGATTTACCTGATTTATTGAGCCTGGCTGACTCAATTTCTGTAGGGGAAGCAATCCATATGGGGATATTGTCATTAATTTCAGCTTGTTTTTCCAGCCATTTGGGTAAGCTGACTGATGCAGAAGATGGCGTTGGTAGGGAAGCAATAATCTCCTCCTCAAAATACCATTTAGCCTGATCTGATAGATGGCAGTTTGTACAACTTCCACTGGTCAGTGGAGGTTGTACCATTTCTGCTGAAACAGGATCAAAAAATGGCGTTGACTGGGCAAAACTTGTGCCCAGCAACACAATGAACAGGGAGGGTAGAAATGACATGCGGCAAGCATATCATGTGACAGCGTTGTTTTTAGCCTGGTGGATTTCGGCTTTTAAAGCCTCATCAAGTTTAAGCTGACGTGCTAGCTCATCCAGATACACTTTTTCCATAAAGCTATCTTCATCAATCATAATCAAACTGGCCAGATACATTTCAGCGGCCATTTCCTGTGTAGATGCTAATTTGGCAATTTCAGCAGGATTAACCGGTTTTTTTAACTCAGAATCTATCCAATGTTTTAGCTCAGAATCATCTGTGATTTGCGCAACTTGCTGATCAATTAACAAACGTTCCTCATCATTAATATGCCCATCAGCTTTGGCGGCACCAATCATGGCTTGTAATATTGCCTGGCTATGCAGTTCAGCTTCTGGAGCGGGTAAGCGGTCTAAGGTTTGTGGCATGGCTTGAGGTGCGGTTTGTTGATTGTTTTGCTGCCAGCTCTGATAAGCTTTAAATGCAACGGCACCCAATGCCGCCACACCGCCATATTTCAGAACACTGCCACCCATTTTGCGAGCTTTTTTATTCCCGAGCAGAAGACCTACCGCTGTTCCCGCCAAAGCGCCCCCACCAGCCCCCGTTAAAAACTGACCAATTTTATTGTCACTGGTATTGGAACTAGTATTTTGCTTGTCGAGAAACTGCTGACCAGATTGCAGAAGTTTATCCATCAGACTGCGTGTGTTCATTTGCTAATATCTCCAGGTTTGGATGTAATTCAAGTGGCTTGCCCGCATAATGTGATTCTCTGACCGCGGTTATATTAAATTGGTTTTACCTTAACTGAATTAACTTAAATGAAAATGAATCCAGCACATCAAAAAGGCTCGTCAAAAGCATTTACCATTATTTTCTGGTTGTTATTAATGGGGTCTCTGACCTTATTTTTTAATGGCTTTATTGAACAGAAATATAATCCTAACCGCCATCTGATGGAGATGGAGGCAGGTCTGGGGACAGATGTGGTGTTATTGCGAAATCAAGCAGGACACTATGTTGCTCCAGGATTTATCAATGGGCATGAAGTGACCTTTTTGCTGGATACCGGTGCAACCAATATCAGCGTGCCGGCAGGAATTGCCAGAGAGGCGGGTCTGAAGCAGGGCCGACAGGCGATGGTCAATACGGCAAATGGCGTGGTTCCTGTGTATTCTACCGAATTAGATACCGTGCAGCTCGGCGCAATCAAATTACAGCATATTCAGGCACATATTAACCCTCATATGTCAGAAGATATTGTGTTGCTTGGTATGAGTTTTATGAAGCATCTCGAGATGACGCAGCGTGATGGTACGTTGACGCTCAGTTTACCTGGAATCTGATGTCTGGCCGCTTTTTTCAACAGCCCATTTTTCATAATGTGAACCGGGCTCACCCGGTTGAAAACAACACGCCACCCAAAAATTACCTATCAATTCAGTTATCACTGATTTTGCACCATCACTGGTCTGCCACCATTTATTGAGTGCAAAACCTTGTGGCGCCGCCGCATATATACCTATTTCGACATTGGGGAATGCCTCACGATATAAACTGCGAGTTCGTCTGGCATGTACATCACTGGTATGGACGTTTAACCCTTTTAAATCAGTCTCTTTCAACGCCAGCCAGTCTCGCACCATTACCGCACTGAGATAGGTACGTTCCTGTGCGGATTCCGGCGCAGGAATCATAATCAGTTTTTCAGCATCCAGACCATGCTGCACCATAAATGCACCCGCCTGTTCAGCATAGGAAGCATGGGCCGGGCTTAAGAAACGGACATTCGGGCCGCCTGTGGTGATCATATATTGATACTGTTCAGCATTAAATATCGCCAGGGCTGCCAGCAAACTGTCTTCATCCTGCCAGCCTTCCACTACCAGATATGTTCGATCCGCGACTGGATCGGTAGGGGCAAGGATAACGGCCAGTTGCCTTAATAGAAGCAAACTACAAAGGGTTAGCAGTAATAAAATTATTAAGCCACCCCAAATTGTTGGAAACCACAACTGGCGTTTTCTAAATAAGCTGAATTTAGACAAAAAGCTATCCCTGATTATAAAACAATTATGGTTAAGTCAGAATGGCCTGGCTCAGCCTTCCTGTCCATAACGCTGATGCAAGATGCCAACGCGCTCAACATATACTTCTGTCTCGGCATAGGGGGGGATGCCCTTGTAACGTTTGACCGCGCCTGGACCGGCATTGTATGCGGCCGTTGCGAGTTTGATATTCCCATCGAAAGTGTGTAACAAACCGGCCAGATATTTCACGCCACCTTCAATATTCTGTTGCACATCAAATGCATTGGTGACCCCCAGATCTTTAGCAGTACCAGGCATCAGTTGCATCAAACCTTGTGCACCTTTTTTAGATAAAGCTTTGGCATTAAAAGCCGATTCGGCATGAATAACGGCACGGACCAGAGCGGCATCAATTTTATATTTTTTGGCCATGGTTCTGACCGTGTCAGCATAATCGTCGGTATTCAGACTGATGGTATGCCAATTTATCTTTGAAGTGGGATTACAGGCATAACATTCATAAGCCAGAACCTCAAAGTCACCGTTTAACGGTTTCTTATCAGAAAAACTGAAACTTTCCCCATCATTGGAAAGTGATTTATAAATGATGGTTTTATTGCTGTGAATAGATGTGGGCTTACGAACATCGATATCAGCATTACTAAATTCCACCACACCGTCACTGTTTCGGACCTGTTTAATATCATTTGCCAGCACTTCTCCCGTCAATACGAGTGAAAGCAGTGAAATATAAAAAGGTTTAAGCGTCATGGATACTAAAAATAACGGCCAGCTGAGCCAATGACAATAACTATTAAGCCAAGAATGAGATTTGCTCGTACAAATTTGCGAATTTTATCCAGTTCATTAGCCGAGGCGATCCAGTCATGTTCTGCTACAGCCCATTTGAGTTTGCGGTAAGGGTTAAAAAATACATGCATAAACAATAGCATCATGAAAATTCCCAGTAGCAACATGATGTGCACATGAATACCGACGGCTCCCATACCGCCCAGCATAAACAGCATGCCGAAGCCGGTAATCAATATCGTGATCACTGACGCCCACACCCATGGAAAAAATCGTTTAAAAACACTTGCCCAAAGCGGAAAGCGCTGTTCGGGTTCAAGTAAGGTCCCAGCAACGGGGCGTAAAAACATAAAAGCGAAAAATAATCCGCCCACCCAGATAACCGAAGCCAGTAAATGTAAACTTATTGTAATGCCCATAATAATTCTCTCTAAGTTGTTATCGTTTTAATGGGAATACCAGCAATTTTCTGCCGCCATTCCTGAGGACCCGTTTGATGTACCGAGCTTCCGCGACTATCAACTGCTACAGTGACGGGCATATTTTCTACATAGAATTCACGAATTGCTTCCATGCCTAATTCTTCAAAAGCTATCAAGCGTGAAGATTTAATTGCTTTTGATACCAGATAAGCAGCGCCACCCACCGCGATCAAATAGGTCGATTGATACTTTTTGATTAAATCGACGGTTTGTTCACCGCGTTCGGCCTTGCCTATCATGCCTAACAGACCTGTTTTCGCCAGCATGGTTTCAGTAAATTTATCCATTCGGGTTGCCGTGGTGGGACCTGCTGGACCGACAATTTCATTTTTAACCGGATCCACCGGACCGACGTAGTATATAAAGCGATTATGAAAATCCAGCCCTTCGGGTAACGGCTTACCACTATCCAGCAAATCAGCAATCTTTTTATGCGCTGCATCCCGGCCGGTTAAAAAATGACCGGTGAGTAATAAGGTATCACCAGGTTGCCATTGTTTAATCTCATCATGCGTTATTGTGTCGAGATTGATATGCCGGGTGTTTTCCGCAGCCTGCCAAGTGATTTCTGGCCAGTCAGTTAAAGAGGGCGGGGTGAATGTTGCCGGACCAGAACCATCCAACGTGAAATGCACGTGACGGGTGGCGGCACAATTAGGAATCATGGCAACGGGAAGCGAAGCCGCATGGGTCGGATAATCCTTGATCTTGATATCCAACACCGTCGTTAGACCGCCTAAACCTTGAGCACCAATTCCCAGTTGATTCACTTTTTCGTATAACTCAACCCGCAACTTTTCAGTGGCCGTTTGTGGGCCACGTTCCAGCAAATCCTGAATATCAATATCTTCCATCAGGCTTTGTTTAGCCATCAGCATGGCTTTTTCTGCCGTTCCGCCAATGCCAATACCCAGCATGCCAGGCGGACACCAACCCGCACCCATTTTGGGAACAGTTTCCAGTACCCAATCCAACAGACTATCGCTAGGATTCAAAATGGTGAATTTGGCTTTGTTTTCGCTACCACCACCTTTGGCGGCAATATCAATTTCTATCTTGTTGCCGGGCACCAGTTCGGTGTAAATCACTGCTGGTGTGTTATCACCAGTATTTTTGCGGCTGCCAATCGGATCAGCGACGATAGAAGCACGTAATACATTATCCGGATGTTGATAAGCCTGACGTACGCCCTCATTAACCATATCTTCCAGGCTTTGCTCGGTCTGCCATTGCACTTGCATACCGACTTTGAGAAATATATTAACAATGCCGGTATCCTGACAAATCGGCCGGTTGTTTTCAGCACACATCCGTGAGTTGACCAGAATCTGTGCTATTGCATCTTTCGCCGCCGGCGATTGTTCACGCTCATAGGCTTTGCTCATCGCCTGAATAAAATCCTGAGGATGATAATTGGCAATAAACTGCAACGCATCAGCAATGCTTTGCACAAAGTCCTGTTGGCGAATTACTGTCATGTTTATGCTGTTGCCAACTTTTGTTGAATTGCTTCAAGCACACGCTCCAAAGCGAATTCATCCGCTTCACCTGACGCACGATGTTTATATTCAATCACACCGTTATCCATACCACGTTCGCCCAAAATCAAGCGATGGGGTATGCCGATAAGCTCCATATCTGCAAAAGCGACACCCGGACGCAAACCACGATCATCAAGTAATACATCGACACCAGCAGCAAGCAACTGCTGATAGATCTTCTCAGCTTCATCACGAACACGTTGTGATTTATGTGCATTGACGGGCACTAATACCACTTCAAATGGTGCGATCGCTTGTGGCCAGATAATGCCATTCTCATCATTGTTTTGTTCAATAGTGGCTGCAACGACACGAGACACACCAATGCCGTAACAACCCATAGTGATGACCTGAGATTGTCCGGTTTCGGTTAACACCACGGCATTGAGTTTGCTGCTGTAGTTTTCACCGAGCTGGAAAATATGACCTACTTCAATACCTCGGGCAATTTCCAACGTGCCTTGGCCATCAGGGCTAGGATCACCTGCTACTACATTACGTAAGTCTGCTGTTTCTGGTTCTGGACAATCGCGGCCCCAGTTCACTCCGGTCAGATGTTTTTCATCTTCATTGGCACCACAGATAAAATCTGCAATGTTTGCCGCGGCATGATCAACAACCATTGGAATGTTCAGGCCGACCGGACCGATAGAACCGATATTGGCGCCGGTGGCTTCATGCACCTGTTCAGGCGTTACGAACGTTAAAGGAGCAGCAATTAACGGATGTTTTTCCGCTTTGATTTCATTGAGTTCATGATCGCCACGCAGTACCAAAGCGACAACGCTGTTTTTCTCAGCGCCTTCTACCAGCAATGTTTTCAGACATTGCGAAGCAGTTACTTTTAAAAAGTTGCTGACATCCTCAATGGTATGTTTGTGGGGAGTTTCAACGGTTTGCATGGCGGCAGATGCTGCAGGACGCTCACCTGCTGGTTTGACTGCTTCAGCCAATTCAACATTGGCAGCGTAATCACTGCTATTGCTAAAGGCAATCGCATCTTCACCTGAACTGGCCAGTACATGGAATTCATGTGAGGCATTACCGCCGATACTGCCGGTATCTGCCAGTACTGCACGGAAATTCAATCCGATACGCTGGAAAATGCGTGTGTAAGTTGCATACATTTCATCATAGGTTTGCTGCAAAGATGCTTGATCCACATGGAAGGAATACGCATCTTTCATTAGAAACTCACGAGCTCGCATCAAACCAAAACGTGGACGGATTTCATCACGGAATTTGGTTTGAATCTGATAAAAATTAACCGGTAATTGTTTGTAACTGCGAATTTCCTGACGCACCAGATCAGTAATGACCTCTTCGTGAGTTGGGCCATAACAGAATTCACGTTGATGACGATCAGTTATACGCAATAGTTCAGGACCATACTTTTCCCAGCGCTGGCTTTCCTGCCACAATTCAGCTGGTTGCACGGAAGGCATTAATACCTCCTGGGCTCCGGCTTTATTCATTTCCTCACGCACAATTGCTTCGGTTTTACGCAGTACCCGCAAACCCATCGGCATCCAGGTATACAGACCGGATGCCAGACGGCGGATAAGGCCTGCCCGCAACATTAACTGATGGCTGACGATTTCAGCGTCTGCAGGTGTTTCTTTTAAAGTGGAAATGAGAAGCTTCGAAGTACGCATGGAAAAGGTGATTCCTGATTATTGGATTAAAAAACTGCGCTGACACACCGTATCAGCGCAGTTGAATTTTGTTAGAAAGTACTGTGATCCCAGCCCCAGTTTTGTCGTTCGGAGTCGGTCATACTGATGTAAACACGGCTGCCACTGACGCCAATCTGCTCCTCAATCATCGAACATAAAGCATCAGATAACGCTTTGCGGTCGCTGGGCAGGCCAAGCGAACGATAATCCAGAATAGCGGTAGGCTCAGTACTGCCGCCAAAAGACATTGCAGTTTTGGATTCAACAGCCACCATCACATAACTTTCCGGTTTACCAGAAGCCTGCGCTACGGTTTTACTGGCAACTTTAAGTAAGGCTGTTTCATCAGTAATAGGCTGATTGGTCACAATATTTAAATAAGGCATGGTTACTTCTCCTGTTTACAGAATTGGTTAACTTGCTGTTTAAGTGTGCTAATTTTCTGTTGTCTTTCTTCTTCAGTGGGGCGGGTCACATTGCCTTCTGAGTCCATCACGCGCCGACCGGGATTGTCCTGGTACTGCTGTAAATTATATTTGGCAATTCGACAGTTTTCCGCTAAAGCTTCAGCAGCCTGTTCTTCCTGTTGTTGATTTTGTTGTTGCTCCTCACGGGCTTCATCGCTTGCTTTCTGTTGTTCAATCAGCAACTCGATTTCTTTTTTTGCCGCTTCCGGATTCATCGACGGTGGAGGGGGGGTATCCATTTTTTCATAGGGTTTATCGACAGGCGGGGTTTGTGAGTAGATAACTTCACCATCATCATCAACCCACTTGTAAGCATCCGCCTGAACCGTCATGGCAAGGACTAAAGCAAGACAGCAACAGCTTAATTGCGGTATAAACATCACGGATACCTATAAAATAAATCATTATTCTACGCCAAAGCGCTATTTCATAAAATGTCTGATAATACTGTTCGTTTTGAATTAAAAATTCCGGTGGAAAAAGGCTCCGTAAATGCCATCGATCTGTTAGCTGACCACTGTGAACTTTCCCGTCAGCAAATCAAGCAGGCGATGAGTAAGGGAGCTGTCTGGTTGCAAAAAGGTAAACGCACCCAACGTTTGCGTCGAGCGACAAAAAACTTGAATTCTGGCGAGCTGTTACAGCTTTATTACGATAAGCGTTTATTGGATCAAACCCCTGTACCCCCAAAGTTATTACATGATTTTGGGGCTTACAGTGTCTGGTTTAAACCCGCCGGTATGTTGGCACAAGGCACCGAGTGGGGCGATCATTGCAGTTTACTGCGAGTATCCGAGCTGGCCTTTGCTAAACCGAGACAGAGTTTTCTGGTGCAACGGCTGGATCGGGAAGCTTTTGGATTGATGATTATTGCCCATCAGCAAAAAGCGGCAGCTCAGTTATCTACGTTGTTTCAACAACGAAAGATTGAAAAGCACTATGAGATCGAGGTGGATGGTGACGTTGAATGGCAAAAACTGACCGTTAATTCCCCTTTGGATGGCAAGCATGCTGTCAGCCATTTTGCTAAATGTACTTATGATGCTGATAAAAACCGAACAGTGTTAACTGTCTCAATTGAAACGGGACGTATGCACCAAATTCGCCGTCATTGCGCATCGATTGGCCATCCGGTCTCTGGTGATAGCCGTTACGGGAAAAAGACTGCAGATGGTTTGCAGTTGAAAGCCAGCCGTTTAGTTTTTGATTGCCCTATTACCCATAAAAAACAAATATTTAGCTGCTGAATACGTTGACATTAGTTTTTTTACGGCGTAATGATCTGCTATCAAAATTCTATGGAAGGGGCCTTTCATGAGTCGGACTGAGCAACAATATGTTTTAGATCCTGAATATGGTCAGTTTTATGGTGATGATGATCGCCGCCGATATCAACGACGTCAGCTGCAAACGCGACGGGAACAGATCCGTTTTGATTTGAGTCATGTGTTACGTCGTTCGGGACGTGATCGCCGATTAGTACCCGGAAATCAACAGACCAGAAAAAATCATTAATTCGGATCCGCCAGACGCATGATCCCGCCTATGTAGAGACTTTGGGAAAGGCCTCTTGCTGCCAGGAAAATGAGCAAGGCAGCCCATAATCCGTGATTGCCAAATGGCTGTAGTAGGTAAAATGCTGGCAGATAGCAACAGAATGCTGAAAACAACATGGTGTTTCGCATTTCCCGGCTGCGTGTTGCTCCAACAAAAAGTCCATCCAGCAAATATGACCATACCGCAATCAGCGGCGCAATAATCACCCAGATAAGATGCATACCAGCATAGTCAATCACCGCCTCTATACCGGTTAATAATCGAATAATCCATTCCCCAAACAACAGATATGTCAGCGAAAACAAAGCTGCCATTAATACTGACCAGAATGCAGTCAAGCTAAGTGCTTTTCTTAACATGGAGGGGGATTTACGCCCTATGGCCTTGCCGGTTAATGCCTCGGTTGCATTGGCAAATCCATCCAGTACAAATGCCATCAGAGTAATAAAGTTCAACAGCACACTATTGGCAGCCAATACTGTATCGCCTTGTCGGGCGCCCTGGGTGGTAAACAGAGCAAAGCAGGAGATGAGCAAAAAGGTTCTGATCATCACATTGCCATGAACAGTTAAGCCATGCCGGCTTTGTTGCAGCACTTTCTTACTGAGTGATAAATGAATACCGCTTTTATTTAGCCCGTAATGATTGAGTAATACCAGTCCCACTATCAAACCGGTGTATTCAGCGATAACAGATGCCAGCGCAACGCCATCAACATCCATTCCCAGGCCCATGACAAATAAGCCATCCAGTAAAATATTTGTAATATTGATTACCAGCACCATCAGCAAAGCTGCTTTTGACGCTTCACGACCAATCAGCCAGCCCAGTATGGCGTAATTTATAAGTGTCGCTGGTGCGCTCCAGATCCTGATATCAAAGTAGATGGCGGCAAATTGTTCGACGTCACCACTACTGTCTACCAGATGCAAAGCCACATCACGTATCGGCATCTGTAGCAGCAATAATATCAAGGCAATTACCAATGCCAACCAGATGGATTGCATTAATACAGCCTGCATTTTTGCGGTACTATTTTCACCATAAGCTTGTGATGTCAGGCCAGTGGTGGCCATTCTGAGAAAGCCAAACCCCCAGAAGACAAAGGTAAAAATCATGCTGCCGATCGCTACGGCGCCGAGATAATGCGCTGCACTGAGATGGCCAACCATCGCTGTATCGACCATTCCCAGCAGTGGGGTAGAGATGTTGGCGATAATCATCGGTCCGGCGATTCGCCAGACCTGACGGTGCGTTACTATGTGTTCTGTCAAATTAACTATCCATCAATATAAGCCCGTCATGTCTCGGGTACCCTGGATTCAAAAGTCGATACAGCTTGGAAAACAATGATCTTAACGAATAGAAACAGCATACCCTATGGATGTGAAGCTTATGTGGATTGAATGGTTAAGTTATGCCGCAGCCGGAATAGTGGCCGGTACGCTTGCCGGGCTGTTTGGTATCGGCGGGGGACTGGTCATTGTACCGGTGTTGGTATGGCTTTTCAGCAAACAAGGGCTGCCGGATCAATATCTGATTCATATGGCGGTTGCCACTTCACTGATGACCATTGTTGTAACATCAATTTCTTCTATCTTTGCGCATTGGCGACTGGGAAATATTTCGATGCTGGCGGTCACCCGTTTGGTTCCAGCATTACTTTTTGGGAGTTTTGGTGGAGCTCTGCTGGCCAGTTTAATCAGCGGTGATATGCTGCAGATATTTTTTGCTACCTTTGCTTTGTTAATGGCATTGCGGATTTGGCTACCTAATGCCAGTACAACGTCTCCTGCATTGTTAAACCGATTGCCTTCGAGTTTGTATGGTTTGTTTAGTGGTGCACTTTCGGCGCTAGTCGGTATCGGTGGAGGAACATTGATTGTCCCTTATCTGCTGATGGCTCGTCTTAACATTCAACAGGCGATTGGATCTGCTGCATGCTGTGGTTTGCCAATTGCCATTGCAGGAGTGATTGGCTTCATTGTGTTTGCTCCAAGTGAAATAAATCAGCAATCTGCCTGGCAAACAGGTTTCGTACATTGGCAGGCATTTCTCGGCATTATCCTGACCAGTGTGATTTTTGCCCAGTTTGGTGCCAGACTGGCAAAGCGGTTACCTGCACATTGGTTGCGCCGTCTGTTTTCGCTGTTACTGATTTGTGTCGCCGCCTATTTTTTCAGTCGATAACGTCTGGGCTTGTTGATCGTTCATCTCACAACAGAGGCGGAGATGAAAGATCAATAAAGCCCTAAAGAGATGTCGGCTTTGATGCTTGGACAGTTTCTTTTATAATTGGCGGGTTTCTTTTACCCCTATTTTTTATTGGAGCAATCGCTTTATGAATCTTGACCGAGTCGGCCCAGGCAGCAATCTGCCTGAAGATATCAACGTTATTATCGAAATTCCTGCAAATGCCAATCCGGTTAAATATGAAGTTGATAAAGCGACTGGCGCGCTGTTTGTTGATCGTTTTATGAATACCGCTATGTTCTATCCGGCAAATTATGGTTACGTGCCGAATACGTTGTCTGATGATGGTGACCCGGTAGATGTATTGGTGGTGACGCCATTTCCATTAATTAACGGATGCGTGGTGGCATGCCGTCCAGTCGGTATGCTGAAAATGACAGACGAAAAGGGCGAAGATGCCAAAGTCGTTGCGGTCCCTCATGACAAAATGTATGACCATGTTAAAGATATCAATGACGTGCCGGAATTTTTGCTCAATCAGATCGCACATTTCTTTGAACATTACAAAGATTTGGAAAAGAACAAATGGGTTAAAATCGAAGGCTGGGCAGGAATTGATGCGGCCAAACAGGAAATTGTGGACAGCGTTTCACGTTACCAAAATGAAGCGAAATAATTATCATTGAATTGATAACTAAATCTGTTTTTGCACACGGCGAACTGATGTATGTCAGTTCGCCGTTTGTCATTTTAAGACTGGAAACATCATGACACAGATAATTGTTCAGGGACCTCAACTCACTCGGGAACTGGCCGATGAAATTGCCGAAAAACTAACGGGGCAATGCCAATGGCGAGACAGTTTTGCATTGATTGAAAATACCCAGCATGCAGATTTGTCGATGTTACGACAACAGTATGCTGTCGATATTAATGTCCTTCCTGCTGAGTTTGAAACAGATAATTGCCGTTTGATAGTTATGGACATGGATTCGACCTTAATCACCATTGAATGTATCGATGAAATTGCGGACTTCATGGATCTTAAACCGCAGGTGGCAGCGATTACGGAGGCTGCAATGCGTGGTGAGATAGATTTTGAAACATCACTTAAACAACGGGTAGCGCTATTAAAAGGACTGCCCGTCGATATGCTGGATCGTGTTTATAACGAACGTCTTATGCTCAATCCTGGTGCAGAGTTGATGTTAAAAACGGTGCAGCAGGCTGGAATAAAAACCGCACTGGTTTCGGGCGGATTTACTTTTTTCACCGATAAACTGAAAAAGCGTCTCAATCTCGATTTTACCCAGGCCAATGTACTGGAACATGAAAAGGGTTATCTCACAGGTAAAGTAACCGGTGATATTTGCGGTGCTCAGGCCAAAGCCGATTTTTTAATTAAATGTTGCGCCGAACTGAATATTGAAAAACACCAGGCAGTGGCAATTGGTGATGGTGCAAATGATCTGTTGATGATGGCTGAAGCGGGTATGAGCGTGGCTTATCATGCCAAACCCAAAGTGCAGCAAGCTGCCGATACAGCTTTGAATCACTGTGGTCTTGATGGTGTGTTGGGACTATTGCAACGACCTTAATCAAAGGCGTAATCTTGAATTAACAGCAGGTGCCCCCATCTGCTACAACTAACCAAATAAAGAGGTAACAACAATGGATATTATGGAGCGTATTAAGCAGGCGATTGAATCAAACCCGGTAATTCTGTTTATGAAGGGTACGCCAGAGTTTCCACAATGTGGATTTTCCAGTCGCTCATCACAGGCGCTGACTGCCTGTGGCTCAGAATTTGCTTATGTGAATGTATTGGCTGATCCTGAAGTTCGCGAAAATCTTCACCGTTATGCTGACTGGCCAACCTTTCCTCAGCTGTATATCAATGGTGAATTAATTGGTGGATGTGACATTATTATGGAACTGTACGAAAACGGTGAGCTCAAACAGATGGTTGAAGCAGCGAGTTGATTTTTGCGATGGCAGATAAACATGATCAAGATTGGCAGACCGAGCATGATTTTGCGGTTGCGCCGTCTAAACCTGATTTAAAACAACCACCCAAATATCGGGTGATCATGATGAACGATGATTACACGCCGATGGACTTTGTGGTGGAGGTTTTGGAAACCTTGTTTGATATGGGGCGTGAACGTGCCACACGAACCATGTTACAAGTGCACACTGAAGGACAGGCTTTATGCGGTATCTTTACATTTGAGATCGCTGAGGCCAAAGTGGAACAAGTGAATAGTTATGCCCAAAGACATGGGCATCCTTTACAGTGCACCATGGAACAGGAATGAGATGGCTGCAACGACAATAGGCGGATAGCAATATGCTGAGTAAAGAACTTGAACACACGCTGAGTCAGGCATTCAATTATGCTCGACAAAGATCCCATGAATTTCTGACGGTTGAACATTTATTGTTAGCCTTACTGGAAAATGGACAAGCACTGGCGGTGCTCAAAGCCTGCGAGGTGGATATCAATGCCTTGCGTCAGGATCTGACCGATTTTCTTGCAGATAATCTGCCTACATTGGCCGAAGACAGCGATCGCGAAACTCAGCCAACGCTGGCTTTCCAACGCATTCTGCAACGTGCAGTGATGCATGTGCAATCTTCTGGTGGTGAAGAGGTAACCGGTGCGAACGTACTGGTTTCAATTTTCTCTGAACAGCAATCTCAAGCGGTTTATTTACTGCAGAAGCAAGATGTCAGTCGACTGGATGTGGTCAACGCTATCAGTCACGGCAGCATCGAAAATCTGGCAGAAGAAACCAAAAGCGAAAAGATTGAAGTTGAAGATGGGAATTCCGAAAGTAAAAGTCCATTGGCGTTATATGCCACTAATCTGAATGCCGAAGCCAAACTGGGTCGGATTGATCCATTAATCGGCCGTGCCAATGAGATTGAGCGGACATTGCAGGTGCTATGCCGTCGCCGTAAAAATAATCCTCTGTTTGTCGGTGAAGCCGGTGTTGGTAAAACTGCGCTGGCGGAAGGTCTTGCCAAACGTATTGTTGATGGTGATGTACCCGAAGTGCTGGAGCAGGCAGTGGTTTATTCATTGGATATGGGCGCTCTGGTTGCTGGTACCAAATACCGTGGTGATTTTGAAAAACGTCTGAAAGGATTGTTGCGCGAAATCAAACAACAGGATCATGCGATTCTGTTTATTGACGAAATCCATACCATGATTGGTGCGGGGAGTGCAGGAAACAGTGCGATGGATGCTGCCAATTTGCTTAAACCGTTATTGGCCAATGGCGAATTGAAATGTATCGGCTCAACAACCTATCAGGAATATCGCAGTATTTTTGAACATGATCGTGCTTTGGCACGGCGTTTTCAGAAAATTGATGTGCCTGAACCATCCGTTGCAGAAACCATTGAAATTTTAAAAGGTTTAAAGCCTGGCTTGGAATCACACCACAATGTGCGTTACTCCAATGCTGCAATTGAGCAGGCAGCAGAACTGGCCGCCCGTCATATCAACGACCGTTATCTGCCGGATAAAGCGATTGACGTATTGGATGAAGTTGGTGCTGCCCAACGTATTCTGCCAAAGTCAAAACGCAAAAAAATGATTGGAATCCAGGATGTCCAGCAGATCGTTGCCAAGATTGCTCGTATTCCTGCCAAGACAGTCAGTAATGCAGATAAAGATAATCTACGTAATCTTGAACCGAACCTTAAACACGTTATTTTCGGTCAGGACGATGCGATTTCTGCATTAAGCTCGGCAATTAAAATGGCACGTTCCGGTTTGGGACATCCCGAGAAACCCACTGGTGCTTTCCTGTTTGCAGGGCCAACCGGTGTAGGTAAAACAGAAGTTACTCGTCAGTTGGCGCATATCCTTGGGGTAGAACTGATCCGCTTTGATATGTCCGAGTATATGGAACCTCATACAGTTTCCCGTCTGATTGGTGCTCCTCCAGGTTATGTAGGGTTTGATCAAGGTGGGTTATTAACCGATGCAGTCATTAAACAACCACATGCTGTGTTGTTGTTGGATGAGATTGAAAAAGCTCATCCCGATGTCTTTAACCTGCTATTGCAAGTGATGGATCATGGGACTTTAACGGATAATAATGGCCGTAAAGCGGATTTCCGCCATATTGTATTAGTAATGACCAGTAATGCCGGTGCACAGGAAATGGGCCGCAGCTCGATTGGCTTTACCAAACAAGAGCATCATATGGATGGTACGGAAGCATTGAAACGTGCATTCTCACCTGAATTCCGTAATCGTCTGGACGGTATTATTCAATTCCAGCCGCTTACTAAAGAAGCGATTCTACGTGTTGCTGATAAAGCGGTGCTTGAATTGGAAATGCTATTGCAGGATAAAAACGTGACCATCGAAATTGATAATGATGCGCGTGAATGGTTGGCAGAGCATGGTTACGATGTACAAATGGGTGCCAGGCCAATGGCGCGACTGGTACAGGAAAAAATCAAGCGTCCGTTGGCCGATGAATTGTTATTTGGCAAACTCAGCGATGGTGGCCATGTAAGAGTTATCCTGAAAAATGATGAACTGTTTCTGGATATCGTCAAAGAAACAGAATCTGTGTAACCCTAAACGACAAACCCGGTAGTTATTAACTTAACTACCGGGTTTTTTTATGTCTGTTATATTCCAGAATCCCAGCTTATCGGGACTTATATAACGGTAAGTTATTCACCTGTTTCACAAAATCTTCACATCTTTATATAACAGATGTCGCTAACTCACTGATTATCATAGAGGTGATCCTAAGTTGTTGAATGTAAACATATATTTTAGTTTGAGCATTTTTTGACCATTTTGTGCAGAGTGCTTAAATATGAACAGCTTAGAGACTAACTCCAAAGTTAAACACAGACTTATCCACAGAAAATGTGAGTAACTTTACCGTTTGATGACACAGCAAAAAACAAGCCAAAAACCTCAAAAAAATCTTTAGAGCTCAATGCCTTTTTGAGCACGGATACCATCACGAAATGCATGTTTGACATCCTCAATCCGGCTGACGGTATCAGCCGCTTCAATGATGCTGTCCGGTGCTCCGCGGCCAGTAATAATCACGTGTTGCATTGCCGGGCGGGCAGCTAAATCAGCTATTACTTTATCTGCATCGAGATATTTCATTTTTAAGACAATATTCAGTTCATCCAGCAGAACCACGTTGATACTGTCATCCTGTAACATCGTTTTAACAATATCCCAGCCTGCTTCTGCGGAAGCTTTATCCTGTTCCAGGTTTTGCGTATCCCAGGTAAAACCATCGCCAACCACGTGATAACTCACCTGCTCAGGAAATCGACGATAAAAAGCTTCTTCGCCAGTACTCATCGCCCCCTTAATAAATTGCACGATACCGACTTTCATATCATGGCCCAATGCTCTGGCAATCATGCCAAAACCGGATGAACTTTTACCTTTGCCGTTGCCAGTTATGCACAGCAATAAACCTTTATCCTTAGTGGCTTTTTGGATCTTCTGATCAACCACTTCCTTGTGACGTTGCATGCGATCTTTATGGCGTTGGCTTTTCTCAGAATCAGTCATAATTTTCCTAAAATAAAACAAAAAATATTAATAATGCAGCTTCAAGCAGTTCCACCATTGCGCCCGCAGTATCACCGGTAAACCCGTTTAATCGACGCTCCATCAGGTAGCGTAGCAATAGAAAAACCAATAACCCAAACAACAGGGCAAACAGGCCGACACTGAATAAAGCCAATACACCGATGAGAAGCATCAACCGGCGTGTATGCACGCCAGATTGCTGTTGTTTGAGGATGCTGCCTAAACCGTGGGGCCGCACATAATCAGTGGTTAAAAACAATAATGGTAAAGCTGTGCGGGCCAGTATCACAGACCAGATTAATGCCCACCAGTTCTGTTCGGCGAGTAAAACTGTCAGCATGACAAACTTAATTAACAGCACTAATACGATTGTCACCACTGCAATAGGGCCAGCTGCTGGGTCTTTCATAATGCTTAGGGTTTTAGCTTTATCGCCAATGCCACCCAACCAGGCATCGGCACTGTCAGCCAATCCATCGATATGTAATGCCCCGGTGATGGTTACCCAGACCGCTAATACCAATATGGCGGAGAACATTGGTGACTGAGATGTCAGGTTCCAGCCCAGAAGGCTTAACACGATACCGATTAGTAAGCCGACAACTGGATAAAACAATAACGAGCGGCCAATATCCTGTGCAGTAAATTCACCCTGCAATCTGACCGGCAGAATAGTTAAAAACTGCAGGGCGATTAACAAAGCTCGCATTAGTTGATGGCTCCGGCGATGGCCGCTTCTTCAAACGTCGCCATTTGATTGTGCAGAGCGCAGGCCATTCTTAGTAACGGAATAGCAACGGCTGCGCCACTGGCTTCGCCTAACCTCATATTGAAGTTCACTAAAGGCTGAGCCTCAAGCGCCTGTAAAATCTTGCTATGCCCGGGTTCGGCGCTGTGATGACTGAATAAAAACCACTGCCGACTACCAGGACAGATTTGTTCAGCAGATAAAGCCGCCACGCTACTAATAAAGCCATCAATCACCACCGGCAGACCAGATTTGGCGCAGTGTAAATAACTGCCGACCATGGCAGCAATTTCAAAGCCGCCCAGGTAACGCAAAATGGCTAAGGGAGAATCCAGATGGTTTTTATGTAATAACAAGGATTCTTTAATGATAGTTGCTTTATGCGAGACGCCTTCAGCATTTAGTCCGGTGCCTGGACCGGCCAATTGACTGGCTGGTAGATTCAACATCGCACAGGCCATTGCACTGGCTGCTGTGGTGTTGCCAATTCCCATATCACCGGCGATATAAAGCTGGGCGCCGTTCTGCATGCAGCATTCGACATTATGTTGACCAATCAGCATGGCTTGTTGGCATTCGGCTTCAGTCATCGCAGCTTGCTGGTGAAAGTTGGCAGTACCATTAGCAATCCGCTGATCTTGCACACCTTTAATCTCTTCCAATTCACTGACCGTGCCAACATTGATCACGTCCAGCGAAGCATCCAAATGCTTCGCCAATACGCTAATAGCCGCGCCACCACTGGCGAAATTACGAATCATTGCGGCGGTAACGGATTGTGGATAGGCCGAAATATTTTCTACCATTACACCATGATCAGCTGCATAAACGGTGATATGCACATGATCGGCTTGGGGCGTTGTGCCTTGCAGTGCTGCCAGTTGCACTGCTAATTGTTCGAGTTGACCTAATGACCCTGCCGGTTTGGTCAACTGGCTTTGTCGCGTTAACGCTGCATCTGCAGCATTTTGGTCAATCGTTTTGGCAGGTAATGTTAACCATTGGGTGAAGTCGATCATTCAGTTTCCTTTCAAAGCATGCGGCAAACCGGCCACGGTGAGGATGACATTATCCATCAGCACAGCAAGTTGTTGATGCAGGCTGCCGGCTTCATCACAAAAGCGCCGGGTCAATTCGCCCATCGGCACAATGCCCATACTGGTTTCATTGCTGACCAAAATGATGTCAGCCTGTAGAGTTGGCAAGGTCTCAAGTAATAGTTGGATTTCGTTAGTTAATAAATTCTCATCATCGGTGAGCAGCAAATTGGTCAGCCATAAGGTCAGACAATCCACCAAAAGACATTTATCTGCATCGTCCTGTTGCTGCAATGCAGCGGCAAGATTTAGCGGTACTTCGATAGTAGTCCAATGAGCAGGGCGTTGCTGTTGATGCAATGCAATACGCTGCTGCATTTCACTGTCATCAGCACGAGCCGTCGCCACATAGCAGACGGCTAATTTACTGTTGATAGCGCGTTGTTCAGCCAGTCTGCTTTTACCGGATTTTACACCGCCAAGGATCAGGGTTTTAGCCATTTGCTGCCTTTAAAATAGTCAGTAGTGCTGTGGTATCCATATGCTGCTCAACCATCTCTGCCAGTCGTTCAATATCTGCTTCCCGCAAAGCATGATAATCCGAACTGCTTACGTTATTCAGTCCAGCCCATTGCAGCAAGGCATCACAGCTTGTTTGCTGTTCAAAAAGTCCATGCAGATACGTGCCGATAATCTGATTATCTTCGCTGATCGCTCCATCCGGGCCATGCGATAACTGTAGCAGCGGACGCAATAAAGCTTTGCCTTCGGTGACACCGGCATGAATTTCGTAGCCACTGATGGCAGCATTATTGAACAATAACTGTCCCTGATTTTGCCGTAATTGTTTCTCGGCATGCAGGGTAGTGTGCATATCCAATAAGCCTAGACCTGTTTTGCAAGTGCCAGGCGAACCTTCAACACCTGTTGGATCATCAATCTGCTGACCCAGCATTTGAAAACCACCACAAATCCCTAATAGTTTGCCACCGTACCGCAGATGTTTTTGAATCGCTGCAGGCCAGCCTTGCTGTTCCAGCCATTGCAGATCAGCGCTGACATGTTTGCTACCTGGCAGAATGATCAAATCGGCTGGCGGTATCGGTGAATCTGGGCCGATAAATTGTAAGTTTACGTTTGGGTGCAGCCGTAATGGATCTAGATCGGTATGGTTACTGATACGAGGCATAACCGGCACGATAACGTTCAGCACATTGTCGGCTTTTTCTACCTGCGTAATATTAATCGCATCCTCGGCCTCCAGATGCAGGCCATGGAGATAGGGCAGAACGCCTAGAACCGGCTTGCCAGTGCGTTGCTCCAACCAGTCCAGACCGGATTGTAATAAGCTGATATCACCGCGAAAGCGATTAATTACAAAGCCTTTAACACGCTGTTGCTCAGAAGCTGACAGAAGATCCAAAGTACCCACCAAGTGAGCAAATACACCGCCACGATCAATATCAGCAACCAGGATCACTGGACAGTCCACGGCTTCAGCGAAACCCATATTGGCAATATCCCGATCACGCAGATTGATTTCTGCCGGTGAACCGGCACCTTCCACCATTACGACATCATATTGTTTAAGCAGACGGGCATGCGATTCTAATACTGCAGTCATCGCGGTTTGTTTATAGTCGTGATAAAAGCGGGCATCCATGTTGGCAATGGCTTTGCCATGAATAATGACCTGAGCGCCGGTATCACTGTTGGGTTTTAGTAAAACCGGATTCATATCGATATGCGGCGGCAGTTTGCAGGCCTGGGCCTGAACGGCCTGAGCACGACCAATTTCACCACCATCTGCTGTAACAGCACTGTTCAACGCCATATTCTGCGGTTTAAAGGGTGCGACAGAGTAATCCTGTTTGACCAGCCAGCGGCATAACGCGGTTACCAGTGTGCTTTTACCAGCATCCGATGTTGTCCCCTGAACCATTAAAGTCTTAGCTGTCATGGTTGTTCGACCTTCTGTAATGCGGTTTCCAGACGTAGCCAGTCCTGTTCAGTAGCCGGTAAGCCAAACCTTAAGGCTGCCGGTCGATCGAATAATCGACAGAGAATACCTTGTTGGGCCAGTTGATGATGAATGCTGGCAGCATGAGCGGTTTTAACCCATTGAAATAAGGCGCAACCGCCGCTGGGTGCTAATTTATATTGACCGAGCAGCTCTGTCAGTCGTTGGGCATGTTGCGGTAAATACTGACGCGATTGCTGTTGCCAGTTTTTATCAGCTAATGCCTGCGAGGCAATCCATCTGGATGCTGTAGCAATCGGCCAGGGGCCAGATTTTTCGGCGATTTGCTTTAACAAATCAGGGTGTGTGATCACAAACCCGACTCTTACACCGGCCAGGCCAAAAAACTTTCCCAGCGAACGTAAAATGATTAATCCATGCTGGCAGGGGAATGGTGCCAGACTTTGCTCTGGTGTGATATCAAGAAATGCTTCATCGACGATCAACCAGCCATTACGCATTTGCAAACGTTGTTGCCAGTTTAATAAACGTTGTCTATCAAACGTTTCACCGCTGGGATTATTCGGGTGAATAACAATCACCACATCAAACATATCAATCTGTTGATCCAGCTCAAAACTTTCCAGCGCGACCACTTCATGACCGGCTACCTGCCAGCAATGACGATGTTCTTCGTATGCTGGTGAAAGGATAGCAACGTGACAAGCTGATCTTAATGTCGGTAAGATTTGTATGGCGGCCTGCGATCCGGCAACTGGCAGAATATGTTCACATTGATAATACGCTTTAGCCTGATCGATTAAATCATCTTCATTTTCAGGCAGTCTTGCCCAAATTTCTGCCGGGATCTGTTCTGGTACGGGCCAGCCGTTTGGATTTATACCAGTAGATAAATCCAGCCAATCCTCTCGAGCAATGCCATATTGTTTGGCATAAGCTTGAATTCTGCCGCCGTGATTAAGCATAAATGATCCCCGTAACAATCCCTATGACGGAAAGCCATAACAACACACTGTTAGACACTAATCTTAGAGCACGCACAATATCATTTGCTTCAGCAATATTTGACGTGCCGAGCATGGGGCGTTGGTGCCATTCACCGTGATAACAAGCAGCCCCACCGAGTTGAACATCCAAAGCGCCCGCACCACTGGCCATTACCGGACCGGCATTTGGACTGTCCCATAACGGTGCTTGCTGATGCCAGCAGCTCAATGCCTTTCGCGTATTGCCAAGCAGGGCATAACTTAAAGCGGTCAGTCGGGCGGGTACAAAATTTAATACATCATCCAACCGAGCTGCCGTTTTACCAAAATAGAAAAAGCGTGGAGTTCGATAGCCCCACATGGCATCCAGCGTATTGACCAGACGGTAGGCAACCGCTCCGGCTGCACCACCGATAACAAACCAGAAAAGCGTACCAAAAACGGCATCGTTACCATTTTCCAGCACGGATTCAATCGTCGCTTTATTCACATCAATATGATCTTTATCACGACTGACAATTCGGCTGGTCAATGTTCTGGCGTGTTTGATATCGCCTTGTTGCATGGCATGCAGAATAGGCCTGGCATGGTCAAATAGACTGCGATGACCCAGGCACAGCGTTAACAGCACCACGGAACATAAGGTGCCCCAGAACGGAATCTGGCTGATCAGGTAAGTAAGAACCGTTATTGGAACCACACAAATGACCAATGCCAGAATACCCAAAAAAAACTGAACAAACCGATGATGATGGGAGTGATTAAGACGTGCTTCGATTTTGTTCACCAAAGTGCCGAAGCCGACCAGAGGATGGAACCGTTTCGGTTCACCGACAAACCAGTCAATGATCAAAGCGCTGAGCATGATAATAAAGGTCATGACTTAGTATTGTTTTCCCAGCGGTTTTCAAAGATAAGTTCATCCAGAGGCTGACGTTGTCGCCAGTTTTCCTGCTCCAGCATGGGCTGTTGGTAAAAATCATCAACATGACCCAGACACAGAATCGCCACCGGGCAGGCCCCATTAGGAATCCCCAATAAATCGGCTAATTTTTGGGGATCAAATAAGGAGACCCAGCCCATGCCCAATCCTTCGGCACGGGCAGCCAGCCACATATTCTGAATGGCACATGAGACCGATGCCAGATCCATTTCCGGCAGGGTGCGGCGACCAAAAATATGCGACTCACGTTTATCCATCAACGAGACAACCAACACTTCAGCGCAATCCTTGATGCCTTCAACTTTCAGCTGCAGAAATTCTGTTTCACGCTCACCCAACGCCTTGGCAGTCAGCACTCTTTCATTTTCAACGATTTGATGAATAGCATTGCGGATGCCGGTATCGGTAATCCGAATCATCCGCCAAGGTTGCATCAGTCCTACGCTGGGAGCCTGCCAGGCTGCTTGAAATAATCGCTGCAGAATATCCTGATCGATTGGATCAGCAATAAAATGCCGCATATCACGACGCTCACCAATAGCGCGATATACAGCCTCACGATCCTGGTGATTAAAGCGGTATTTATCCTGACTCATGGGGTAAACCAGCGGGCAATGAGTTCAGGGGCTGACGGAAAATAAAAGTGGATATAGCTGGCGGTCAGGCGTTGTTGCTGAAACACGGCTTCACTGACTTTATTGCCGTTTGGGCATTCAGCATAGAGGATAGCTATGGGTTGATTTTCCAACAAGGAATGGTGGTAGGTATGACCACGTAAAGTGTAATTATCATGAGTAACTTGTTGCAATGCCAAGGCTGTCAGTCTGGCTTGTAATTTGGCATCAGCGGCCAGCACGCCACACATTTCAGCTTGTTGGCCATGCTTATCGGTTAATGTGCGGCACAAATACAGCATGCCACCACATTCAGCCACAACTGGTTTATTGGCATTAATGTATTCACATATCGCCTGACGCATCGACATATTTTGGCTGAGTGTTTCCAGATGCAGTTCAGGATAGCCACCAGGGAGATAAAGGCTATCTACCTCAGGAAGCGTTGTATCCGTTAACGGGGAAAAAAATATCAGCTCAGCACCCATAGCGGTTAAACAATCCAGATTTGCCTGATAAACAAAGGCAAACGCTGCATCCTTAGCCACCCCGATGCGAAGATCTTTTAATAATGCGGGTAAAGCTTCAAAAGGCTGATTGTTGATTTTGATTTGCGGTAAAACAAATTCGGGATTCAGCTGCAGGCTATCTGCCAGTCGGTCCAGACGCTCAGTCAAATCCGTGAGTTCATCAGCCTGAACCAAACCCAGATAACGGCTGGGCAGACTTTCAATTTGACGAGGCATATTAGCAAGACAAGGTAAATCGTTAGGTAAAGCGGACGTCAGCATTTCAGCATGTCTGGCACTGCCCACACGATTGGCCAGAACACCAGCCAACGTCACATCCTGACGAAAGTTGGCTAAGCCGAATGCTAAAGCGGCAAATGTTTGTGCCATGGCACTGGCATCAATGACCGCTAACACCGGGATTCCTATAATGGCAGCTAAATCAGCTGTGGAAGGCGTACCATCAAACAAACCCATCACGCCTTCAATCAGAATGATATCTGCCTGTTTGGCGGCGTCGGCAATCAATTGTCTGGAGTGAGTTTCACCGACCATCCATAAATCAACTTGATAAACCGGATGGCCGGAGGCAAATGACAGGATCATTGGGTCCAGAAAGTCTGGACCCACTTTGAAAATTCGGACCTGTTTACCCTGACGTCGATAATGCCACGCCAAGGTCGCGGTAACGGTTGTTTTACCTTGACCTGAGGCGGGGGCAGCAATAATCAGCGCAGCGCAGGTTTGCGGCTGCTGTGACATTAACGTAGCTGATTACTGCGCTGGCTCAAATTCGCAAAACGGAAGCTGATATGAATCACCGCGGCAGCAGCAATATAAAAGCTTAATTTACTCAGGTTGCCAGGATAGGACTGGACAAACCGGGTCAGATACTCAGCCATGGTTGGATCGACATAACGACCTGAAAACCAGTAAAAACCACCGCCACTGAACAGGCCGGCAACTGCGGTAACCGTCACCAGCGTCATCGCCAGTGTAAACAGAGCAGTCCAGTTAAATTGGTATTTGGATTGAAACCAGCGACCTGCCAGCCACAAACTTCCATATGCAGGCAGTAAAAAGCCATAAGATGGCGAAACACAGAAATTACTGGCGCCGCCTATGTATACCGACATCAAATCCAGCACAACAGCCAGACCTAAAAAAGCCGGAAACCACAATTTTGAGGCCAGATAAAATCCGGCGAGCATAAATACTGCCCAGGAGGCGCTGGGTAAAACGTTGATATCGGCGAAATGATGACCACGAGTCATCACCATTAATAAGACAAGAAGTGCAGCCACGATCAGTTGCTGACGTAGAGATAATAACGACATTGAGGTTCTCCGATGTGCTCACCCGCACAACTTGGTTAATAGCATTTTCGGTCAACAGACCAGGATATTTCAGGCCGGTCTCCGGACTCATGAGCGGTGTTGTCACCGGTTGAACACCTTCCCGTAATAGATACAGTGGCGTAACGTTCAACCTGAACTCATTTACCGTTGCGGGGGCAGTGTCGGGTTTATCCAATGTTTGGCTGCACCGACTTCCCGTTTCATCACTTTCGCGACACCTGAAACTGCCGACAGAATAAGGATTAGCAAGCTATATTGTCAATTTGGAAATCATTAATTGTCCTTATCAGGTTTGACGATAAGCCATGGGAGATTTAAGATGCGCGCCTCTTCAGGTGCTTTGATATCCATCAGAGTTAAACGGGAAGTTGGTGAAAATCCAACACTGCCCCCGCAACGGTAAACGTTGAAAATGCATCCAATCAGCCACTGCGTATTAATCGTGGGAAGGCGGATGTACTGGCGCAAGCCACAACGTGAGTCCGGAGACCGGCCTGAAGTTCATCACAACCGAATCGTGTTGTGTGACTTTATTAACCTGGATCGCGGGTGAGCGTATCCCTAGGAGACAATATGAAACCTTCAACAAAGGCCATGCCTTTGCGTGTCTGTGCACGACTGACTTTGGCGGCACTGGCTACTTCCACCTTCTCTGTTACGGCTCTGGCTGAACAGGAATCCCTTGATGCAATGACGATTACGGCAAACCGTATGCCCACGGAAAATGTATTGGCCCCGAATACCGTTATCACACGTGCGGATATAGATCGTTTGCAGATTAATAATTTGCCCAGCTTACTGTCACGGTTTCCAGGTATGGATATTTCAAATAGCGGTGGCTTGGGGAAAAACAGCAGTGTCTATTTACGAGGCACAAATTCAGATCATGTGCTTTTTTTAGTTGATGGGGTTAAATGGCATTCTGCTACATCAGGAGGGGCTGCCATCCAGGACTTTCCGGTAAATCAGATTGAACGAATTGAAATCGTACGTGGACCGAGGTCTGGTTTGTATGGTTCAGAGGCGATTGGTGGCGTCATTCAGATATTTACCCGGCAAGGTAAAAACCAGGATCCAACTCCCTATGCTTCGGTGGATATTGGTAGTCATAATACTAAACAGGCAAGTGCGGGCGTAAGTGGAGGTAATGAAACGACTCGTTATCATGCCAATTTCTCGCATCAATCAACCAATGGAATTAATGCCAGAGAAGAAGATAATCCGGATCATGATGGTTATCGAAATAATAGTGTTTCAGCAAAAATTGATCACGATATCAATAAGGACTGGAGTGTTGGAGCGAATTTTTTACGCGCTCAATCACAAAATCATTATGATAGTTTTTCCCTGACCGAAGATTTTTATGCTGATAATATTCAACAGGTTATGGGTGTAAATTCACGTTATCAATTCACGGATAATTGGCTAATGTCCTTTAATTTATCTGAATCCCGCGACGAGTCAGATAATTATGCGGATGGTACTGCCGATGGCACGTTCAATACTCGTCATCGGTTTTTCAGTCTGGTTAATACTTTTATGCTGTCAAAACAGCAACGTCTCAATGTTGGGCTGGATTATGATAACGATCGTATTGAGGGCACGATTGATTACGATGAAACCTCACGTGATAACAAGGCGATTTTTATCAGCTGGCAGGGGCATGCAGGTAATCACAGTTGGTTATTAAGTACACGTCATGATGATAATGAAGCCTATGGGGAAGAAACTACTGGCACTGCAGAGTGGGGCTATCAATTAACACAGGCACTTCAGTTTACGGCGAATGTAGGAACTGCATTTAAAGCCCCAACATTTAATGAACTTTATTATCCAGATGTTGGTTTTTTTGTTGGCAATCCCGATTTAGAAGCCGAAAAATCCAAAAACTATGGCGTTGGTTTGTTAGGCAACACGGATTGGGGTACTTGGGGAGTTCATGCTTTCCAGAACAAAATCCGTGATTTGCTGGTGTATCAATTTCCCACCACTGAAAATGTGGCTGAAGCCAAAATTAAAGGTCTTGAGTTCGATTTGGCTACAACGCTGATGAATTGGCAGGTACAGTTCAATGCGACTGTGCTTACACCCGAAGATGAAGAAACGGGTAATAAGCTACCACGCAGAGCACAGCGCTTCGCGAATCTGCATGTTGATCGTCAGTTTGGTGATTGGTTAATTGGCGGCAGCTGGAAAGTCAGTGATTATCGTTATGATGATGCCGCTAACAACACGCGTTTAAGTGGTTATGGTCTGGTGGACTTCAGAGTGGCTTATCAGATAGATAACGACTGGTCAGTTAAGTTAAATGCAATGAATGTATTCGATAAGGAATATCAAACCGTCAACAACTTCAATACCTTAGATCGCACTTATATGTTGTCTTTACATTATCAGCCATAAGGTAATTCATTGTTGCATGCTCAGTCATTGTTGGCTGAGCATAACTGCTTAATTTCACCATTATTAATAAAGCCATTTTCCAATATTTCCTTAAATCTCTTTCCTGAGGTTTATTTCACTAAGCCACTTAAGGATAAAGCTGGTCAGCAATAAGGCTTATCTTTTAGAATGGCAGGATTTTCCAGCTATTTCAGAGTTGTCATGACCAATCTTAAAGACAAAGGTTTTGCTACCCGCGCAGTGCGTGCCGGACAGGTAAGAACGCCCGAAGGCGAACATTCCGAACCGATTTTCCCCACATCGAGTTTTGTGTTTGATAGCGCGGAACAGGCGGCAGCACGATTTGGCGGAGATGAACCGGGAAATATCTATTCACGGTTTACCAATCCAACCGTACGTACTTTTGAACAACGCCTGGCGTCATTGGAACAGGGTGAGTCCTGCGTGGCAACAGCTTCGGGCATGTCCGCTATTCTTGCTACTTTTATGGGCTTATGCGCGGCCGGAGATCATATTGTTTCTTCACGTAGTGTGTTCGGTACGACACGGGTTTTGTTTGATAAGTATCTGAGCAAATTCGGTTTGAAGACAGACTATGTACCGTTAACCGATCTGGCAGCCTGGGAAGCGGCGATCAAGCCCAATACCAAAGCGTTATTTCTGGAAACACCTTCCAATCCACTCAATGAAATTGCTGATTTAGCTGCTTTATCGGCTTTGGCTAAGCAACATGACTGCCTTTTAATTGTTGATAACTGTTTCTGTACACCGGCGTTGCAACTACCATTAGTACTCGGTGCCGATATCGTCATTCACTCGGCGACCAAATATATCGATGGGCAAGGACGTTGTGTGGGTGGTGCGGTGGTCGGCGATGCGCAACGGGTTGGAGAAGAGGTATACGGTTTCCTGCGTTCAGCAGGCCCCACCATGAGTGCATTCAATGCCTGGACTTTTCTGAAAGGTTTGGAAACACTGGATTTACGCATGAAAGCGCATTCAGCCAATGCCAATCAACTGGCACATTGGCTGCAGCAGCAGAAACAGGTTACCCAGGTGTTTTATGCGGGGCTCGAGTCACATCCAGGACATCAGTTGGCAAAACAGCAACAATCTGATTTTGGTGGCATTATTGCGTTTGAAGTCGAAGGCGGACAGGAAGCTGCCTGGAAATTGATTAATGCCACACAGTTTATTTCGATAACGGCCAATTTGGGTGATACCAAAACCACTATCACCCATCCGGCCACAACAACTCATGGTCGAGTGTCAGTTGAGGCGCGAGCTGAATCAGGTATCAGTGATGGCATGATACGTTTATCGGTAGGCTTGGAAAATGTTGAGGATATTCAACAGGATATCCAGCGCGGTTTGGATCTGCTTTAAGCCTGACAAGTAAATAACTGAACTATCGGCATAAAACCTGCATATTGAGTCTGAAATAAAACAATTCGCGTCAGTAAATCGTCAGTAATGACATTTTCTGCCGCTTTTCAAGTCAAACAGGTTGTTTTTATGCAGAGAATATTGAAGCTATTACTGGCACTGCCGCTCATCTGGTTTGCGTTACCCGCACTCGCGGATACTAACCCAAACGCTGATGTACGCATCATTATTGATGTCTCTGGCAGCATGAAACAAAATGACCCCCAGAATCTACGATCGCCGGGCCTGAGATTATTAGGTGGGTTGATGCCGGGTGATGCTGAAAGTGGTGTCTGGACCTTTGCCCGCTACGTAAACATGCTGGTGCCATTACAAAAAGCTGATGATACTTGGCGAGAACGCGTTCAGCAAAAATCCTCCGAAATTCACTCTCATGGTTTATTTACTGATATTGAGCAGGCGCTGCAAAAAGCCACAGCTAATGTCAAAGTTTCTGATCCAGCCAAGCAACGCAGCATTATCCTGTTATCAGATGGTCTGGTTGATTTGCATCAGGGAAAAGCATCCAGCGATCAATCACGGCAGAACATCATCAATAAATTGTTGCCGCAAATAAAACAAAAAGGCTTTCGTATACATACCATTGCCTTATCTGAAGACGCTGATCACGAACTGCTTAAACAATTATCAATGGCTACAGATGGCTGGTATCACCAGGTGGATAATGCGGATGAGCTGGAACGTGTTTTTCTGCATCTGTTTGAACAAGCCACTCAACGTGACTCGGTTCCACTTGTGGATAATCGATTTACCATTGATACCAGTGTCAATGAAATGACGATATTGGTGTTTCGTGAAAATGAAACCGATGTCACCCAACTGGTTCAACCGGATCAAAAAAACCAATCATATGAAACTCATGAGCCATCAGTAAGTTGGATGCAGGAAAAACATTTTGATTTGATTACTATCGATAAACCAATGTCTGGAGAGTGGTTTATTGATGGCAATATCGATCCGGATAACAGGGTAATGGTATTAACAGATCTGCGGATGGAAACAATTGATCTGCCAAATAATATTCTTGCTGGAGAGCAGTTTGATATTGTCGCCAAATTAACCGACCATGGTAAACAGATTGATCGACAGGATTTTCTGCAACTGGTTACGGCAGAGTTAAGCACTCAACCACTGCAGGGTGAACCGATCAATAACAAAATGACCTTAAATAACCAGACGGCGACGTTTATGGCAAATTTGGGCAAGCTGTTTGACAGCGGACAAAATGATATTGTGATCACAGCAAAAAGTGATACATTCGAACGTCAGCGGCGACAATCCGTCAACGTAGTGGCGCTGCCATTTGATGTCACTGTTACTCAACTGGATGTTGATAGTCGCAGTCATCGACTGTCTATGTCTGCTGATGCCAGTATGATTGATCCTCAATCTCTGCAAATCTCTGCTTTACTCAGTGCACCAGATGGCAGTGAATTCCCCTACGAAGTATTACGGCAGTCTGAAAATGCCTGGCAGTTGACAGTGGCCGATTTACAACCTGAAACCGCTTATCAATTATCGTTGCAGATCCGGGGGAAAACTCCGGCTGGCCGTAATGTTTTTTTACAACCCAAGCCTATCCAGTTGCTTGACGAAACAGCCGGTGCGTCACTGACAATTACTTCAGAAACGCCTATTGCTGCCGAAAAGGTTAATGATGAGCCATTTGAACCGGTGATAATAGATCCTGTTGCGGATGAACCTAATGCAGAAATACCTAAATCTACCTTCGAGCTTTCTGACACAGTCATTTTAGCTATTGGTAATGCCATTATTGTGTTGTTATTAATAATGGGATTCTGGTTTTGGCATCGCAGCCGTCGCCGGCAGCTTTTACCTGGAGACTTATTATAAATGTCGATGACTGATCCGGTTTTTCAATGGCTTGCCTATGAGCTGGCAGCCATCTTTGCTGTTTTGTTTATCTGGATGTTTATCCGTGCGCATCGCAAACATAAACGCACCAAAGCTGCAGCGGCACGTACTGCCAAATTAATCAAAAATAACTACGAGCAACGTGTGACTGCATTAGGCAGTCAACTGAGCGAACGCTATGGATTAAGCGGTGAAGCACTGGATTCAATGGTCGAGGAATTGGTGCTACGTGAAAAAGAAATTTTTAAATCAATTGTTAATTTGTATTCTGAGCAAGACGAAAAAACACTGCATAACTTTCCTGACCAAATCACCTCGCTAACTGACGCAACCCTCAGCATTATGCAGGCTGATAACGAGCAGGATCCTGATGCCCCGGAGATAGAGGCGGTTGATGAAGAACTGGTCGAGGAATCTGCGGTTAATACTGAATTACCAGAAGAACTGTCAGAGCCTGAAGTTGATACTGAACCGGAAGAAGAACCTGTAGCAGATTTTGATGGTGTATTTGATGATGAGAATGCAGACACCATTGTTGAACAGATGGAAAAGCTTGATGACGAAACGGTTGTTGTCGAAGAGCTAAGTGATACAGATGAAAATTTTGATATTGAACTGGCAGAAAGCGAATCAGATGAAGTCGATGTCGATGATATTTTTGCTCAAAACCAGATTGTTGAGGAGTCTCTTGCCAGTGAATCAGATAATAATCCTGCTGATTCGATGACAGATTTTGATTTGGCTGCGGATGAACAGGCCAAAGAAGATGAACCAGAACCAGAACCTGAACCGGCAAGCAGCTCGATGCGGATGGCTGATTTTCTGAAGACTGACTGGAATCCGGTAATTCCTGATGTTTACGGTAAAACATCCACTGAAACGGAAGTTAAAGAAAACCAGCCAGATATTGAAACCGAGACCGAAACAGTCAGTGCTGCGACTGAACCAAAAGGTATGAAGGCCCACTTGAATAAAGCCTGGACCAATCAGGTGCCTGATATTTATGGAAAATCCACAATTCCTGTAGCAGGTAATGAGGAAATAACTGACGACGGGGCAGCATTTGAACATCAAGAACTGAAATTTCATGCTTTTGAAAGTGATGACTTAGCCTATCAAGGTCTAACTAAGGCTGTTCAGCCAGCCGATATTGAATTAGATATTGAACAAATTGATGAAGTGGATTCAGACGCAAAAGATATGATTTCGGCTACCGAAATTGATGATCTTATGCGTGCCACCGACATGCCAGTAGAAAGTGATTCCGATGATCTTGAGCAGGAAAATGCAGAGATCGAAAACGTTATTGGAAATGATGCAGAAACCAGCCTCCCTGAAGAAAATAAATTAGCAGAATCTGATATCGATGCCATTGAGTCACATGATGAGCCTGTTGAACAGACTGAATTAGGCAACCCTTTGGCGGAGTTGGATGAGTCAGTTATATCGGATCTCACTTCTGAAGAGACTGCAGAACCTTTCGAACGAACAGAAAGCATTGAACTGGCTGGAAGTGATAATGCAGCTGCCGAAACATTAGAAGAAACTCTGCAACAAAATGAAGAAGATTATCCATCTGTTTCAGAACAAGATTCGTCTATGGATGAACAGGAGATGATAGCCGAGCAGGCAGAGTCTACTGATCTAAACCAACAGCCATTTGAAGAATCTTCAGAACCTAACACTGAGGCAGAAATAAACAGCTTTGCTGAGGAGTTTGCTGAAACGGACTGGGATACAGATTTGTTTATTGAGCAAGCTGATTCCGCTGGGATGGCTGAAGCTCAAGAACCGTCTGCCAGTCAGAATGTACAGGATATCTCCGAAGCAGATCAGCCGTTTGAACAAATTGATTCTGAGGAAATTGCAGCACAGAATGCACATGAAGAATCCGTACAGCCAGAACCAACAGAATTCGAAAATATTGAAGAAACCGCATCAGTAGATGATTCAATTGCTGAGGACATTGAGTTTGCAGTTCAGGAAGAGCCGAATAGCCAGAATTCGCCAGCCAGTGCTGATGTTGAAGTTGATTTCAACGAGCAGCTTTCACCAGAAGAAAAGATGGCAGAAAACTCAATCGAACAACCCGAAGAGTTAGTGTCAGCAGACACTGAAAATGCTGAAGAAGCCTTATCAATGGATGATTTGAGTTCACCAAATATCGAGTCTGATGAACAGCAAGAATCCATTAGTCAGAACTCGGATAGTCATTCTGAAGCAGCTGAATCGCCAGAACAATCTGCATCTACTGAAATGTTACCAGAAGAATCAGCTGAAACTAACGAAGATATAGATTCAGCAGAAATCAACGTTATTGAAGAAGCTTCAGACATCTCTGATTCAAATCTTGAAAGCAGTGAATCCGCTGAACCAGAAGCACCGGTTAGCCAGAATTCATTGGAGAATGTTGATGATGAGGTTGAATCAGCTGAGCAATTTTCACCAGAGGATATGCAGGCAGAAAATTCAGTTGAACAGCCTGAAGAGTCAGTCTCTGCAGAAACGGAAAATGCTGAAGAAACTTCCTTAGCAGATGATCCAAATGCAGAAATAGAAAGCCTCGAATTTGCTGAACTGGATGAGCTGATTAACGGAAATGCTCAGGTTTCCGCTGAAGAACCCCAACCCTTCGCTGAAGCTCCACCAGCCGATATGGAACTGAATGATACGTTCCCAGCTGATCAACATAAGACTAAATCAGAGCTCAACAATCAAAGCGACTCGGTTGAAGAAAGCCAAACAGAGGACTCTGTTGCTGAAATTCAAGCCGAAGCGCCACAAGATAATGAGACAGAAAGCTTATCTGAAATAATGGTGTCACAGCCAAACGATGAAGACGCAATCAGTGATAACCAAACTAATAATATTGCGGAAAAGGCAGAAGAGCCATTTAATGAGATTGATAAGCTGCGAGCCAAACTGCGGGAGCGAACTGAAAGATTAAAAGCAGCAAGGCAGCAACGGCTAGATGAAACTCAGGCGGAGAATCCATTTACTGAAACAACTTTAGAAGATTCAGTCACTCCCAATCAAAGTGTTCAGCAATCATCTCCAAACGACGCAACAGATATTGCTGCTCTTCAAACTGATCCATTGACCGAAAAGGTCGATACTGAAAATGAATCAAATGATTCTGTTACACAAGATGAGACTTTTCAGTTAACTGAAGAGGAACACTTGCAACAAAAGCTATTAGCCGCGCAAATGTCCGAAGAGGATACTGAACAGACAGACTCAGATGAAAGCCAAACTCCTGCTGAAGCTGAATTATCATCAATTGAGCAGATGCAGGAGAATGAAGCAGAAGATGAAAGCTCTCAATTCCAATCCTCTGAAGAATTAGCAGCACCTGTTGATGATATGGATAATATTTTTGAGAAGGAGACCGAACTCGCTTCTCATGTTAATGAATTGGAAATTTTAGAACAGGATCAAAGTGTAGATAACGAATCGATTCAATCAAATGATGACGTAGAAGCTAATATTTCACCAAATAAAACATCCTCGTTAGAAGCTGACGAATGGGTAGCAGAGCTTTTAACTGAAGGGCAGCTGGCTGATTCAACGACTGATTTGCCGACGGAATCTTTGACCGATGATGACTCAGCAAGCGAAATAATGCAGGCGAGTGAACAAACTATTGGGTCAGAAATAGATCGAACTGAAACAATTTCTGCCGAAGCCGAAGCCGAAGCCG
>NZ_DFMC01000008.1:63589-376608 GCF_002375335.1 Methylophaga sp. UBA3603
AGCCGAAGCCGAAGCCGAAGCCTCAGAAGAGCCAACAAAGGCAGAGTTGGATTTTGCCGCCGCACTGGCCGCAGAACAAGCCCAGGCTGAACAGGACCGGAAGCAGACCCAGTCAGAAATAGCCGGTTTTGATATTCCAGAACAGCCCGAGTTACCTGAACCGGAACGTCTCGAATCATTACTTAAAGATGTCGAGAAGTTGCAGGCGACACAATCAGATAATAATGCATCGCTGATTCCTCCAACACAGGAGACACCACTTCCGGATCCTGCGCAATTAGAGAACCTATTGACCGATGTAGATAAATTAACGGCCGTTAAAAAACCGGTGAAAAGTAGAAAGAAACGCAGTGAGTTGCAGGCGATTCTCTCAACAATACCGTCCTTTTCTGGCAGTAATAAAACAAAATACAAATAATCTGAGTATTTTATTGGACTCAGATAATGTGTAAATAGCGATATTTTTAAACGGTCTGATTAACGTTTTGCTAAAATTTCCGTCGTTTAAGCACGGAAAAAATTATGTCAGACCAAATTCATCAGGTAGCCATTATCGGTGGCGGTGTCTGTGGCACCGCGCTACTGTATATGCTGGCTGAATATACTGATCTCAATGATATTGTCCTGTTGGAAAAGTATGCCGGAGTGGCTAAGGTCAACTCCAATGGCCGTAACAACAGTCAGACGATCCATTGCGGTGATATTGAAACCAATTACACATTGGAGAAAGCCACTAAAGTAAAGGCCGCCGCTGAGATGCTGGTGAATTTTGCTGAGGACTTACCTAATGTTGATCAGGTGATTTTCAAATATCCGAAAATGGTTTTAGGTGTAGGCGAGCAGGAATGTCGTCAGCTTCGCCAACGTTACCAGACTTTCCGTGAAGTATTCCCCAAGATGAAGCTATTGGAGAAGTCCGATATCGCTACCTATGAACCCTCAGTGGTTATGGTTAATGGTGAAATGCGGGCGGAACCCTGTGTTGCGCTTGCCGTTTTGGATGATTACAGTGCAGTGGATTATCTGCGTTTATCTGAAGCCTTTGTTGATAAAGCCAAAGCAAAAACCGATAAACAAATCCAGTTAGTGTTTAACAGCGAAGTCGATGACATTGTCGAAAAAGACGGTGTATTTTCGCTGGTCACCGGCGACAAAATCATCCAGGCTCGCAGTGTGGTTGTTTCTGCTGGCGGACACAGCTTATTACTGGCACAGAAAATGGGGTACGGGTTAGAGTTCTCCTGTCTGCCAGTAGCAGGAAGTTTTTATTTCACTCCGCAGATTCTCCGTGGCAAGGTCTATACCGTGCAAAATGATGCGTTGCCGTTCGCAGCGGTACATGGTGATCCAGATGTGCTGGTCGAAGGTAAAACCCGTTTTGGACCAACAGCACTGTTACTGCCATTGTTAGAGCGTTATAACAACAAAACTTTTTTTGATTTTCTGCGTGTTCTGCGTCTCGACAGCCGGGTAATGAGAGTGTTCTGGGACTTATTCAGAATTAAGGATATCCGTAATTACATTTTTAAAAACTTTCTGTTTGAAGTGCCGTTATTACGTCGCTGGCTGTTTTTGAAAGATGCCCGCAAAATTGTTCCTGGCCTGCAATTGAAAGATATTGAATTCGCCAAAGGTTTTGGGGGTGTCAGACCTCAGTTGATTGATAAAAAGAATGCCAAATTGTTGATGGGAGAAGCGAAGATTAATCCTGGCACAGGCATTGTTTTTAACATGACACCATCGCCTGGTGGCACCAGCTGCCTGGAAAATGCTGAAACCGATATGCGGCTGATCGCCAGCCGTTTAGGTGCAACAATTAATGAATCTCAGCTGAAGCAAACACTTCATAAATCAGCAACAACAAATTAATGGCTTCATCACCTTACATTACTGCTGATGGCATGTTCAGGATGAACCAGGAGCTTAGTGAACGCTGGCAGCGACGCAGGCACGTGGTTCAGGCGCTGGCGGCTGCAGCGGCAGAAGGCGATCGCTCTGAAAATGCAGAATACATATATCGCAAGAAAGAACTCAGAGAAATAGACCGGCGTATTCGTTATCTTCAAAAACGTATTCCCGATTTGATGGTGATTGATCGTATTCCAGATAATCAGGATGCGGTGTTTTTTGCGGCCTATGTAACGCTGTTGAAAGATGATAAGGAAGAAGTCCAATACCGCATTGTCGGCCCGGATGAGATTGACCACGCCAAAGGCAATATCAGTGTCGATTCACCTTTGGCGCGGGCGTTGTTAAAAAAGCAGATTGATGATGAAGTTAGCATCCAGGTTCAGGATGGTGGTCATCGTTATCTGATTCTGGACATTAACTATTAATTTGCCGGCTGAATCCGGTAAATTTCGCCATCATCCGTAGAGACATATAACCAGCCTTCAGGGCTTTCAATAACATCGCGGATACGTTTATTCATTGTACGCAGATAGCGTATTTCATCTACAGCATCGTTATCTTGAATTTTGACCCGGTTCAGATGCTGTAACGCCAGTGCACCGGAAAATAAATCACCTTGCCACTCCGGGAAAGCATCACCCTGATATTGCACCAGACCACTGGGTGCAATTGACGGAATATAGACTTTTACCGGATTTTCCATACCGTCTACTTCTTTCTTGCCAACGGAAACGGGAGCGTAATATTCCTTGCCGTGAGAGGCTTCCGGCCAACCATAGTTTTTACCGGCTTCAATCAGATTGATTTCATCGCCACCGCGTGGGCCATGTTCAATGCCCCATAGTTGCTGGGTCTCGACGTTATAAAACAAACCTTGCGGATTACGATGCCCATAACTCCAGATTTCCGGCAAGGCATTACTCTCTCCAACAAAAGGATTGTCCTGCGGGACACTTCCATCAAGTTTCAGTCTTAGAATAGTGCCATTGTGATTGCTTAGCTCCTGAGCTCTATCACGTTCCCCACGATCCCCAATCGAGAAAAATAGATGACCCTGTTGGTCAAACACAATTCTGCTACCGTAATGCTGGCCTTTGCTGGTACGAGATTGAGTGACTAGCAAATCGATCCAATCACTTAGGGTGTTTCCATCCAACTTGGCGCGGGCGAGAGTGGTAGCTCCCTGACCATCTACATTTTTACTGTAAGTAAAATAGATCCAGCCACTTTCGGCATAATCAGGGGATAAGGCAACATCAAGTAAACCACCTTGGCCTTCAGCTTTAACTTCAGGTACGCCAGATATCTTAGTGCTCTCACCAGAATTCAGATTTATCTGGCTTAATTTGCCCTCACGTTGACTGACCAGCATTGTGCCATCCGGCAAAATTGCCATTCCCCATGGGATTCCTAATCCATCTGCAACCTTGTCAATTTGCAACTTTTTATCATTGACGCTACCTGCATGGGCGGTCATTGCAGATGTTAAAATCAATAAAACAAGCAGTTTACTGATCAACTTCATCTAACGACTCCTTAATTTAAGAACTACAGGACAGCATTGAGCAGCCAGGTTTATCTCTGGCCCAGTCTGGGCGTTTGGCAGCGTAATGATGATACTGTGGCTGTTCATCATAAGGACGGTGCATGACTTCCAGAAGTTCATGAATCATGCTGTAATCACCCTCATGGGCTTTATCAATCGCCTGTTGTGATAAGTAATTGCGTAATACATATTTCGGATTAACCAGGTTCATTCTGGTTTTTCTATCCTGATCGCTGGTGCCATCCTGTTGCACGCGTTGCTGATACTGACGCAACCAGTCACAGATATCTTTTTTATCTTCTTTCGATAAAGCATCTGGTGCGTAATAAGCTTCCATCAACGGTTCCAATAGCGCTTCATCGCTGAGGTCATTGTGTGCACAGCTCACATCGGCTAATCGGCGATAGAAAATCGTCATATCGGTTTCAGCCAATAACAGAATTTTCTGTAACTGCTGATTCAATTCATGATCATCATCACCCTTATACTCGTTCAGCCCCAGCTTATCGGCACGCATCTGTTGCCATTTGTTGGTGTAGAGCTCGACATAATCGGTAAGAATCTGTTGTAACGGCTCAACTTCATTAATCAATGGATATATCGCGTTGCCGAGTTGCAGCAGGTTCCACTGGGCAATCTGTGGTTGGTGTCCAAAACGGTAGCGTTTACCAGTGGCATCGGTGGTGTTAGGTGTCCAGTCAGGATCGTAATTATCAATCCAGCCATAAGGGCCGTAATCAATAGTCAGCCCTAAAATCGAAGTGTTATCAGTATTTAATACACCATGCACAAAACCAACACGCATCCAGTGCACTACTAAATCTGCGGTGCGTTCACAGACTTCTTTAAACCAGGCCAGATAGGTTTCTTTAGAGGGTTCGCCCAGGTGTGGAAAATGATGGCGAATGGTGTAATCAACCAGTAAACGAAGATTGTCGACATCGCCTCGCGAGTTAAATAATTCGTAATTACCAATGCGCAGGAAAGAAGGCGCGACTCGACAGACAATCGCGCCTGGCTCAGTTTGCGGGCGGCCATCGTAAAACATATCGCGGACTACGCCTTCACCGGTTGTCACCAGACTTAATGCACGGGTTGTGGGTATGCCAAGATGAAACATGGCTTCACTGCATAGAAATTCACGCACCGAGGATCGTAATACGGCCAGGCCATCAGCTGAACGGGAGTAGGGTGTTTCACCGGCACCTTTAAGCTGCAACATTTGCAGTTGGCCGTGAATATCCTGAACTTCACCAAGATTAATGGCACGGCCATCGCCCAGTTGTCCGGCCCAGTTGCCAAACTGATGTCCGCCATAGCACATTGCATGAGGCTGCATACCTTTTAAAATTTCATTGCCGGCAAACACGTTAGTAAATTGTCGGCTTTCGCAATCCACCGGTCTGATGCCCAGGTCAGTGGCTAAATCCATGGAATATGCCACCAGTTCAGGATTGGCGACAGGTGTTGGGTTAACAAAGGTATAACAGGCACCTAGCACCTGACGGCGAACATTTTCAGTATCCGGATCCGCGGGGAGCTCCCGTACAAACCGGTTATCGAACTGCAGCCGTGTCATTGGCGTGGTGGTGGCGTCGTTGGGATTAAATTCTTCAGTAGTCATAGTCTCTATTACAACAGATAGCAGCCGGTGAAAACACCGGCTTTTCGTATTGTTATTGACTGACTAATAGAGTCGGAAAGTTCCTAAAAAAGGACTTAGGGTTTTAGCCCAATGCTTTACGTTGCTGCTGTAACTGACTTAAAGACTGTTCCAGCTCTGCCAGTTTTTCACGTTCTTTGGCAACAACATCTGCGGGCGCCTTGGCAACATAGTTTTCATTACTCAGTTTGCCAGCGGATTGCTTGATAATTTTATCCAGCTTACTGATTTCTTTATCCAGACGGGCAATTTCAGCATCCTTATCAATCAGACCTTCCAGTGGAATCAGGATTTCCATTTTGCCAACCAGTGCAGTAGCAGCGGCAGGCGCTTCACCGCTGAGGAATTCGACCGATTCCAGATTCGCCAGACGGCTGATAAAGTCGTGGTTGTCATGTAAACGTTGTTTATCAATGTCAGCGGCATCCTTGAGCAACACTGGCAATTGTTTTTTCGGGGCAATATTCATTTGTGAACGAATAGAACGAATACCGTTAATAAACTGCATTACCCATTCCATATCGGCAACGGCAGTGCTATCAATTTTACTGCTGTCAGCTACCGGATAGGCTTCACGCATAATAGTAGAGCCTGTTTTACCGGCTAACGGTGCGATGGTATGCCAGATTTCTTCGGTAATAAATGGCATAAAAGGGTGTGCTAAACGCAGCGTGGCTTCCAAAACCCGAACCAGAGTACGGCGGGTACCACGTTTGGCGGCGTCACTTGCAGCATCATTGTTTAATACCGGTTTGGACAGTTCCAGATACCAGTCACAATAGTTATTCCAGACAAATTCATAAATGGCCTGCGCTGCCAAATCAAAACGGTAGCTTTCGATAGCCCGGGTAACATCCAGTTCGGTTTGTTGCAGTAAAGAAATGATCCAGCGATCAGCCAGGCTTAATTCAACGTCAGCGTTATCAATACCGGTATCCTGACCTTCGGTATTCATTAATACGTAACGCGCAGCATTCCATAGTTTGTTACAGAAGTTGCGATAACCCGCGATACGATTCATATCAAAATTGATATCACGGCCGGTAGTGGCTAATGAGGCAAAAGTGAAACGCAGAGCATCAGTTCCGTGCGGTGCGATACCTTCCGGAAATTCCTTACGGGTGGCTTTTTCAATTTTAGCAGCCAGCTGGGGCTGCATCATGCCACTGGTACGTTTGGCGACTAGTGATTCCAGATCGATACCGTCAATAATATCGATAGGATCCAGCACATTACCTTTGGATTTCGACATTTTCTGACCATGTGAATCACGTACCAGACCATGGATATAGACTTCTTTGAATGGCACATCATCCATAAATTTGATGCCCATCATCATCATCCGGGCAACCCAGAAAAAGATAATGTCAAAACCGGTGACCAAGACACTGGTCGGGTACCAGGTTTTCAATGCCGCATCATCAGCCGGCCAACCCAGGGTGGAAAAGGGCCATAAGGCAGAAGAGAACCAGGTATCTAAAACGTCTTCATCCTGTCTCAGCGCAACAGAGTCCGCTAATTGGTGTTTTTGGCGCACATCGGCTTCATCGTGACCGACATAAATATTGCCTTGTTCGTCGTACCAGGCAGGGATGCGGTGTCCCCACCAGATTTGCCGGGAAATACACCAGTCCTGAATGCCATCCATCCAGTTATAAAAGGTCTTATCCCAGTTGGCCGGGACAAATTTGATTTTGCCTGACTGCACCGCTTCAACTGCTGGAGCTGCAAGCACATCGGCTTTGACATACCACTGATCGGTCAATAATGGTTCAATAACGGCATTGGAACGGTCACCACGTGGCACCATCAGTTTGTGGTCCTGAATGGTTTCCAGTAAGCCTAAAGCCTCGAAATCAGCAACAATTTGTTTGCGGGCTGCATAGCGATCCAGTCCACGATATTTTTCCGGCGCATTGTCATTAATGGCGGCATCAATGGTCAGAATATTGATTTGTTCGAGGTTATGACGGTTACCGACTTCGGCATCATTGAAATCATGGGCTGGGGTGATTTTGACGCAGCCACTACCAAATTCCGGATCAACATAATCATCACCGATAATTGGAATTTCACGGCCAACTAATGGCAGGGTGATGGTTTTGCCGATCAGGTGTTTATAGCGTTCATCTTCGGGATGTACTGCCACGGCCGTATCACCGAGCATGGTTTCAGGACGGGTAGTGGCGACTACAAGATGACCGCTGCCATCGGTTAAAGGATAACGGAAATGCCATAAATGGCCGGCTTCTTCTTCTGATAATACTTCCAGATCAGATACGGCGGTATGTAATACCGGATCCCAGTTCACCAGTCGTTTGCCGCGATAGATCAGGCCTTCTTCGTGTAGTTTGATAAACACATGTTTCACGGCTTCCGACAAGTTGTCATCCATGGTGAAACGATCACGAGACCAGTCCAGAGAAGAACCAAGACGGCGTAACTGACGGGTAATATTGCCACCGGATTCGCCTTTCCAATCCCAGACCCGATCAATAAATGCATCACGGCCTAAATCATGGCGGGTTTTGCCTTCGGCATTTAACTGTCGTTCGACCACCATCTGTGTGGCGATACCGGCATGATCAGTACCCGGTTGCCACAACGTGTTATCCCCTTTCATGCGGTGATAACGGGTCAGCAAATCCATTATGGTGTTATTAAACCCATGACCCATATGCAAACTGCCGGTGACATTTGGCGGCGGCAACATAATGGAGTAGGGCGTGCCTTCACCAGAAGGTTTGAATTCGCCGTTTTGTTCCCACTGTTGATACCAGCGTTGTTCTATTGCATCGGGATTATAGGTTTTGTCCATGCGTCTCTGCGTTTATCTGTTCGGAAAAAGAAAAGCGGGCATTATACCCGCTTAATGTGTGCCCGGTCATGAGTGAGCCGGATTGTCTTAATTGTTTATTTGATGCGTATCCAGATGATAGCCACGATCCTTGTAAAACTGATAGCGAACGCGTCCTTGTTTTTTGATCTCTTCATCGCCATTAATAATTTCTGCCAGCCGTTCAAACTGGCTAAAAAAAAGTGGCTGAGCCGGGTTTAAATTGATTAATACATCCATTAATTTGGGTGGGGCAGTGTTTTCATGGCTGATTAATACCGGTGCTTCGATTTTGTTATCCGTTGCAAAAATCTGGTGCGGTACAAAACTGTCTGGGCGAAAAGCCCATAAAGCCTTATCCATCGCTTCACTCTGATTCTGATCTTCAGTATTAATAAACACCTGATGACCCTGAAGATAAGCCTTTTCCGCCAGCCGACAGGCAAATTGCTGTCGGTCAAGCGGATCGGTTGTAGCTAAAATATAAAAACTGACTTTAGTCATGAACGAACTATCAGCCTTCCAGGCGGTTGAGAATATATTGCATCAATAATGGCACTGGACGGCCAGTTGCGCCTTTTTCCTTACCGCCATTCCAGGCGGTACCGGCAATATCCAGATGTGCCCATTTGAATTTCTCAGTGAAACGGGACAGGAAACAGGCCGCTGTTACACTGCCAGCTTCTTTACCGCCGACATTGGCGATATCGGCAAAATTACTGTCCAGTTGTTTCTGATAGTCATCCCATAACGGTAATTGCCATGTCCGATCGAAACTATCATTGCCAGCTTTAAGCAGGTCATCGGCCAGATCCTGGTTGTTTGCCATTAAACCCGTTGCATTGCTGCCTAACGCTACAATAATCGCACCGGTTAAGGTGGCAATGTCGATAACGGTGTCGGGATCAAAACGTTCGCTGTAGGTCAGGGCATCACACAGCAGTAAACGACCTTCAGCATCAGTATTCAGAATCTCAATGGTTTGACCGGACATGCTTGTTACCACATCACCGGGCTTGTTGGCATCGCCATCGGGCAGGTTTTCTGAGCTTGGAATCACACCGATAACATTAATGGGTAGCTGTAGTTCGGCAACGGCTTGTATGGTACCCAGTACGCTGGCGGAACCACACATGTCGTATTTCATTTCATCCATACCCTGAGAAGGTTTGAGCGAAATACCACCGGCATCAAAGGTCAGGCCTTTGCCAACCAAAACAATAGGTTTACTGTCGCCACCACCACCGTAATTCAGGGTAATGAGTTTTGCTGGTTCACGGCTGCCGCGTGAAACCGACAGGAATGAACCCATACCCAATTCAGCGATATCACTTTCTTCAAGTACATCAACGACCAGGTTATCTAAATCCTGTCCTAATTTTATGGCTTGTTCTGCGAGGTAGGTTGGGGTGCAGATATTACCCGGCAGGTTACCGAGTTCACGTGCCAGATTCATGCCCCTGCCAATGGCTGCTCCAGTATCACAAGCTTTTTCAAGGGTATCAATATCTGCTTCGCTAGCCATAAAGCCCAGTCGGGTAAGCGGTTTTTCAACCGGCTTAAACTGACTTTTTGTCTGACTGTAGCGATATAAAGCGGTTTCAGTATTGATAATCGTCTGACGAATTTTCCAGGCAGTACTGCGTTCTTTGACAGGTGTTTCTGCTAAACAGCTGACCGCTTGTGTGGCAGCACTTTCGTTTAACCATTTGGCCATCGCAATACAGGCTGCATTAAAATCATTTTCACTGGTTTTTTCGAATTTTCCGCAACCAACCAACAATATTCTAGGGCTGGAAATGCCTTCAATATCCTGTAGCAGCATTGTTTGACCTGGTTTGCCACTGATATCGCCACGTTCGATTACGCGTTGAATCATTCCTTTACTTGCCGTGTTTAATGTAGCCGCTGCGGGACTTAGTTGGTTGCCTTCAAAAACGGCGACGGCAATACAGTCGATTGACTGTGTTGGCAAAACATCTTTGGTCACAAAATACTGCATGGATTTCTCCTGTTGATGTAGATGGTTTAGACTGCGCTTTTTATTGCAGTGAACTGACTGCCTATTCTAACGAAGACCACTGAATAATGCCCGCCCTAAGACGAATATTTGTTGAGCGTTTCAGCCTGATAGACCGATATATGCTGCGAGAGTTTTTAATTTCTCTGACAGCCGTCATCGGTGTGCTATGGCTGATTTACGTGGCGACGCGTTTTGCCCGCTATCTGGCTCAGGCGGCTGTGGGTAATTTACCGGCAGAAGTCATTTTCAATTTGCTCTGGCTGAATTCCTTTGGCGCATTATCCATTTTACTGCCGATTGGTACATTTTTAGCGGTATTGCTCAGTTTGTCACGTATGAGCTCTGATAACGAACTGACGGTGATCGCGGCCTGTGGAATTGATGGTAATCGTATATTACGCAATGTGGTTGTTTTCAGCGGTACAATGGCGATTATTACAGGCGTTCTGGCATTACTGATTGTTCCAGATGTCTTATCAGGTCGCTATGAAATCGAACAGAAAGCCAAGATTGCTGCCAATACTACAGGTTTGGTCGCGGGGAGTTTTAAGGAAAGCCAGAACGGCGACTGGACCTTTTATTCACAACAGCTCAGTGAAGATAAAACCCACATGGAAAACATCTTTATTGAGATTCATCGTGATGAAAAACCCTTAATTTTCAGAGCTGAGCGTGGACGTTTTGATATTGAATCTGAAACCGGTGATAAATACCTGGTATTGGAAGACGGCTATCGTTACGAGGGTAATGCCGGTGATTTGGATTTCCGCATTGCTGAATACGCAACGCATAGCATGTTGATTGAACGTGGCGAGTCGGTCCAGGTTCGCGAAAAACATAAATCTCTACCCACTGCGGTGTTATGGGAGCGTGGAGAACCTCAGGATCTGGCTGAAATTCAGTGGCGGGTTTCCAGTGCCGTCATGACGATCATTTTGAGTGTAATAGCCATCACCCTGGCGCACACTGGTCCAAGGCAGGGACGTTATGCCGGATTTTTCCCGGCGGTGTTGGTCTATGTGATTTACAGCAATTTATTAGGCGTGACCCGAGCGTGGGTAGAAAAGGGCGATCTGGCTCCGTGGATTGGGGCGATCTGGGTACATCTTTTGATGATTGGCATTATGCTGATGTTACAAAATCGCCTGAAACTCAAACGATTCTGGCAACAACGTAAGCGACCCAAAACAGCATGATTCTGCAACGCTATATCAGTAAAACCATATTAGGCAGTACCGCTTTGGTACTGGTGGTATTAATGTCGCTGTATACCTTTATGGATTTTATTACCGAGCTGGATGACCTGGGTAAAGGTGATTATCAATTACTGGATATACTGACTTATTTAGCACTGTCGATGCCGAAGCGAATCTATGAATTACTGCCTGTTGCTGCTTTGCTGGGGAGCGTGATTGGTCTGGGGACATTGGCGTCGCAAAGTGAATTGGTGGCAATGCGTTCGGCAGGCGTATCGGTAAAAGACATTAACAAAGCTGTTTTGATTGTCGCCGGTATTTTAATGATTATCGCTGTCGTTCTTGGTGAATTGATCAGGCCTATTACTGAACAAAAAGCCTTGCAGGTGCAAACCTCCGCACAAACCGGAACTGAAGGAAGTCAATCAGAATTTGGTTTCTGGACCCGCGATGGTAACCATTTCAACCATATCGAACGGATACATCGCGATGGTCGTTTTGAAGGGGTTAAGGTCTACGAATTCGATGATAAGCATCAATTGAGGATTGTTACTAAAGCCAGAGAGGCCCGTTACGATAATAATGAATGGCTGATGTTTGATGTGGTGCAAAGCACAATTGATGAAAATGGCGTGGAGGTCAGAGCGATAGAACGCGCTAAATGGCGTTCCAAGCTCAATCCTGGCATGTTGAATGTGGTCGTTGTCCCGCCAGAGTTTTTACCGGTATGGAGTCTGATTGAGTACGTTTCCTACCTTAAATCCAATCATCAGGCTGTTGGTCAATATCAATTGGCATTCTGGAGCAAAATCATGATGCCGCTGAGTTCAGCAGTAATGGTGTTTTTGGCTGTGCCGTTTATTTTTGGTCCATTACGTTCCGCACCGATAGGGGGACGTATTCTGGTAGGTGTTCTGGTTGGGATTGGTTTTCATTTATTTAACCAGAGCTTTCAGCATATGGGGCTGGTGTTTGGTGTTTTGCCCTGGCTTGCGGCATCACTGCCAACCATCATTTTTGCCGGCATAGGCATCTTTATGCTGCGAAAGGTGCGTTAGTTAAGGGAGACCCCACGAATCTCTTTATCAAGACCATGAGATTCAAGCAGTATCGCAATCTGCGCACTGTGATCTTTTACCATAGCATTAGCCGCTTTGTAGGCTTGTGGATCATTATCACGGAAAGACAGCATAAGATTGACAGAAACTTCCTTAAGCTCGGCAAAAATCGTGGTTAGTGCCTTTTCAGGCCGCTCAGCCAAAAACTTCTGGTTACTGGCCGCAACCAGCTGATTCTCAGCATCTAACAAACTAAAGCTCGGTGAAAAGCCTCGCAGATGCCAGACATTAAATCCTCTGGGATCGTTTCTTTGTTGGTAGAGATCAAAATACTTTTTTAGCAGTTCCACCTGATTGTAATAACGCTGACTCATCTGGCTGACATATTGAGGAAGATTATCTTCCGTAAGTGCTTCAAATTCCGAGGCAAAAGATGCCGCTTTTTTCTCATCCGCTTGTACTGAATGAATAGACACAAGCAAAGATAGCATTAATAATCCTAACAGCTGGCGGAGAGTGTTTCTGAACATAAAGGTTAGGAGATAGGACTTCACTGAAGGAACGTTTACAGTCATGATGCTCACCATTGAAAAACATGGGTTGATTATCAATGAGCGTAATGACTTAGTAAAGAGAATGCGTAATGACAGAAACAAAAAAGGCGGTGAGATTTCTCACCGCCTTTTTATTAACGCCCGATAACGCTTGTTATCGGTTGCCTTATATGGCGTCCCCAAGGGGATTCGAACCCCTGTTACCGCCGTGAAAGGGCAGTGTCCTAGGCCTCTAGACGATGGGGACCTAAAACTGTTTTCTTTCGTTTCTTGGTGGAGCTAGGCGGGATCGAACCGCCGACCTCTTGCATGCCATGCAAGCGCTCTCCCAGCTGAGCTATAGCCCCCGAAAGGAAGCGCATACTATAGGGATTGAGTTTTTCTCTGTCAACAGAATATTTGAAAATATTTACATGGACTCCAGATGGTTCCACGGAGATTGTGGTGGCTAGGAAGCCAGCAGGAATGCCATGGTAAAGCTAAGTTATTGATGAATGGTCAATATATTGATTTTGGCCAACTTAATTAAATAGGGGATTTGATGAAAGCACATTTCTGTGCGATAAATTGGCAGTTATTTATTGAATATAGAAGGCCGATTTTTCGGTCATCAAGGCTCACCGGGGATATTGATGCGCAAACTGATAATTCTATCTGCAGGTTTTGTTTCCTGTTTTGCTCCTCTTGTTTTCGCAGAGCCATACCATGTGCCCAGTCACTGTCCCCGACCAGACGCCGATTTTTTTCTCCCTGAAGATGCACTCACTGAACAAAGTGAAGTTGATGTTAAAGCTGATACCGCTCAGTTGGTTGATTTAGGCACTTCTGTATTTACTGGCAAAGTAGATATTCGTCGCGGAGGGCAGCAATTAAATGCCAACCGTGCAACTTACAACCAAACTACCGGTAAAGTGACTGCTCAGGGAGATGTGCGTTTACGTGATAGTCAGATGTCAATATTTGGTGATCAGGCGGAATGGAATATCAATGAAGATCGCGGCACGCTGATTGACGCGGAATATCAAACCAAACAGATGAATGCGCGCGGTGAAGCGAGTCATGTGAATCGTCAGGGCGTACAGTCCACCCAATTAAAAAACGCTACATATACAACCTGTATGGAAGACGATGAATTCTGGAAGTTAAAGGCCGGAGAAGTCGATCTGGATCATGAGGAGGGCGTTGGCCGGGCTTATGATGTTGTGCTGCGTCTTAAAGATGTTCCGGTTTTTTACACCCCATACATCAGTTTTCCATTAAATGATGAGCGTAAATCGGGTTTTCTGATTCCTTCCATTGGAAGTTCCAATGAAACCGGCTTTGATGTCAGCACTCCTTATTACTGGAACATTGCACCCGATATGGATGCGACTCTGACACCACGTTATATGTCAGATCGTGGCTTGATGTTGAATGGTGAGTTTCGTTATCTCACAACGCAATCAGCAGGCTTGATTGATGCTGGATATCTCGGCAGTGACAGTCTGCGTCAGAATGGTGATGAAATAAATCCCAACTACAATGAAGACCGGAAACATTTTTTGTATCAACAAAATGGTGTTTATGGCAGCAGCAACCGCTGGGCCACACTGGTTGATTATAACTATGTCTCTGATCGTGATTATCTGGAAGATTTCAGTAGCAATTTAAGCCTGAGCAGTACCACGCATTTAAACCGATTATTAAATGTGAATTATTACGGTGATATCTGGAATTTCGGGGCCACAGTGCAGGGCTATCAGAATCTGTTGGAAGATGTTGAAGATCCTTATCAACGATTGCCGCAATTAACATTGAATGGATTACTACCTGATCAGGCCTATGGACTTAGCTATGAATTCAAGTCTGAATTTACAGCGTTTGATCATGACGAGTTGGTCAAGGGGCAACGATTCAATATGGAACCTGGTGTCAGCCTGCCGATGGGTACCGCAGGTTTTTTTATTACTCCCCGGGTTGCTTTAAACCACACATACTACTCACTGGATAATTTGCAAACCCAAACCCGTTTTGAGGAGAGTAACATTAGCCGGACTTTACCCATAATCAGTATTGATAGTGGAGTGGTTTTTGAAAAACCGTTGAAATTTGCCGGCAATAATATGATCCAGACTTTAGAGCCCAGAGCATTTTATCTATATAAACCTTATCGGGACCAGGACGATATTCCACTTTTTGATACAAATTTACGTACCTTTGGTATGGGAAGCATGTTCAGCCATGAACGGTTTACCGGGCCAGATAGAATTGGTGACGCAAATCAGATAACGGTGGGCTTGACAAGCCGTTTTATCAATGAAGAAACTGGTCGTGAAAAATTACGGATGACATTGGGACAAATCCAATACTTCTCAGATCGTAAAGTCAATTTAAGACAAGATGCCAGAGAGACCAGCTCCGATTCTGATTATATTGCTGAAGCGGTGGCTAGCATTACGAAAGAATGGGCGCTCGCTGGCCAGATTCAATGGGATCCAGACAGCACCACCTCCAATATGTCTTCTCTGCAATTACGCTATCGCGGAGAAAATGGAGGAGTCTTCAATATTGCTCATCGTTATCGACGTGATGATGGCATTAACCAGTTTCCGATTGAACAGGCCGATGTGTCTGGAAGTCTACCGATTAATGATCAATGGAGTGTTATTGGCCGCTATTATCGCTCTTTGATGGATAATACGACGTTAGAAGCTTTGGCAGGTGTTGAATACCACAGTTGTTGCTGGGCAACCCGCGTAGTTTTCCGTGATTACATAAATGATATCAATGCTGACAGTCGCAATAAAGCCATCTATTTTGAAATTGAATTGAAAGGGCTGGGGCGCTTTGGTAAGAAATCCGGTGGCCTGCTCGAGGAAAGTATTCGTGGCTATGAATAAATATAAGCCAGCAGATTCAACTTTCCAATAGATGTTTTTGTCATTAACTCATCTATCTACATTTAAGGTTCTTTAGGTCTTAGACGCTTTGAAACGCTATAATAACGGCCAACAATTTACGGAGTTTGAATAGTTCATGATTAAATATTTGCTTGTCGGCTTATTGCTTGCGAACAGTGTATGGGCAGCGCCGCTTGATCGTATTGTTGCTGTTGTTAATAACGAAATTGTCCTGGATAGTGAGCTGGTCGAGATGGAGCAGACTGTTCGTCAGCAGCTTCGCCAGCGTAATGCCGCAATACCATCCTCTGATATTCTGCGCCGACAGGTCCTTGAACGTCTAATCATGCAAAAACTGCAACTGCAGCGGGCAGAAATGTCAGGTATTCGGGTGGCAGATGACGCGCTGAACGCTGCCGTCCGCCAAATTGCTGAAAACAATAATCTCACCATACGTCAGTTCCGAGATGCACTTGAAAGTGACGGTTATGATTTCACTGAATTCAGAGAAACCATTCGTGAAGAAATGGTTATCAGTCGGTTACGTAAGAGCGAGGTCGAAGATTCTATTGTCGTTTCTGAGCGTGAAGTAGATAACTTTCTGGCAACCCAAAACCTGCAGGGCGATTCTGAGCAAGCCTTCAGACTGTTACATATTTTAGTTGGTATTCCAGATGCACCAACTCCTGAGCAAGTACAGGAAGCCGAAAAAAAGCTTGCTGTTATTCAGGATTTATTGGCGGAGGGCGGTGATTTTTCAGAAATTGCTGCAGGATACTCTGATGGTCAAAATGCGCTGGAAGGTGGCGAACTAGGCTGGCGTAAACAGGCTGAATTGCCAACTTTGTTTGCCAGTGTTGTACCCAATCTGGCCGTTGGCGAAGTGAGCGACGTTATACGCAGCGGCAGTGGCTTTCACCTGGTCAAACTGGCTGAAAAACGCAGCGAAGAAACCCATCTGGTTAAACAGACCAAAGCTCGACACATCTTAATCAAAACCAATGAGCTGGTGACTGATGAAGCCGCGGAAAAACGACTTCAGCAATTACGCGAGCGAATCCTCAATGGCGAAGACTTCGCCGAGCTGGCAAAGGCACACTCTGAGGATACCGGATCTGCCATTGACGGCGGAAGCCTCGGTTGGACAAGTCCCGGTGTTATGGTTCCAGAGTTTGAAGAAGTTATGAATGGTTTGGCTGAAGGTGAAATGAGCGATGTTTTCCAAAGCCGTTTTGGTTGGCATTTAATTCAGGTCGAGGAACGCCGTGAACAAAATATGGCAGATGAATTTAAGCGCAATAAAGCACGAGAACAGTTAAAACAACGCAAAATTGAAGAAGAACTTGAAAGCTGGCTAAGAGCAATGCGCGATGAAGCCTACATTGAGTATCGTGACCTTTGAGTGAGATTTGTCGTATAGCGCTAACTTCAGGTGAACCCGCTGGAATTGGTCCCGATCTGTGTATTCAGCTGGCACAACAGGCCCAACGTCACCAAATAATCGTTATTGCTGATCCAGAGCTGCTTCAGCAACGAGCAGATGAATTAGGGCTACCCATAAAACTGATTGAATTTGATCCAGATTCGGCTCCCAAACCAGTTGAAGCTGGTTGTATCGTCTATCTGGAAAGTAAGCTTGCAGAAACAGTGGTGGCGGGGAAGTTGAATCCTGCTAATTCAGCCTATGTTATTAATACATTGCAACTCGCGCTGAATGGTTGTCTGGATGGGACTTTCGATGCTGTTGTTACTGCACCAGTGCATAAAGGTGTCATTAATGATGCTCAGGTTCCTTTTAGCGGCCATACCGAGTTTTTCGCTGATGGTGCTGGTGTCAATAAAGTGGTGATGATGTTGGCCACACCGGAGCTTCGTGTGGCCTTGGCTACGACACACTTACCGCTTCGCGACGTAAGTGATGCCATTACTCAACAAAGCCTGCTAAAAATTATGCATATTCTGGCTCAAAGTCTACAGCAAGGTTTTGGATTAAAACACCCTAGAATAGCTGTATGCGGCTTAAATCCTCATGCTGGCGAAGGTGGTCATCTGGGTACTGAAGAACAGACTGTAATCGAGCCTGTGATTAAGCTCATACGTGAGCAGGGCTATGAATTTAACGGTCCATGGCCCGCAGACACTATTTTTGTAAAGTCACGCCTTGCGGATTATGACGCTGTATTAGCTATGTATCACGATCAGGGCCTGCCAGTGCTTAAGCATCAAGGTTTTGGTGATGCTGTGAATATTACCCTGGGGCTTCCATTTATCCGAACATCGGTTGATCACGGCACCGCACTGGACCTTGCCGGTTCAGGTAAGGCCAGTGCAACCAGCCTGCAGGCTGCAATCAATATGGCTGAAACAATGTCATTAACCAGAAGAACTCCATGACTGATCAGCGATATTATCCGAAAGCACGTAAACGATTTGGGCAAAACTTCTTGCAGGATGAAGCCGTTATAGCGGACATCATCGCGGCAGTAGCCCCTCAAAAAGATCAGCATCTGGTCGAAATAGGACCGGGACGTGGGGCATTAACGGCCTCATTACTGGAAGATGCTGGATTACTGGATGTGATTGAGCTGGATCGGGATTTGGTGCCAATACTGCAAAACCATTTTAAAGACGCGCCTAATCTACATATTCATCAGGCTGATGCCCTGGAATTTGATTTCAGTGTATTACCCCGGGATGATGAAAAATTAAGGGTGATTGGTAATCTGCCCTATAACATCACTACACCGTTATTATTTCATTTACTCGAACAGGCTTCGTTGATAGAAGATATGTGTTTTATGCTTCAACGAGAGGTCGTAGAGCGCATTTGTGCCGCACCAGGTAACAAAAGCTATGGTCGGTTAAGCATAATGATTCAATACCAATGCATGGTTGAGCAATTATTTATTGTGCCTCCTACAGCCTTTGATCCTCCGCCTAAAGTGGAGTCAGCCATCATTTATATCCAACCAAGAAAGCAATTTTTAGGCGGCGATGTATGTATAAAAACGTTAGGCAGTTTGGTCACACAGGCTTTTAGTCAGCGTCGAAAAACCATCGCTAACACTTTGAAAAATAGTGTTTCCGTGGCGGAGTTGGAGGCTCAGGGGATCGATCCAAAGCTGCGTCCTGAAACCTTATCCGTTGAACAATATGTTGCTTTGGCACAATCCATTAGTGCTTAAAATAAGTATAGGCTATATAAGTAAAAGCTTAAGTACTGATTTAGCAGGAGTTTAGAGCCGGTTCACAAAAAATGGTCATAGTAAATGACACTAATGTTTTACTGTCTTGACACACTGTTTTTGCTGTAGTTAGATACACACAACCAAATGAGACGCGCCGAGGTATTGTGTGTCCTTTGGGACTTTGAATACATAATATAAACGACACGAGGAATTAAGCTGTGAATAAATCTGAATTAATCGATGCAGTTGCTGCGGCCGCAGACATTTCAAAAGCAAAAGCGGCTCTGGCTGTTGACGGCGTGACTTCTGCAGTCACAAAAGCGTTAAGCAAAGGCGATCAAGTTACTCTGGTAGGTTTCGGTACTTTTTCTGTTCGTGAGCGTGCTGCTCGTACCGGCCGTAACCCACGTACCGGCGAAGAAATCAAAATTGCAGCTGCAAAAATTCCTGCATTTAAAGCTGGTAAAGCCCTGAAGGATGCTGTAAACTAGTTTCTTTTTTCTGGGGTGCTTAGCTCAGCTGGGAGAGCATCGCCCTTACAAGGCGAGGGTCGGGGGTTCGAACCCCTCAGCACCCACCAGGAATATCAGGAGCGGTAGTTCAGCTGGTTAGAATGCTGGCCTGTCACGCCGGAGGTCGCGGGTTCGAGTCCCGTCCGCTCCGCCAATACAAAAGAAGGGCGCATTCTATGCGCCTTTTTTTTTGCTTAAATTAACCCACACTCGTGAAGAAGGTTCACTCCTATGTTGCATTTCATACGTGATCGCGCCCAAGGTTGGATTGCTTGGTTTATTGTTGGCTTAATCAGCATTCCGTTTGCACTTTGGGGGGTGAATTCTTATGTCTCCGGACCAACTGATACCATCGTTGCAGAAGTTAATGGTGAAGAAGTCACCCAAACAGCCTTATTAGAAGCTGTTCAGCGTTATCGTGATCAAATGCGGCAAATGATGGGCGAAGAATTCAATCCCGAGATGTTTGATAACGCTGAAATTCGTTATGTCGTCCTCGATGATTTGATTGACCAACAACTTATCCGCTCTGCTGCTGATGAACTTGGTCTTCGGATAAGTGACCGTCAAATTGCCCAGTTCATTCAGCAAACCCCTGCATTTCAACGTGATGGCACCTTTGATAGCGAACAATATCAAATGGTTCTCGCCAGAGCGGGCTTCACTCCCACCTCATATGAAGCCAGCTTGCGTGATGATCTTTTGGGCCAACAGCTTATCCAGAGTGTAGAGGGCAGTACCCTGGTCTCAGAGGTTGAGGTAGAAAGATTGTTAAAACTGGAAAATCAACAGCGCGAAATTGCCTTTGGCGTAGTCAAGCTGGAAGATTTTCTTGATGACACCGAAGTTGATGAAGCAGATGTACGTGGTTTCTTTGATGCCAACCAATCAAGCTTTACTTCACCGGAACAAATCTCTCTTGATTATCTGGAACTGTCACTTGATGACATTTCAACACAGGTTGAAGTGAGTGAAGAACAGTTGCAGCAATATTATGTTGATAACAAAGCACAGTTTGTGGGGCCAGAACAGCGCCGCGCCAGTCACATCTTAATCGAAGATAATGAAGAATCAGAGCAGATCCTCGCTGAAATTCAAACCAAACTTGAAGAAGGTCAAACCTTTGAAGAGTTGGCAGAAACCTATTCGGTCGATGTTGGTTCGGCAGCTTCAGGTGGTGATTTAGGGGCTATTCAGCGTGATGTGATGGAGCCGGCTTTTGAAGAAGCAGTGTTTGCTTTAGAGAATGTTGGTGATATCTCTGAACCTGTTAAAACGGAGTTTGGTTATCACATCATTCAATTAACGGATATAGATCAATCCAGCAATGTAGAGTTTGCAGATGTAAAAGAGAAAGTTGAGCAGCAATATAAACGTCAACAAGCTGAACGACAGTTTTACGATAAAGCTGAAGAATTGGCGAATCTGACCTATGAGAATCCCGAAACACTTGATATTGCCGCTGAAACATTGGGCTTAGATATTAAAACCTCTGGGAAATTTACCCGCAGCGGTGGCAGTGGTATAGCTGAAAACCAGGAGGTTGTGAAAGCGGCATTTTCTGATGATGTATTGAATCAGGAACTGAACAGCCAGGTCTTAGAGTTATCTGATACTCGGTTGGTTGTAGTTCGCAAGAACAGTCATGTTGATGCGACGCTTTTGCCATTTGACTCAGTTGCACCAGCAATTACCGAACAGCTTCGTTATCAGCGTGCAAGCGATTTAGCCTATATTCAGGGCGAATCCAGACTGCAGGAGTTGAAATCTGGTGCATCCGCTACACAAGTCTTTCCTGATACCTGGCAGCCAGCCACTTATTATGGGCGTGATAGTCAGGATATCAGCGCACAAATTCTGGATCAGGCATTTAGATTACCTAACGCTGAATCAACCCAATATGCCGGTTTCACTGCCGATAACGGCAATTATGTTGTCATAGCGGTAAGTGATGTGAAACAGGGCTCAGTTGAAGATGTAGAGCCTGAAATGCGCGATGGACTGGTCTCTAACCTGACCAGACTGAACGGCCGTGTAGAAATGGCAGCATTCCTCAATACATTACGCAGTGAAGCCGACATCGAAATTTATGAGTCACGGGTAACATCTAGCGAAGAAGAGTAGTTCGCTAATCATAATTGCAGATTGAAAAAGGCGCTTTATAGCGCCTTTTTTATAACTAATGTATCAATGACTTTAGCGCCGACGCTGTCACCCCAAATATTGACTACGGTACGGAATCGATCCAGAAACCAGTCCACTGCCAGTAACAGTGCAATACCATCCAGGGGCAAACCTACCGCACTAAGTACGATTACCATGGTGACCAGTCCTGCTTCAGGGATTCCTGCAGCACCAATGGCCGCAAGCGTTGCAGTAATAAACACAATAATCTGTTGAGTCATCGTCAAATCAATGCCGTAGGCCTGGGCTATAAATAACACCGCGGCAGCTTCATAAAGGGCCGTGCCATCCATATTGACCGTGCTGCCCAGTGGCAAAACAAATTTGATGGCTTTATCACTAACATTATTTTCGCGGGCATTTTCCATGGTTAATGGCAATGTGGCTGTTGAACTTGCGGTGCCAAAACCGGTAAACAAAGCTCGACTCATACCAAATAAATACGCTAAGCCTTTGCCAGCAACTAGTTGTAGTAGTAAAAATAGAAAACAAAAATGGATGAATAACCCGGTTAAAACGGTGACCACATGCCAGCCGACAGCCTCTATCTCTTTGAATAATTCTTCACCACCACCCGCCAGACCAATGCGTGCAGCTATTAAAGCGAAAATGCCGATTGGGGCGAAATACATAATCCATATCACCAACTTCATCATGGCTTCATTAATACCATCAAAAACGGCAAATACAGGTTTGGAACGTTCACCAATCGTCGTCAGCGCCATCGCAAACAATATGGCAAAAACAATAATGGGCAATAACTGCATTTCAGTCGCAGAGGCAAATAGATTTGGCGAGATCAGTGACATAATAATGTCTGATGCTCCTGTTCCCTGTTTTTCCAGAATTCGCTCGGGAACAGTAGCTTCTCCGAGCTCGATTCCTGCACCGGGTTGGATGATATTAACCACTACCAAGCCAATAAACACTGCAACAGCCGTAGTAAAACCATAGTAGAGAAGGGTGGAACCACCTAAACGGCCCAGTTTTCGAACATCACCAAGGGCGCCAATACCGCTGATAACCGAGGCAACAATCAACGGGATAATGATCATTTTTAGTGCATTGAGAAATAAATCACCCAGCCAACCGATTTGTAATGACAGGTCACCGAAAAACCAACCAAACAAGACACCAATGATGGCACTCAGAATAATCAAAATTAATAATATGACGGCATGTGAGTGTGGCATGGGCTGCTATCCTCAAATTTATAAGTGCTAAAACAAAAACAGGGCTGAAAGCCCTGTTTTTGTTAACTGGATGAACATCGGTTAAAAATTACTTATCGCCAATACCGACAATATTGTAACCACCGTCAACATAGGTAATTTCGCCGGTTACCCCGGATGCCAGATCGGAGCACAGGAAAGCACCTACATTGCCCACTTCATCAATCGTGACATTACGACGCAATGGTGCATTACGTTCGCCATAGGCCAGCATCTTGCCAAAATCGCCAATACCGGCAGCAGCAAGTGTTTTTATAGGACCAGCAGAAACAGCATTTACCCGAATGCCTTCCGGCCCTAATGAATAGGCCATATATCTTACAGTGGCTTCCAGAGCGGCTTTTGCGACACCCATAACGTTGTAATTATCGATAGCCCGTTCGGCACCCAGATAGCTCAATGTCAATAATGAACCATTACGGCCAGCCATTAATTCTTTACCGGCTTTCGCCAATGCAGCAAAGCTGTAGGCACTGATATCATGTGCAGCGGCAAAACCTTCACGTGTCACACTGTCAACAAAACTGCCTTGCAGTTGTTCACGCGGAGCAAATGCGACCGAGTGAACAATACTGTCCAGGCCATCCCATTGTTTGGCCAGATCATCGAAAACAGCTTTGATTTGCTCATCACTGCTAACATCGCACGGAAAAATTAATGCTGGATTGGAGCCACATTCTTCAGCGATTTTTTCGACGCGGGATTTGAGTTTGTCATTTTGGTAAGTAAAAGCTAATTCAGCACCTTCACGTGCCATGGCATGCGCAATACCGGCGGCGATAGAACGCGAGCTGGCAACGCCAACAATCAATACCCGTTTGCCTTGTAGAAAACCCATGAAGTACTCCAGAAATTTTAAAACCGATAAACTTACCTGATTTTGGCAGGTACTGGAAGAGGCGAGCAGCTTACATTCCCGTTATACTCCCTATTTGCCTGGTTTCAACGTTGGATGATTATGCCCCGATTTTCTGTTGTGCTCTTCTGGATAGTTATTGCATCGCTGACAGGTTGTGATATATCGGCTATCAACTCTCCATACCCTGCAGCTGAGAGTGAAAAAACGGTCAGTTACAGCTCCTTTATGCTGCGGCCAAAACATCTGGATCCCGCCCGTTCTTATTCAGCCAATGAAAGTCTCATTACGGCGCAGATTTATGAGCCGCCCTTTCAATATCATTACCTCAAACGTCCATATCAAATGGAACCATTGACCGCAGCGAAAATGCCTGAAGTGGTGTTTTTAGATAAGAATCAACAAGTATTAACGGGGGCACAACAGACAGCAGAAAATATCGCTTTTTCACGTTACACAATTACCCTGAGACCCGGAATCGCCTATCAACCACATCCCGCATTTGCTCAGGATGCGTCTGGACAATGGCTCTATCACGATCTGGATCAACAGAGTTCTAGTCACCTGAACACTATTGTGGATTTCCCCGAGCAAGCCACCCGGGAATTAAAAGCCGCTGATTATGTATATCAAATTAAACGGCTGGCACATCCGGAAGTGCATTCACCCATTTTAGGTTTAATGAGTGAGCACATTGTCGGTTTGGGTGATTTTGCCGCCACTCTCAATAAACTGCAGCAACAAGGTAAGCCGATTGATTTACGTGAATTAGATATCGCTGGCGTGGAAGCAATTGATGATTATCAATTCCAAATTACCGTGTATGGTCAATATCCCCAGTTGAAGTACTGGCTGGCCATGCCATTTTTTGCTCCCATCCCCTGGGAAGCTGACGTGTTTTACCAGCAGACTGTATTAAAAGATAAAAATATCACCTTAGACTGGTACCCGATTGGAACAGGGGCCTATCAAATGATTGAAAACGATCCTAACCGTCGCATGGTGATGGTTAAAAATCCTAATTATCACGGTGAAATTTATCCCAGTGAAGGTAATCCAGGTGATGCTGCAGCTGGTCTGCTGGATGATGCGGGTTTGCCAATGCCCTTTATCGATAAAATCATTTACACCCTTGAAAAAGAAAGTACCTCTTACTGGGGGAAATTCATTCAGGGGTACTACGATATCAGTGGCTTAACTTCCGACAGCTTTGAACAGGCGATCCAGGTTTCTTCAGGTGGGTCGTTTGGGCTAAGTGAAGATATGATGGAAAAAGGCATTGATTTGCAGGCTGCTGTTGGCACAACTACCCATTATATTGGTTTTAATATGCTGGATTCAGTGGTGGGTGGAGACAGTGAACGAGCACGCAAACTACGTCAGGCGATTGCTATTGCGATAGATCAGGAGGAATTCGTTTCTATTTTCTTTAACGGACGTGGAATTCCTGCCCAAGGACCTATCCCTCCGGGAATTTTTGGTTATCGTGACGGCCGGGAGGGATTGGACCCTTACGTTTATGAATGGCGGGATGACGCGGTACGCACCAAGCCAATTTCTTTTGCCAGAGAACTACTGGCAGATGCCGGATATCCCAATGGTCGAGATGCTGAAACAGGGCAACCGTTAGTTCTGTACTTTGATGTATCTGCTGTTGGACCGGATGCCAAAGCCCAGTTGGACTGGATGCGCAAACAGTTTCAAAAACTTAATATCCAATTAGTGATTCGGTCGACTGATTACAATCGTTTTCAGGATAAGATGCGTCGCGGACAAACACAGATATTCAAAGTCGGCTGGAGTGCTGATTATCCGGATCCGGAAAATTTTCTGTTTCTTTTATACGGGCCCAATGCCAAAGCTATTCATAACGGTGAAAACAGCGCCAATTACCAAAACCCTGAATTCGATAAGTTATTTGAACAGATGCGGGTGATGCCTGACGGTGATGAGCGTCAGGAAATTATCGATAAAATGGTGGATATTGTTCGCCATGATGTGCCGTGGGTATGGGGATTTCATCCCAAACAGTTAACGTTGTTCCACGCGTGGAATAAAAATATCAAACCTAATCTGATGGCAAACAATACATTAAAGTATCATCGGATTGATCCGCTATTACGAGACCAGTTGCGGTCGAAATGGAATCAACCGACCATCTGGCCGCTGATTTTGCTGTTGTTTATTTTTATCATGGCAATGTTGCCAGCTATTTTGATTTATCGTCGAAAAAAACACCAACAGGCTGTCAATACTTGATACTGTTGATTTTGCGTATCATCCGGTACAATTAAACGCGAAAATTGTTATACGACTTCAGGTATCAATTGAGCAGGGAGAAAAGCACGTGGATTTGGCTACTTTACTGGGTTTTTTAATAGCCTGGAGTCTGATTATCGCCACTATTGCTCTTGGGGCAGCGGCGAGCACCTTTGTTAACACGCCTTCTTTCATGATAGTTGTAGGTGGCACCTTTGCCGTCGTCATGATGCGCTTTACCCTCAAACAGTTCATTGGTTCAATGAAAACGGCGACCAAAGCCTTTTTGCATAAATCTGAAGATCCTTCTGAAATTATTGCCAGTGTGGTTGTCTTAGCCGGTATCGCCCGTAAAGAGGGTTTGTTGGCATTGGAACGGCAGGAAGTTAAAAATCCTGCCTTGGCATTGGGTATCCGAATGCTGGTTGATGGTCATGAGCCGGCTGTGGTCAGAAAAGCCCTGAACACAGAAATGAATGAAACGGTCAACCGACATAGCATCGGTCAACAGATTTTCCAGCAAATTGGTGATGCCGCTCCGGCGATGGGAATGATCGGTACTCTGGTTGGTCTGGTTCAGATGCTCTCGAATATGTCCGATCCGAAATCAATTGGTCCAGCGATGGCGATTGCATTACTGACAACCTTATACGGTGCAATGATTGCCAATATGTTTGCATTGCCTGTAGCCGATAAGCTTGCTTTACGCAGTAATGAAGAGCTGATGAATAAAAGTATTATCATTGAGAGCGTAATGGGAATTCAGGAAGGTCAGAACCCGAAAGTATTGGAAGAGTTACTGAAAAATTATCTTCCGGCTTCAAAACGGGATGCTGAAGAGCCAGCCCCGGCCGAAGCTTAATCAGCTGACGACGGCAGAATTCTATGAGTGAGTCTGAAACGCAAAGTTTCAAAAAGCAGCAAAAGAAAGGGTTGCCTGCCTATATGGCGACATTTGCCGATTTAATGTCGTTATTAATGTGTTTCTTTGTTTTGTTATTGTCGTTCGCTGAAATCGATGCCATCAAATATAAAATGGTGGTTATGTCTTTGGAGAAAGCCTTTGGTGTGCAGCGAGAGGTAGTGGATGAAGCCATTCCTAAAGGCACCAGCATCATTGCACAGGAATTCAGCCCGGGCGAACCTAAACCCACACCGCTGAATATTGTCAGACAGGAAACAACTGATGATACGAAAGATGTGTTAAAAATCACCATGGATGCCGAAGCTGTCGCAGAAGCGCAGGCAAAGCAGGTCGCCGAGGAAGTCGAAGAATTTAAAGAAGCGCTGGAATCAGAAATCGAACGTGGTTTGATCGTTGTAGAGAATCAGCTCAATCGTATTGTTATCCGAATTCGTGAGCGTGGTTCCTTTCCCTCTGGCGACGCTACTTTGAACCAGGACTTTGTTCCTATCCTGAAAAAAATTAATGAAGTATTAACGCAGACTGACGGACTAATTGCCGTGGCAGGACATACTGATAACATTCCGATTAATACTTCCCGTTATCGTTCTAACTGGGAGTTATCAACTTCAAGAGCGACTTCAGTAGTTCACGAACTGCTTAAGTACAATACGATTCCACCTGAACGTTTTGTGCTTGAAGGCTATGCTGATACCCGCCCATTAGCCCCAAATGATTCTATTGAAAATCGGGCAATAAATCGTCGTGTGGAAATTGTTGTTCTAAAAGGTTCGCTGGACAGCGAGCTCACCAAGTCCATTGATGATTTGATTCAGCAGCACGATGCAATAGAAAGTGAAATTCAACAAGTCCGTTGAACGTCAAAAGATTGCTGCCATCAAAATATATCTGTCTAAACAATGGTATTATTTTGCAAGTTTTTGATATCAGTTATGACACGATTCATAGCATCGAAACATAAGCACACAAACAAAAAAAGAGCCTTTTACTGGAAAAAAGACGACCGTATAGAAATAATGCAGTCGGTTGTATAAAGGCGCTGACAATAAGAAAGTTAGAGGTAAACATGCAAAAAATTTCCGTGGAAACAGGAATCGTGATCCCATTGGATCGACCAAACGTCGATACGGATGCCATCATACCTAAACAGTTTCTGAAATCGATCAAGCGCAGTGGTTTTGGTCCCAACCTGTTTGATGAATGGCGTTATTTGGATCACGGCGAGCCGGGACAGGATTGTAAAGATCGTCCGCTGAATCCGGATTTTGAATTGAATCAACCACGTTATCAGGGTGGCACGATATTACTGGCACGTGAAAACTTTGGTTGTGGATCGAGCCGTGAGCATGCTGTTTGGGCACTCGAAGACTATGGTATTCGAGTGATTATTGCCCCCAGTTTTGCTGATATCTTTTTTAGCAACAGCAGTAAAAATGGCATTCTCACAATACAACTCGATGAACAGCTGGTCGAAAAACTATTTCATCAGGTCGAGGCTACTCCAGGTTATAAATTGACCGTTGATTTGCCAGAACAGAGCATTTTGTTGCCTGATGGTGAAGTCCTGCATTTCGAAATAGACAGCTTTAAAAAGCATTGTTTGATAGAAGGTCTGGATGATATTGGTCTGACCCTGCAGCATACTGATGAAATCAAAGCTTACGAGGCCCGTCGTCGTGAACAAACGCCGTGGCTGTTTTCCTAATATTTTTTCCATTTATAAGTAATAACATTCATGACAAAGAAAATTGCAGTATTGGCCGGTGATGGAATCGGTCCGGAAATTGTTGCCGAAGCCGTAAAGGTTTTAAATGCTTTTAAACAGGATGGTTTGGCGATTGAACTTGAATACGGTTTGATCGGTGGGGCTGCCTACGATGAAACCGGCAGTCCGCTTCCTGATGAAACCTTGCAGATGGCCAAAGAGGCAGATGCCATTTTGTTAGGTGCAGTGGGAGGCTATAAATGGGAAGCACTGGATATCAGTGTGCGTCCGGAAAAAGGTTTATTGGGTATTCGTTCACAATTAAACCTTTTTGCTAATTTACGTCCGGCTTTGTTATATCCACAATTAGCAGATGCATCCACCCTGAAACCAGAAGTTGTGTCCGGTCTGGATTTGATGATTGTCCGTGAATTAACGGGTGGGATTTACTTTGGTCAGCCCAGAGGGATCCGTACTCTGGATAATGGCGAGAAAGAAGGCTACAACACACTGGTGTATCGCGAAAGTGAAATTAATCGTATTGGACGCGTGGCATTTGATATTGCACGTAAACGGCAAAGTCGTGTTTGTTCGGTGGACAAAGCCAATGTATTGGAATGCACCGAGTTGTGGCGTGAGACGATGACAACATTGTCCAAAGACTATGCCGATGTCGAGCTAAGTCATATGTATGTTGATAATGCTGCAATGCAGCTAGTGCGAGCACCAAAGCAGTTTGACGTTATGGTGACCACCAATATGTTTGGCGATATTTTGTCAGATTGTGCGTCAATGCTGACCGGTTCGATTGGTATGTTGCCCTCTGCGTCGCTAGATGAAAACGGCAAGGGAATGTATGAACCTATTCACGGTTCAGCCCCTGATATTGCTGGTCAGAACATTGCTAATCCACTGGCAACGATTTTGTCAGCTGCTATGATGTTACGTTACACCCTTGATCAGCCGGCTTTTGCAGATCGTATTGAAGCTGCCGTAAGTAAAGTTCTGGATCAAGGTTTAAGGACAGCAGATATTTTCTCCGCGGGAATGACTCGCGTGACCACTGCTGAAATGGGCGATGCCGTTGTGGCAGCGCTGTAACAAAAGAATTTAGGTGAAATGTGACTAAACAAATTGATGTTGCTGTTGTAGGTGCTACTGGTGCGGTTGGTGAAACGATGCTGGATATCCTGCATAAGCGGAATTTTCCGGTAGGTAAAGTGTATGCATTGGCCAGTGAGCGTTCAGCTGGCTCAACTGTTCAGTTTGGTAATAAATCGATAATGGTTGAAGATTTGGCCGAGTTTGATTTTTCCAAAGTACAGATAGGCTTGTTTTCTCCTGGGGCCAGTGTTTCTGAAATCTATGCGCCAAAAGCGGCTGCTGCAGGCTGTATTGTTATCGATAATACCTCACAGTTTCGTTATGACGATGATGTTCCACTGATCGTGCCTGAGGTGAATCCAGATGCGGTGGCCGGTTATAAAAAACGTGGCATTATCGCTAATCCGAATTGCTCTACCATTCAAATGCTGGTGGCGTTAAAACCCATTTACGATGCTGTGGGGATTACTCGTATTAACGTTTGCACCTACCAGGCGGTATCGGGAAGTGGAAAACCTGCAATGGATGAGCTGGCCAAACAAACTGCTGCTCTTTTGAATGGTCGCCCGGTGGAAGCTGAAGTTTATCCTAAACAAATTGCCTTTAATGTGATTCCTCAAATCGATGTTTTTATGGATAACGGTTATACCAAAGAAGAAATGAAAATGGTTTGGGAAACTCGCAAAATCCTCGGTGATGAGTCAATACAGGTCAATCCAACCGCGGTCCGGGTGCCTGTCTTTTATGGTCATTCTGAAGCCATTCATATCGAAACCCGTGACAAGATCACTGCTGAAAAAGCCAGAGAGCTGCTATCAGCGTTTGATGGCATCGTCGTGATTGATGAACACAAAGATGGTGGTTATCCAACAGCTGTCACAGATTCCTCTGGTCAGGATCCTGTATATATAGGGCGAATCCGTGAAGATATTTCACATCCAAACGGTTTGAATTTATGGGTTGTTTCAGACAATGTTCGTAAAGGTGCGGCACTAAACAGTGTGCAAATTGCTGAACTTCTGGTAGATAGATACCTCTAGGCATTGCTGAGATTGTCAAGGAAGGGGAGTTAAATGAAACAGAAAACGTTGACCAGTTTGTCGGTAGCTGCGGCACTTGGTTTATTAACTCCCTTACCGGGTCATGCGTTTGGCCTTGGTCAGATAACTTTATACTCTGCCTTGAATGAACCTTTCAGGGCAGAGATTGAGGTCAATGCACTTCAGGATGATGAGCAGGGTAATCTTGAGGTCAGATTGGGTTCATCCCAGGATTTTGAAAGAGCAGGACTGGAACGCAGTTTTTTATTAACCCAGCTGAATTTTGAAGTTATTGAAGAAAGTGATTCCACCCGAATTTTGGTCACTTCTGATATACCCATCAAAGAACCATTTCTGGGATTTTTACTGGCCGCAACCACTGGTCAGGGAAAATTACTTCGCGAATATATGGTGCTGCTGGATCCACCTAAAGAGCTGTACCGCGGTCGTGGCACTGTGGATTCACCACGCGCACCGAATACTCAATCAACGGTTCCTGCTGCTCCTCGCACAACATCTTCAAATCAGTCAGCCTATACATCTGATCGCTTGACGCAATATAACGTTCAGTCACGCGATACCTTATGGAGCATCGCCGAGAGGACACGGCCCTCAGACGATATTACGATGCAGCAGATGATGATTGGTTTGCTTAATGCGAATCCTAGGGCATTTCAGCAAAACAATGTGAACAGTCTTTACGCAGACAGCACACTTAAAATTCCTGCTACAGAAGAAATTACCCGCCTTTCTGCCAGTGAAGCCAAAGCTGCTGTAGACAGGCAAAATCTCGACTGGCAACAACGCAGTCTTGCTCAGACTGCTTCTCCTGCAGCCACCGTTGATGAAGTTTCCACATCGGAAAATATTGCAGCAGCAGAAAATAATGAAATTGAACCAGAAACCGAAGCGCCAAACGACGCTGAAGATCAATCAAGCTTAACAGAGAGCGATGAAACACTGTCAGATGCTGAGAGTGCACGCTTAAAGTTAATTGCTGCAACGGAAAACAGTTTGCTGGAGGCAGATCCGGAAATTAATGGTGATCCTGACTTACAGCGCATCAGTGAACAATTAACGCTTGCCCAGGAAACCATAGAGTCACAAACCCAGGAAAACATTGATTTCAAAAATCGTATGGACGCGATGGAACGTCAACTGGATACTATGCGTCGTCTTATTTCGCTTAAAGATGCGGATATGGCAAGACTGCAAAGCTTGCTCGAACAAGACGAAACCCAGATGGATTTAGCGACACTGGTAGATGAAGCAAACACCATTCTGGAAAATAGTGAGGCTGAAAGCGAAGCATTAAATGACAGTGACAATAATACTAGTCAGAACAATGCAGCTGAATATCCAACTAATCTTGATACTGATGATAATGAATGGCAACCGATTGATATTGCTAATGATGAAACAGATGCAACGTCAACTGAAGAAGAACCGTCATCAACAGAAAGCAACGAAAATGTCGCTGAGGAGCCGACAGAATTCGAATCTGTCACCAATGCTGAATCTCCCGAACTGATTGTTGCTGAGTTGGATGAAAATACAGCAGAACCAGCAGAACTGGAAACAGCTGCTGCAGAGGTTGATGCTGCGATAGTTGAAGCTGCTCAGGAACTGAATTTAGACCAGCAACAGCTGGACTCTCTTTACCAGCGGGTTCAAGCTTTTGTCATAGCACATAAGGTTGAATCATTACTGGCAATCTTATTGTTGCTTTTGATTATCTGGATGATTCTCCGCCGTGGTCAGCGTGAAGTCAGTTGGGATGATGCTGTCAGTAAAATTAACAAAAACAAACCGGCCACCACGACAGCTGAAACCGGTAGTGTAAATATTGTCACCCCGGTTGCAGAAGAGAAAGAGGCAACAACCGAAAGCCAAACCAAATCAGTTGATGAACTGGTCGAACAAGCTGATATGTTTGTTGGTTATGCCGATTATGTACAAGCAGCAACCGCACTTGAACAAGCTTATCGGCAGGCACCGGATGATAAGGAAATTGCTGCAAAATTATTATTCATTTATTACAAGCAACAAAAATCTGCAGACTTCATTGCATTATTGAACACCTCAAGTATTGGTGAAACCGATCCGCAGTGGCCTGAGGTAAGAAGCTGGGGCGCTCAGCTATTACCTCATAATCCTTTATTTGCTGAACCCTCTGATGAGGCTGAGGCTGCTATTGAAGAATCCATCGAGGAAGTGCAAACCACTTTTGATACTGAGGATGAGCCAAAAATCGATGTTGATGCCGAAGAAGAAGTGATGGAGACATCCTCTGAGCCTGAGGAGTCGGATCATATAGATTTCAATCTGGATGATTACAAAACCGAGTCAACCACTATTTCCAAGGCTGAAGAAGTCTACCAACGTGATGAAGAGGATTTGTTGCAGTTTGATAGCAGTACATCTGCAGACAAAGACTCAGCAACTGAGCTGGAACAATCAGAACAATCTGAAATTGATACTTATCCTGAAGATGATGATCTGCGAATAGATTTTGAACAGGATAATGTGTTGCAACCGGATTCCTCTGCCCCCGATGTTCTGGACTTGAATATTGATGAGACAGACGATGCTTCAGACCAGCAACCTGATGAGGTTTTATCTGTAGATTCTTTAGATGCTGATGAACTGGATCTCACTAATTTTGAAACTGCAGAACCGACAGAAACTGAAGAAGTTGATGTTATAGAAGATTATCTGAATCTGGATAGCAGTGTTGATGATGATGAACTTGATTTCGATCTCAGTGATTTCGACTCAATCGATGAATCTGAAACCAAACTGGATTTGGCAGCAGCCTATTCCGATATGGGTGATCCTGAAGGCGCAAGAGGTATCCTCGAAGAAGTCCTTGAGCAGGGTACGGATGAACAGAAAAAACGAGCACAGGAACTGCTCGACAATTTGTCTTAACGAGCGCTAAGGTGAGGTTAGCGTTAAGTGTCGAGTATGACGGCAGTAATTTTCATGGGTGGCAGTTTCAGCCAAAACAACGGACTGTTCAGGGCGAATTGCAGAAAGCCGTATCGCTTATCGCCAATACACCGACAGAAGTGTTCGCTGCCGGCCGCACTGATACTGGGGTGCATGCATTAAATCAGGTGGTGCATTTTGATACCGAGGCTATTCGGCAAGAACGAAACTGGCTATTGGGATTGAATTCCAACTTACCCCACGATATCAGTATTAAATGGGTAAAACCGGTTTCAGAAAACTTTAACGCCAGGTTCAGTGCAATAAAACGTCGCTATCGTTATTTAATACTCAATCGTGACAGCCGTTCCAGTGTGCATCATCAACGGATGTGGTGGGTATATAAAAAGCTTGATGAACACCAGATGCAATTGGCTGCTAATAGCCTGCTTGGCCAGCATGATTTTTCAGCATTTCGGGCACAGGAATGTCAGGCCAAAAGTCCGATAAAGACCCTTGATAAATTGATTGTCACTCGTCGTGATGATTGCATTGCTGTGGATGTTGAAGCCCGTTCTTTTTTGCATCACATGGTGCGTAATCTGATGGGCGTATTGGTTCCTGTTGGGGAGGGCAAGAGACCTGTCGAATGGGCTCAACATGTTCTACAAAGTCAGGACCGTAACATGGCGGGTGTTACCGCCCCACCTCAAGGTCTGTACCTGACAGATGTCGTTTATCCGGATGAATTTTTCCTGCCAACAGTGTCAGGTTTTCCAGTGCTCTGGTAAAGTACTGTAGTAACTTCTGGAAAGCTGATAATCCCAAATGAGAACCCGCGTTAAAATATGTGGCATTACGCGTCGTCAAGATGCTGAATTTGCTGTAAAAAGCGGGGCGGATGCTATCGGGTTGGTTTTTTATGAACCAAGTCCTCGCGCTGTGACAATGGCACAGGCTGCCGCAATTACTGCGCAGTTGCCACCATTTGTATCTGCTGTTGGTTTATTTGTGAATGCAACGGCAGAGAAAGTGCGGCAAACACTTGAGCAGGTTCCATTAAGTTTGTTGCAATTTCATGGCAATGAATCCGCTGAATATTGTGCTCAATTCAATATGCCGTACATCAAAGCGGTACGAATGCAGACTGCAAGTGATTTAATACAGGCTGATGAGCATTTTGCTGAAGCTTCAGCCTTATTGCTGGATAGCTATCAACATGGGGTGCCGGGGGGAACCGGACAGACCTTTGACTGGTCCATGATTACTGCAGTTAGCAAGCCGCTGATATTAGCGGGTGGTCTGACAACTGAAAACGTTGCAGAAGCTATTCAGCAGGTCTCGCCTTATGCAGTGGATGTAAGCGGCGGTGTAGAAGAGTCGAAAGGACTTAAAAGTAATAATAAAATAAGCGCATTCATGCGAGAGGTGGCAAATGCCTGATATACAGATTGATGACTATTTTAAAAACTACCCGGATGAATTAGGTCATTTTGGACCTTATGGTGGACGCTTTGTTGGCGAAACCTTGATGGGTGCTATTTATGAGCTGGAAGAGGCCTATAAACAGTATAAAAATGATCCAAACTTCCAAGCTGAAATGGATAAAGATCTGGCCGACTTTGTAGGCCGTCCATCACCTATATATCATGCCGAAAACTGGACAAAGAAACTGGGGGGAGCCCAGATCTATCTCAAGCGCGAAGATCTCAATCATACCGGCGCCCATAAAGTTAACAATACGATTGGTCAGGCTTTGCTGGCTAAGCGTATGGGTAAAACCCGTATTATCGCTGAAACAGGTGCGGGGCAGCACGGTGTAGCGACCGCTACAGTAGCTGCCCGCTTAGGTATGGAATGTGTGGTTTACATGGGCGCGGAAGATGTTGAGCGTCAGGCTATGAACGTTTACCGAATGAAGCTTTTAGGGGCAGAAGTAGTGCCGGTTCAGTCTGGCTCAAAAACGCTCAAAGATGCATTGAATGAAGCCTTGCGTGACTGGGTTACCAATGTGGATGACACCTTTTATATTATCGGTACGGTTGCCGGCCCTCATCCTTATCCAGCAATGGTGCGGGACTTCCAATCAGTTATTGGTCGTGAAGCCCGTCAGCAAATGATCAATACCACTGGCAAACTACCCGATACACTGGTTGCCTGTATCGGTGGAGGGTCGAATGCAATTGGCCTGTTCTACCCATTTATTGAAGATGAATCCGTTGCAATGATTGGCGTAGAGGGTGCTGGTCATGGTCTGCAGACAGGGCAGCACTCAGCTCCACTTTCTGCCGGAACTCCCGGCGTATTGCACGGCAATCGCACTTACCTTATTCAGGACGCTGCGGGACAAATTACCGAAACCCATTCCATTTCAGCCGGACTGGACTATCCTGGTGTTGGTCCTGAACATGCTTGGTTGAAAGATATCGGCCGCGCACAATACGTTACTGTTACGGATACTGAGGCCCTTGATGCTTTCCATGAACTGACACGCACTGAAGGCATTATTCCGGCTCTGGAAACCAGCCATGCACTGGCTTACGTTTCAAAATTAGCCCCAACGATGTCAGCGGATCAAAGTATTCTTATTAATGTTTCAGGGCGTGGTGATAAAGACATGCACACGGTTGCAGCCATGGCTGGTCTGAATTTCTGAGGAATATAAAATGAGTCGTATTAAAGAATGTTTTAAAAATCTTCAGGCAGATGGGCAAACTGCTTTAATCCCTTATGTGACTGCAGGTGATCCTGAACCATGGGTAACCGTTCCACTGTTACATGCTTTGGTGGATGCCGGTGCCGATATTATCGAACTGGGTGTGCCTTTCTCTGATCCCATGTCGGATGGTCCTGTAATCCAAAAAGCCTGTGAACGGGCGTTGAAAAATGATGTCACGCTGGATTCAATTCTGGATATGGTAAAACAGTTCAGAGAGAAAAATAACCATACGCCACTTGTGTTGATGGGATATGCCAATCCTCTTGAAGCAATGGGTTATGAAAAATTCGCCAAAAAAGCCCAGGCTGTCGGGGTGGATGGGGTATTGACTGTTGATATGCCACCAGAAGAGTCTGATGAATTCCTGCGGCTGATGGACGGGCATGATATTGATACGATTTTCCTGGTTGCGCCAACGACATCGGCAGAGCGTATGCAGAAAATCGCCCAACATGCCAAAGGCTTTATTTACTATGTTTCGATCAAAGGTGTGACAGGTGCTGCCGCATTGGAAATTAATGAAGTAACCGCCAAACTGGAAGAAATTCGTAAATACACTTCGTTACCGGTTGGTGTGGGTTTTGGTATCAGAGATGGCCGCTCAGCCGCAGCTGTCGCGGAAGTAGCTGATGCTGTTGTCGTGGGCAGTACTTTGGTACGTTGCATAGAAGAACATTCCAATCGTCCACAGGAATTACCCGCAGCAGTAGCAAGTCTGTTAGCTGAAATGCGTCATGCAATTAATGCGCGTGATTTAGCCAGCGTCTCGGCCTAATAAGCGATAAGGTGACAAAATGAGTTGGTTTGAAAGATTACTTCCATCGAAAATCCGCACCAGTGGCCGCAGCCGCTCGGTACCTGAAGGTGTCTGGTGCAAGTGTCCAGCATGTGACAATGTGCTTTATCGGGCTGAGCTTGAGCGTAACCAGATGGTATGTCCCAAATGTGATCACCATCAACGGATAAATGCCCGTGATCGACTGAAAAGTTTTCTGGATGAAGATAATCGCCAGGAAATTGGTACCGAAGTTAAACCTGTCGACACTCTTAAATTCAAAGACAGTAAACGTTATCGTGATCGTATTACCCAGGCACAAAAAAATACCGGTGAGAACGATGCACTTTTAGCCATGCAAGGCACGCTTAAAGGCTTACCTGTTGTGGTGGTTGCGTTTGATTTTGGTTTTATGGGTGGTTCAATGGGCTCCGTGGTCGGTGAAAAGTTTGTCCGAGCTGCAAAGGTTGCCTTGGCCAAGAAACTTCCGTTGATATGTTTTTCCGCCAGTGGTGGAGCGCGCATGCAGGAAGGCTTGTTTTCACTGATGCAGATGGCTAAAACAAGTGCTGTTTTATCACAGCTTGAAGAGGCTGGCATCCCGTTTATTTCGGTGATGACCGATCCCACCATGGGTGGTGTTTCAGCCAGTCTGGCAATGCTTGGTGATGTTAATGTGGCTGAACCAAAAGCTTTAATTGGTTTCGCTGGTCCACGCGTTATCGAACAGACCGTTCGTGAAAAATTACCTGAAGGTTTCCAACGCAGTGAGTTTTTGCTGGAACATGGTGCCATCGACATGATTATTGATCGCCGTGAAATGCGCGATCGTCTGAATAATCTGTTAACCATGATGCAAAATCGTATTGCTGTTTAAACCATAGTTTATGCGATTTAATAGCTTGCCACAGTGGCTGGCATGGCAGGAAAAGCTACATTTTACTGAGATAGATCCCGGCTTGGATCGGGTGCGTGCTGTCTGGCAGCAGATGTATGACGACAACAGACTGCCTTTTCGGGTGGTGACGGTTGCCGGCACCAACGGTAAAGGCTCTTCTGTTGCATTATTGGCCTCTATACTCTCAGCTGCCGGCTATCGAACAGCCTGTTACACTTCGCCACATCTGTTGCGTTATAACGAACGCATCTTAGTTGATGGTCAAACGGCGACTGATCAACAGATATGTGAAGCTTTCGAGCGGGTTGATACCGCACGTGGTGACATTTCTCTGAGCTATTTCGAATTTGCCACGCTCGCTGCAGCAGATATCTTCTGTAGACAGAATATTGATATCGCGATTTTGGAAGTTGGTATGGGCGGACGGCTTGATGCGGTGAATCTGTTTGACGCCGATATTGCGCTGATTACGCCGATAGGTCTGGATCATACAGTTTGGCTTGGCGATACCCGGGAAAAGATTGGTATTGAAAAAGCCGGCATAATGCGGGCAAACAACCCTGTCGTCTGCAGTGAACATTCTCCGCCAGTCACCGTTATTGAGAGCGCTCAGAAATTAAGCTCGCCAGCGTATATTGCTGGCAAAGATTTCAATGCTCAATCTGATAAAAATGTATGGCATTGGCAAAATGCCGATTATCAGTTCACGGGATTACCGATGCCGGCCTTACTGGGGTGTTATCAGATTCAGAACAGCGCGGCTGTGCTACAGGTCATCAGCCTGCTGAAAGATTCCGGAATGGGAAAAATCAATGAAACAGCCATCCGTGATGGGTTGGCTCACGTCAGACTCGCTGGCCGGTTTCAGATGATTGATGGACCCGTTACCCATATTTTTGATGTAACACATAATCAACAGGGTGCTGAAAATCTGGCAAAACTATTAACGGAAATTCCTTGTCATGGCAAAACCCATGCGGTGATCGCCATGTTGCGTGATAAAGACAGCCAAGCGGTTTTTGATGCCTTGATTCCAGTGATAGATAATTGGTTTCTTGGTGGCTTAAATGGAAGCAGAGGGCAGTCTGCAGAAGATTTGGCAACTGGCCTGCAAGGTAAAATTTCCAATGATCGCATTCATACCAGTGAAGTAGTGGAACAGGCCTATGATTTGGCTTTAGCTAATGCTAGTGAAGGGGACCGTATCTTAATTTTTGGCTCATTCCACACAGTAGAAGCCATCATGCGGCATATCCCAGATTTCATTAATGAGCCGTTATCTGCCTCAGCTTGAGGTGTCGTGATACAGGGCCTTAATTTCCTTATCATACCTTTGCTCAACCAGCGCACGTTTAACTTTTAAAGTAGGCGTCAGCAAACCATTTTCAATCGTCCAGGGTTGCAAAGTCAGATGTACTCGCCGAATCCTGGCATAGGCCGGAAATTCAAATAACCACTGTCTGAGTAAGCGGACAAAATGCTGCTGTAAAACTTTTGAGCCAAGACTTTCATTCTGCAAGGGATCCAAACCGAGTTGCTGCGCAATCTGCGGCCAGCTTTCGCCATTAATCACCAGTAAAGCGGCCAAATAAGGTTGCCCTTCACCAACGACTAACGCCTGATCAATCAGGCCATTGCTGACTATGGCGGCTTCAATATCGGCAGGCGGGACTTTTTCGCCATTATTGAGCACCAGAATATCTTTGATTCGGCCAATAATATAAATATGTCCGCTTTCGCTGATGTGGGCTTTATCACCGGTATGCAGCCAGCCATCAGCATCAATCGTCTGTGCCGTTGCTTTATGATTATTCCAATAGCCCAGCATATTGCCCGGACCTTTTACCTCAAGCTCTTCATCCTTGCCAATACGGACTTCTACACCCTGAATAGCGCGTCCTACGCTGCCAGGATCATTACTGGAAGGTTCATTAACACTAATCACCGGACTGGTCTCAGTCAGGCCATAACCCTGCAGCAGAACTAAATCCAATCCAATAAACAATTTAGCGGCGTGGGTGGGTAAAGCAGCACCACCACTGACAGCTAAACGCAGTTTGCCGCCAAGACGCTGATGAAATTTGCTCACAACCAGTTTATGCAGCAATGGCCATAACAGCAGAGATGGCGACCAATATTTCCGACCCTGTTGGTACTGAAAGCGTTTCCAACCGACCTTCACCGCCAGTTTGAAAATTCGACGTTTAAGCCAGCTGCCTTCAGCAAGTTGTTTATGAACCCGATCATAAATCCGCTCGAAAATTCTGGGCACAGCAATCATGATGGTGGGTTGGACTTGCCGCATATCGTCAGCAAGCAGGGGAATACTGCGAGAGAAAACTACTTTTGAACCAGCCATCATCGGCAGATAATAGCCGCCAGTTCGTTCCAATGTGTGTGATAGTGGTAAAAAGGACAAGAAAATATCATCAGGCAGGATTTCAAAAAACTGCAACGAACCATAGGCCACCGACAACATATTATGATGGCTGAGCATGACCCCTTTAGATCGGCCAGTGGTGCCAGAAGTATAGATAATCGATGCCAATTGTTCTGGTGCACAGTGGGGTAGTTTCAACTCAGCAGAAAAAGCTGTATCAAGCCAGTTCTGCAGCGATATCGTGGAGGATTCGTTATCTGTTGTCGATTCATCATGGAACAGCAGCACTCGTTTGACAGAATGTTCTTCGGGTAATACGGCTTGAATGGCTGACCATTGTCTGGAGCTGTTTACTAACAATAAACGTACATCAGCATCCTGTAATATATACGCAACGTTATCCGGCCGGTCATCGGGGTAAAGTGGCACCACTACCAGCCCCAGACTTAAGGCTGCCAGATCGAAAAATATCCACTCTTTGCTATTACGTAAATTGATTGCAACCCGATCACCCTTACGCAGATTTTCCTGTTGCAGCGCTTGTTGCCAGTGGGTTATTTCGTCAGCAACCTGTTGCCAAGTTAAACTTTCCCAGCTTTTCTTATCATTATCAAAAAAGCCATAGGCATCTTTATCAGGACTTCTTTTTATCCGTTCACAAGCTAAGCCGTACAGCGTCCGAGCCTGATCCGGAGAAATGTAATCATGAGCAGCGGACATAATTAATCAAAGAGCCAGCGTAATTGAACGCCGACGATATCAACTGAATTTTTATAACTTCCTAGTAACTGATTTCCATTTGAATCAGTATCATCGATGCTGGTATCTTTCATAAATATGTGCGAATAGGCAGCATCCAAAATTATATTTTCGCTGTAGTGATAACTTGCCCCCAAAGCTAACCAGGTACGATCACTGTCCGGAATACGGGGTGTTCGACGTTGTGCATTGGGAATCGGTGTTTCATCATAGGCGACGCCAGCGCGCCAGGACCAACGGTCATTAGCTTTATATTCCACGCCAAGCCCATAGCGCATGGAATTTTCCCAGTCTTCTTCTTTAACAGAATTTAATGACCTCACATCAGAATTAATACGTAATTCTTCAAAGCGACTCCAACGTGTCCAACTGGCATCGGCCATAACGGACCACTGTGAATTTAATTGGTGAATCAGAGCGATGGATGCCGATTCAGGCAAGGTTACCCGGCCACCAATGTTTCCATCCCGAATACCTGAGGCGGCAGCAGCAGCGCTAAAATTCTCTGGGATACGAAACTCCCCATCACCAGTCAAATCATGGGTTATTTTTGAACGATAACTAATGCCCAGACGCGTTGCTTCAGTAAACTGATAAGTCATACCGAGGTTGTATCCCCAGCTCCAATCATCTGCAGTTAAACGTACTCGACCATCATTTTGTTGAGGTGCACCCGTAAAAGCACCAAAATTCGCTGCCTGACTTAGTTCCAAATCTATATATTGAAGGTTGATACCAAACCCTAACGAGAGTTTTTCGGTAGTTTTAAAAGCGATGCTGGGATTAATATTAACCGTAAGCAGATCCGAACGAATCGCATGATAACGCCCCTGCCAGCTATCGCCATAATCGGTCACCAGACCGAAGGGCGCGCCCACACCAATTCCTACGACAGTCTTGTCATTTAACGGGTGAGCATAATAAAAATTAGGAACTGCAGCCAGTTCACCGGCATTGCTGCCATCACCACCGGTTAATGGTGTGCCATTGGCATTAGAACCGCGATCGGAGAATTCTGCCCGGGGTGCGATCAGATTGAGCCCCATATTCATTTCTTTACGGGATAAACTTGTCATGCCAGCCGGATTGAAAAAAATTGTACTGGCATCATCCGCCACTGCAGCACTACCTGAAAAGGCGCGTCCCAACCCCGTAATGCTTTGTTCTATCAGGGCATAGCCCGCTGCGGCTGCAGAATTACTGGCTGCCCCTAATAAAAGATAAAAACCAAATTGGGTTGTACGGGACATGGTCATGGCAGCGTTACCTGGTAAGTGATTAGTTGTTAATTAAGGCAAAACTAGCTTATGCATGCAAATGAAGCAAGTTTGTAACAATTATCGACGCTGAAATAATAAATCCCATACTCCATGTCCCAGTCGATGGCCTCGCTGTTCAAACTTGGTTAAGGGACGGTACTCCGGCCGCGGAATATAATCACCTGATATGCTGGTGTTGATAAAATCATGACTTGCCGACAGATCCTGCAACATTTGTTCTGCATAATCCTGCCAGTCTGTTGCCATATGCAGAAAACCGCCCGACTGTATTTTTTGTGCCAGGACGTTAACAAAGGCTGGCTGGATAATTCGACGTTTATGATGACGTTTTTTATGCCAGGGATCCGGAAAATATAGTTGCACGCGATGCAGAGTATTATCCGCAACCTGATTTTTGAGTAATTCCACGGCATCCGTGCATGCCACCCGCACATTAGTTAAATTATTTTCTTCGATAGCTTTTAACAGTTGCCCCACACCTGGTCGATGGACCTCCACGCCAATGAAGTCGTTCTCTGGTTGGTGGATGGCCATTTCAATCAACGAAGCACCATTACCAAATCCGATTTCAAACACCACTGGAGCGTTACGCCCAAACAGCGCTTGCATATCAATAGGTTGGTTATCGGCTTCAATACCAAACTTTGGCCATAAAACATCCAGTGCTTTTTGTTGACCAGGGGTTAAGCGACCCTCACGTTTCACAAAGCTTTTTACCTGACGGAGGCGTTTACCTTCGGTCATTGAATTCACCTTTCAATTAAGTGGTAACTCATCGATATGTCGATGAAAAACAGCGTGACATCATACCGAAGCACTACTGGAAAATCCTTATGGCGATGCATTTAACTGCCGCAGTTTGCAAAAATTGATGTTCTAAATACCAACTATGTGCAGATTTTAGCGTTGGGAAGTTGTCCCATAAATGACAAATCATTAAACAGCTAACCCAGTATTTTTCTGCGATTGATGCGGTACGGCAACAATAAAACCAAAAGCAGGTATTTGAGCATTAAGATGACATAAGCCCAGAAACAGTGCGAAAAAGAGTGATAAGGACTATAATGCGCTGTCTGAATATTAGATCTGATGGATAAACGCCGCTGCAATCAAGCGGCCTCAAATCCCGCTACTTCGATAGTACAAGTAAACGAAAGAGAGACTTAACTTTATGGTTCATCCAGTTTTAGACTCGCTCACCAACGAAGTGATCGAAAGAAGTAAAAAAACTCGCACGGCTTATCTTGCTCGTGTTGACGAAGCTGCAGGGCAGGGTCCTCATCGTCTGACGCTTGGCTGTGGTAATCTGGCTCATGGTTTTGCTGCCTGTGCAGCAACTGAAAAAAGTGATCTGGCTGGTGACAAAAAAGCCAATATCGGCATTATTTCAGCTTATAACGATATGCTTTCTGCACATCAACCTTATAAGGACTTTCCGCCACTTATCAAAGAAGCTGCCAACGAAGCTGGTGGGGTTGCCCAGTTTGCTGGCGGTGTACCGGCGATGTGTGATGGTATTACTCAGGGTTATCCGGGTATGGATCTGTCGCTGTTCAGCCGTGATGTCATCGCAATGTCCACAGCTGTCGGTCTAAGTCATAATATGTTTGATGCCGCAATGATGCTGGGTGTCTGTGACAAGATCGTACCTGGCTTGTTGATCGGGGCGTTAAGCTTCGGTCATTTGCCGACCATCTTTGTGCCGGCAGGTCCGATGCCAAGTGGTCTGCCGAATAAAGAAAAAGTTCGTATCCGCCAATTGTTTGCTGAAGGCAAAGTAGGTCGCGAAGAACTGCTTAAAGCAGAGTCAGAGTCTTACCATAGTCCTGGTACCTGTACTTTCTACGGTACGGCCAACAGCAACCAGATGATGGTTGAAATCATGGGGCTGCATTTGCCGGGTGGTACGTTTATCAATCCTAATACCCCATTACGTGACGAATTAACGAAAGAAGCAGCCCGTCAGGTATTGAAATTTACCGCACTGGGTAACGATTACCGTCCAATCGGTCATATGATCGATGAAAAAGCAATTCTTAATGCGATTATTGGCCTGCTGGCAACGGGTGGTTCAACCAACCACACCATGCACATTGTTGCAGTAGCCCGGGCTGCCGGTATCTTAATCAACTGGGACGATTTTGATCGTCTGTCACAAATCATTCCTTTATTAAGCCGAGTCTATCCAAACGGCAGTGCCGATGTGAATCACTTCCAGGCAGCTGGTGGCATGGGCGTATTAATTCAGGAATTATTATCTCAGGGCTTGTTACACGAAGACATCATTACGGTTGGTAATGAAAAAGGCTTGAAACAATACAGTCAGGAGCCAAAAATCATTGATGGCAAACTGATTTGGCAGGAAGGTCCTAAAGAATCCCTGGATAAAGAAGTTATTGGCACAGTTGAACAACCGTTTGCCAAGTCAGGTGGTGTACATCTGATTAAAGGTAATCTGGGACGTGGCGTATCGAAAGTTTCTGCGGTAGATGTTGAGCATCGTGTTGTAGAGGCACCTGCTCTGGTATTTGATGATCAGGACGATGCCGTTGCTGCATTCAAAAATGGCGAACTGGAAAGAGACGTTATCGTGGTCTTACGATTCCAGGGACCAAAATCCAATGGTATGCCGGAACTGCATAAACTCAGTTCACCGCTGGGCGTATTACAGGATCGTGGATTTAAAGTGGCGTTGGTCACTGACGGTCGTATGTCTGGTGCGTCAGGTAAAGTCCCGTCTGCCATTCAAATGTGTCCTGAATCTGCAGAAGGTGGTCCACTGACCCGAATCAAAGATGGCGATATTATTCATCTCGATACCGAAAGAGGCATTATGAATGTGCTGGTAGATGATGAAGAGTTTAATGCTCGTCTGTCTTGCATGATGGCCAATACTGAACATCATTACGGTAGTGGTCGCGAATTGTTTGACAGTTTCCGGGCAGGCGTATCTTCAGCTGAAGAAGGCGCTATCAATATGTTCAACGTTGAATAATCTTCACCAGAATTAGGGATATCTATTTTTTATGAGCAAAACGATTCACGAAATTATGCAAGTTTCACCGATTGTCCCGGTGATGGTTATTAATAATGTTGAACATGCAGTGCCTTTGGCCAATGCGTTGGTCAAAGGTGGTCTGAAAGTATTGGAGATCACGCTGCGCACTGATGCAGCGCTGGAATCCATCCGTCGTATTAAAGCTGAAGTGCCAGATGCGATTGTCGGTGCTGGGACCATTATCAACATCGAAACGTTAAATGCAGCGATTGATGCGGGTGCAGAATTTATTGTCAGTCCTGGTACCACAGATACCTTGATTGAAGCCGCATTAAAAACCGGTGTGCCTTTATTACCGGGCGTAGCCAATCCTAGTGAAGCCATGCGCTTATTAGAGCGTGGCATTACCGCGATGAAGTTCTTCCCGGCTGAAGCGGCTGGCGGTGTACCCATGCTGAAATCAATTGGTGCCCCAATTCCACAAATTCTGTTCTGCCCAACCGGCGGTGTCAGTCAGAAGAATGTGAAAAACTACTACAGCTTACCTAACGTAGGTTGTGTAGGCGGTTCATGGATGTGTGCAGCGAATCTGGTAGAAGCGGAAAACTGGGATGAAATTACCCGTTTAGCGGCTGAAGCCATTGAGCTTGCTACTAACTAAAAGCAACAGGATTTAGTTAGATTAAAACCGGGCTGGTTTACCAGTCCGGTTTTTTTATGTCTTTAGATCACAATGCCGCGTTCCAACCAGTCCTCTATCAACTGTTTTGCGCCTTGTAACACAACTTCGGGGTTGGGATGCTGCAATACCTCAGAAATGGCTTCAGCGGCTTGCTGGCCAGTCTGACCGTCATCTAATAGATCAAGTAACCGTGCACTAACGGGATTAAGCTCAATAAACTTCACCTGATCATCAGCATTTCGATATAACAACAGAAAAAATGGCGTTTCGGCAGCTTTATCAGGCAGATTATCCGGCCCGATTTGATGCACGGGGTAATCATAAGCAAAAGTCCAGCTCAGGGGGGAGCGTTGCAGAGAGAGTTGCAGGATATCTTGCTGTTCAGTCACTTCACGCTTCACAAAATCCGCATTGGCAATTCCGAGCGCCAACTCAGCCCATTCGTAATGGGCGAGCTCAGCAAGAAAAGGCAACGTCTGATACTGCTGCGGATGTTCTTCGAGATAATGCACAAACTCGCGGGCAATATCATTAAATAAGGGTGAACTGCACCGATGCTCACGAATAAAGTCACGTGCCAGTGCATGCCAGGCAATTTCCCCCAGAATTTGTTTCAATACCGGACAGGCCGTGCTTAAAAAGCTTTCAATATTGTTATAAATCAGCCGCCGATAAATAGCCATGCGCCGCGATTCAACATCGGCTGGCTCAGGGATGCTCTCTGGATCACGCAGATGGGCGGTGAACTGCTGTTGGGTAGTTTTAAAATCAGGCGCTTGCTGCATGTTCAGATCGATATTGTGATTGGATATCTCGAATGTGACCGACTTCTTCAAACAGCGTGTTGAGAGCAGGGATATTAAAATCCCGTTCCAGCAACGTCGGAATCACTCCATGTTGCTGGTAAGTATGCTCAAGCAGTTGCCAAACCGGATCAATTACATCTGCACCATGGGTATCGATAATCAGATCTTCTGCTTCATTATAGTGACCGGCAATATGCAGGTAAGCGATACGTTTACTGTTAAGTGCGTCAATATAAGCATTAGCGTCATAACCGTGATTAATGCTGTTTACATAGACGTTATTCACATCAAGTAACAACTCACAATCGGCTTTTTCCAGTATTGCATTAATAAATTCAATTTCGTCTATCTGCCGGCCTGGTGCCGCGTAGTACGATACATTCTCGATAACCAGTCGGCGTTGCAGAATATCCTGAACCCGAAGAATGCGTTCTGCGACATGCTCAACAGCCTCGTCAGTGAACGGAATAGGCATCAAATCGTAAAGGTGACCCTCATCACTGCAATAGCTCAGATGCTCACTGTAGAGACGAACCTGATGCTGATCCAGAAAGTGTTTAATACGTTTAACAAACGCCTCATCCAGCGGAGCAGGGCTGCCAAGTGATAACGAAAGACCATGACATAGCATTGGAAAACGCTCACTGAATGCCCGCAGTTTTTTGCCCAGCCGACCGCCCATTTCCATCCAGTTTTCTGGTGCGACCTCAATAAAGTCGATAGGCGGGTGATCCAGCTGCATGATTTCATCAATGAAACTGCGTCTTAAACCCAGACCAGCTCCATTGACTGCATAACCTTGTGATCTCATGCTGAAACTCTTATTCATAAAAGTAATTAAAGAGACTCATCTTGATGCGATTTGTTACAACTGAATTGCCAATCGGTTTTATTCCGCCTCCGGAATTTCAAACATCGCACGATCAACGCCTACGTTTCCGGTTTTTGCATCGTATAAATAGACAACCGCTTTGTAGTGGCCGGGTTCGGTAATCGTGGTTTTACCGCTGAACGTGCCAGCTGGTCCGGTAAAGTCCAGTGTTACTTCATCAATAGTTTCTTCATCGCGCATCAGAATAGCTCTGGCTTCATAATTATCAGACTGCCAATGACCGTCTTTGGTGATTGGGCAACCACAGAGCAATGAAGCTTTGGTGTAAATATCAACCTGACCATTCTCCAGAACACGGGTCCAGGCATCCACAATAAAGCCGGTCATGGTAATGATAATGCCATCACCCAGAATATCTTTTCCAGGCACCACCCAGCTGGTCAAGCTGGCTTCCTGATAGGCCTGCTGATAACCATAAGGTCCGATTAATTTAAATCGCAGTAATCTTGGTGCATCAATATCCACTTTCGCTAAAAAACCGGCCGTTTTATCATCTGTCAGTCGTTCGCCACGTTTTAATGGGTTTTCGATAAGCACCGCTGTATCGCCAGTGCCACCGTTTATCCATCCTTCATCGAGAATTTCACCTGTTTCAGCATCTTCAACGATGGCGCGAATACCACCGACACTGGTGCCAATAAATTTCGAATCAACTGCTTTCGCTCTGACCATGATCTCTGTTTCTGCAGCGATAGCTGACAGGCTGACCATCATTAGCGCAATAATTACCCAAAAGCGTGTGTACATGTCTCTCCCCCTCCAGACTTGTTTAATTAATCAGCATCATTCGATGCCGCAGACCATGCATCATAGCCCCCGATCATTGAATAGACATTGGTAAACCCAAGCTGTTGCAAGGTTGCTGTTGCCAATGCACTGCGACCGCCTGATTTGCAATACACCACAATAGGACGTGTTTTATCCTGAAAATCGGGATGTGTCTCTATTGAAAACTCCAGCATGCCGCGAGGAATATGTCTGGCATCAGCGATATGACCCTTAGCGAACTCTTCAGGCTCACGTACATCCAGAGCAATGCTGTCATCGTCCAGCATTTGCTGTGACTGGGAAACACTGATTTGCTGTATGGATGCTTTTGCTGCCTGTACCAGATCCGATGCTGTTTTTGCCATGCGATACTCCTGAATGATTTAAACCTGTGACCATAGTAATCATTAATAGTTGTCAAAGAAACCAATTGCTTGATAACCCAATTGAGGGTTGCGCTGTTACAATGTTTTTTCTTTAATTTTGTAACCCAGCTGACCAACATCTGCCAAAGCCATAATTCGTTATGACCTTATCCAGAATGTTATATCAGTGCCTGAGACAATTATGCTGGCCTATATTATTCGCCGTATCCTGTATGCCTTTCCTATATTGCTGGGTGTCAACGCACTGACATTTGCATTATTTTTTATGGTTAATACGCCAGATGATATGGCGCGAATGCAACTGGGCGAACGTTACATTACTGAACAGGCGATTACGACCTGGAAACAGGAACGTGGTTACGACCGGGATTTGCTGTGGAATGAATCCGCCGAAGGTTTCGAAAAACTCACCGATACCATTTTTTTTGATAAATCACTGGCGTTATTCAGCTTTGAATTTGGTCAGGCCGATGATGGGCGTGATATCGGTGATGATATCAAAACCCGTATGTGGCCCAGTCTGGCGATCGCCATTCCGGTATTTATCGTTGGTTTGCTGGTCAATATTACCTTTGCGTTGATGATGGTGTTTTTTCGGGCAACTTATGTTGATCTCGGTGGGGTAGTGCTGTGTGTTGTTTTAATGTCGATATCCAGTCTGTTCTACATTATTGCCGGGCAGTTTGTTATCGGCAAAGTCATGCAGCTGGTACCTATCTCGGGCTTCGGTGAAGGCTTCAGTACGATAAAATTCCTGATTTTACCGGTAGCGATTGGCATTGTTTCAGGTATTGGCTCGGGATCCCGCTGGTACCGCACTTTATTTCTGGAAGAAATTTCCAAGGATTACGTCCGCACCGCCAGAGCAAAAGGCTTATCTGAAGTGCGGGTTTTGTTTCAGCATGTTTTAAAAAACGCGATGATTCCAATTCTGACTGGCGCGGTAGTGGTAATACCAACCTTGTTTATGGGCAGTCTGATTCTGGAGTCATTCTTTGGTATTCCAGGCCTGGGCAGTTATACCATTGACGCCATCCATGCTCAGGATTTTGCCATTGTGCGAGCCATGGTGTTTCTTGGCTCAGTCTTATATATCGTAGGTCTGTTACTGACCGATATTTCTTATACTTTTGTTGATCCACGGGTACGAATGGATGGCTGATTCAAATATTGATATACGCACCCGCGCTTTACAATGTCTTTTAATTAATGATGCCGCTGACAAAGCGCAACAGACACGACAACTGGCTGTTGAATGCCGTGAACAAGGTTATGTCATTCAGCATCAGCCATTGAATGTTCCGGCCATCCCAGGCAGACCCGATAAGCCCGACCTGGTCTCGCCACGCGATTTACCGCGTCGACGTAATAATCAGCAAACCGGTCATACCACGCTGATTCATGCCATTTGTCATATCGAGTTTAATGCCATTAATTTAGCATTGGATGCCATCGCCCGTTTTGCCAATATGCCAGATGATTTTTATGGTGACTGGTTGCAGGTTGCTGATGAGGAAGCTAAACATTTTTCAATGCTATCTGCCCATTTACAACAGGCAGGGTATGCCTATGGAGATTTTCCGGCACATGATGGTTTATGGGAAATGGCACAGAAAACCCATCACGATCCCTTAACTCGCATGGCACTGGTACCAAGGGTATTAGAGGCGAGGGGACTGGATGTAACGCCGGGCATGATGACTAAACTGCGTGGCAGTGGCGATTTGGCAGCGGTGGAGATTCTAGAAGTGATATTGCGTGAAGAAATCGGTCATGTGGCAATTGGCACGCGTTGGTTTAATTATCTATGCGAACAGCGTGATCTGGAACCCACCCACACCTTCACGACCTTATTAAAAACCTACTTTAATGGTGAGATACGCGGGCCATTTCATATTGAAGCCCGCAAACAGGCGGGCTTTACTGATGCAGAACTGGATTGGCTGGAATCTAATCGTTAGCGGCTTCTGCAGTTTTATTTTTCTTTTCCATCTCAGCCTTTTGCCGACGTGATTCTTTGGGATCTGCAATCAAGGGACGATAGATCTCAATGCGATCTTTTGGACTGAGCGTGGCATTCAACTTACAGATTTTGCCGAAAATCCCGACTTTATCTGTTTCAAGATTGATTTGTGGATAACGTTCCAGAATACCGGAGCGTTTAACGGCTTGTTCCACAGTAGTGTTATCCGGAACTTCCAATGACAAAATCACCTGTTCATCCGGCAGGGCGTAGGCCACTTCTACGGTGATTAATTCAGCGTTAGCGTGTTCCATAAATTTCTCTGGCTCGTACACAAAAAGCTTCAACTAATGAACCGGATATCTGAGTGAATACCGGACCCAATGCCAAATCCAGCAAACGGGTGGAAAATTCAAAATCCATATCCAGCTGTACCCGGCAGCCTTCATTATCCCCAATCGGACTGAACTGCCAGAATCCTTCTAAATGACGGAATGGACCATCAATCAGCTCAATACGGATGGATTCACCATGTTGCAGTGTATTGCGGGTAGAAAATTCATGATGAATACCCCCTTTTGCAATATCCAGCGTGGCACAAATCACCTTATCATTCTTACTGATAATTTTACTGTCACGGCACCAGGGAAGAAAACTTGGGTAAGCTTCCACATCGTTGACCAGATCAAACATCTGGTCCGGCGAATACATCACCAGTGAACTGCGCGTAATTGTTGTCATTGAGTATTTCTACTGACCTCTAATCAATGTAATCAAAAGATGAAATCCAATACGCCCGTCAAACTTACGAATACAACAAAAATCGCTATTGGTGTGACATAACGAACCAAAAAGCGCCATTCGTGATAAATCAGGTTGGATTTAATCCCCAGCTCTTCCTGAGTACTGCGTTGCGACATGATCCATCCGGCAAATATCGCAATGAGCATGCCGCCCAAAGGCAACATAATATTGGCAGTCAGATAATCCAGCAACTCAAAGGCTGTCATATCAAACCAAGTCCAGTCTTTCAACAGATTAAATGAGAACAAGCTTAACAGCCCTAACAGCCAGACCAATATACCCACCCAGATGCAGGCATTAAGCCGTTTTATCTCAAAGTTTTCGACCAGCCAGGTGACCACCGGCTCGACCAATGAAATCGCTGAACTCAGAGCTGCAAATACCAGCAACAAAAAGAACATGGCACCAAAAAATGCGCCATTCTCCATATGACCAAAGGCAATGGGCAGCGTTTCAAAAATCAGACTTGGTCCGGCGCCGGGTGACATTTCATTGGCAAACACCAATGGAAAAATCGCCAATCCAGCCAGGATCGCCACAGCCGTATCCATAAAGGAAATCGCCAGAGAGACTTTAAAAATAGAGGCTTTCTGGGGCAGGTACGAACCATAAACCATAATGGCACCCATGCCCAGGCTTAGCGTGAAAAACGCATGTCCCATCGCCGTTAGAATACCCTCAGTGGTCAGCTTGGAAAAATCCGGTTTGAACATAAAGTTTACCGCTTGATCAAAATACACCCCGGTTTGATAAGCATAAGCGACCAGAATCAGCAGGATTAAAAATAAAGAGGGCATTAAAAAGCGTACTGATTTTTCCAGACCATGTTGTACACCACGACTGACAATCATCATGGTCAGCATCATAAAAATCGTATGCCAGGCTAAAAGTTTTTCTGGATCTTTCACTAACGACAGATGTAAGTTCCGCGCACCATCAGCCGTCACACCTTCAAATACCCCAAACAATAAGCGAGGAACATAAGCAATTGCCTGACCGGCAATCACGCTGTAATAAGAAAGGATTAAAAAGCCGGCCAAAACGCCAGCGAAACCAAGATATTTCCACAGGGATGAGGCTTTTTCTTCTTCAGCCAGACTGGCCAGACTGTTAAAAGGGTTTTGTCGACCGCGTCGACCAATCAGAATTTCCGCCATCATGATGGGAACACCGATGGCAAAGATACAGGCAAGATAAACCAGAACAAATGCGCCGCCGCCATATTCCCCAGCGATATAGGGAAATTTCCAGATATTTCCGAGGCCAACAGCCGCCCCCGTTGCTGCGAGAATGAAGGCCCAGCGTGATGTCCACTCACCATGAACCGATTTTAACGGTCTACTCATATCACACTCATTAAAAATAAATAGTCTCGATTCTGGGCGAATTTCCTAAAATGCTCAAGCCAAGCAGCAATCTGCCCATGTATAATGCCGCGATGGCCACCAAGAAAAAACCACAAAACACAGATAACACTATCGCCCGTAACCGGAAAGCGCGTCATGAATTTTTTATAGAAGAAAAATTCGAGGCGGGTTTGGTGCTGGAGGGTTGGGAAGTCAAAAGCTTACGTGAAGGCAAAGCTCAGCTGAGTGATAGCTACGTGCTGATTCGTCATGGCGAAGCCTGGTTAGCCAATGCATTAATTACCGCATTGAAAACAGCTTCCACTCACGTCGTTCCAGAACCCCAACGCGACCGTAAACTGCTGCTCAATCGTAACGAGCTAAATAAGCTGATTGGCGCAGTTGAGCGCAAAGGCTACACATTGATCCCCCTTGCCATGTATTGGAAGCGGGGCAAGGCCAAGGTCGAAATTGCATTGGCTAAAGGCAAGCAAATGCACGACAAACGCGCCACCATGAAAGAACGTGATTGGCAGCGTGATAAAGAACGACTGTTTAAAAATATTTAAAGAGATCGTCACGGAACTTTAAAATCCGTATAATGACTAACGTACAACAAACTTTGGGGGCGACCTGGCTTCGACGCGGGTTACGAAACCTAAGGTGCATGCCGAGTACTCCAGTTCTTCTCGTAAAAAAGATTGGAAAAATATAGTTGCTAACGATAACAACTACGCACTAGCTGCTTAATAACCAGTGAATGCCGTCCGACCAGATCCGTGCTTGTGCGTCTGGTATCGGGCGTCGACTCTCACAAGATCGTCTTGACGTATGCTTGGTACTGATTGACTAAAACCTAACAAGATCGCTTCATGTTTTCCCTGTTCATCGGGTAGCTTGAAGTTAAATTAATAGATGAAATAAGCATGTAGAGCTGAAGGCAGAGGATTCGCGGACGCGGGTTCGATTCCCGCCGCCTCCACCAAAACAAAAAATTAACCACCTTTGGGTGGTTTTTTTGTGCCTGAAATTTGCTCAAAATTAAATGGTTTTCTGAACGAACATATTAATACCTTCTCATTTCACAGTTCATTCTAGCCTGTAATTAATGAATGGAACACTAACAAGGACATTGAAAAATAAAGTTGATCTATTCCCTAATTTTTCTTGTGAGCTATATCAATATTGTAAATACCCAATATGGGGATTATAGTACCCATATTGGGTATTTTATTAATGGTGTTGTATGTCAGTAACATCCATCGCTGAAGCATTGTTTACAAAAACACAGCAACGTGTGCTGGGTTTGTTATATGGCAAACCTGATAAAAGTTTTTATACGAACGAGATTGTTCGCATGGCTGCGATGGGTCGGGGCACAGTTACCCGGGAACTGGAAAAACTTACTAGCGCGGGCATATTGATTAGTTCGAAAGAAGGTAATCAGCAGTATTATCAAGCAAATCCAGATAATCCGATATTTGATGAACTGGTGGCGATTGCAACAAAGACATTCGGGGTAGCTGATGTCGTTCGTCAGGCTTTAACCCGCGTTGATGGGCACGTTTTATGCGCCTTTATCTATGGCTCCATCGCGAAGGGCGAGGCAACGGCCAAAAGTGATATTGATTTGCTGGTTATTTCTGATAATTTGGCTTATGCGGATTTGATGGAATGTCTTGTTGACGCTGAAAAAGCTTTATCGCGACCTATCAATCCTTCTGTTTATGAATTAGAACATTTCAAACAGAAATGGCAGCAAGATAATGCATTTATTTCAAAGGTAATGGACCAACCGAAGATTTGGCTGAAGGGATCAGAAAATGACATTAGCGCATCTTGATAACCTGGTAAAAACTAACAATTTAAAAACAGAACCTGCAGATCAAAAAGAATTTGATGGCATGGTGATTTCTGCCAAACGCCGTTTGCAGGATGCCAATGTGGAAAGCTTATCCGACGATAGCCGTTTTTCATTAGCTTATGGTGCCGCACATGCTTTGTCTTTGGCGTCGATGCGTTGGCATGGATACCGCTCAGACAATCGATATCTGGTGTTTCAATGTTTGGAACACACTGTAGGCATGACAACTAGCAAGTGGCGAGTTTTAGATAAATGTCATAAGCAACGCAATCTGGCTGAATATGAAGGTCATCTGGAAATCACTCCACAGCTACTGGATGAATTGATTGCGATAACGAATGAGTTATTAACGTTGGTTGAAGAGTTGGGGCCAATTGTAAAATAACGATCAGTTGTTGCTGAAGGTGCAACAACTGATCAGAAAAATTATTGTTTTAATTGAGGAGAGGCTGACTCAATCAATAAAACCAATTCCTTTCTTAAGATAGCTTCCAATCCGGTCGAATATAATGACAGGTATATCCGGTTGGATAATGTTGCAGGTAATCCTGATGTTCGGGTTCTGCTTCCCAGAAATCACCGACAGGTTCCACTTCAGTAACAACTTTGCCTGGCCATAATCCAGATTGGTTTACATCTTCAATCGTCTGCTTGGCAATTTCGGCTTGCTCATCGCTGGTGTAATAAATTGCTGAACGATAACTCATGCCCCGATCATTGCCTTGTTGGTTAGGAGTGGTTGGATCATGGATCTGAAAGAAAAACTCCAGTAACTGTCTGTAAGTAATCTGCTCAGGATTAAAGATGATCTCAATACCTTCAGCATGTGTGCCATGGTTTGGATAAGTGGCATTTGGAATATCGCCGCCGGTGTAGCCGACTCGCGATGAGATAACGCCTGGTAATTTTCGAAGTAAATCCTGCATCCCCCAGAAACATCCTCCGGCCATTACGGCACGTTCAGTATTTGTCTCGCTCATTTTGTTTCACCTAAAGTTTCTGAAAACAGATTTTTAAACTCGTCGTAACCTTCTGCTTCAAGCTGTTCAACGGGAATAAATCGCAGGGATGCTGAGTTGATGCAATACCGCATTCCTCCTGCTTCTTCAGGGCCATCAGGGAAAACATGACCTAAATGACTGTCACCATGTACTGAGCGAACCTCAACACGGCGCATGCCCAGACTGTCATCAAAATTTTCGTTCACATTTTCATTCTGCACTGGACGGGTAAAGCTTGGCCAGCCAGTTCCGCTATCAAACTTATCTACTGAAGCAAATAAGGGTTCACCAGAAACTACATCGACGTAAAGCCCAGCTTCGTGATTGTCCCAATAAGCATTATCGAATGGTGGTTCAGTACCGCATTGTTGGGTGACGTAATGTTGCTCAGGTGATAGTTGTTCAACAACTTTAGGTGACTTTTGGTATTTCGTCATGACAATCAGCCTTTTGATTAAAGAGTAATCGTGAAATGGTTTATTGATAAATTAAAGACCCGTCAAAAATACAGTCCGTTCCCATTTAACAATAACGAAAATAACGTGGAGAAAAGTGGGCACGCTATATTGCTTATGGTGAAAGCGGTCTTAACAATCAGCTTCCACTACCTCAATACGGCCAACATCTTGGTTATTTTTATCGGAATAGACATAAACAAGCTTGGCACCCGCCTTTAGAACAGGTTGCATATCAGCATTACTGCAAAGGCTGGCAAGCAATTTGGGTTTGATATCCTCCAACACCGCCGTCGGATTCACATCGTCAATAGTGACATTGGTTAATGAATAATAATAAGTCATCAAATCGCTGGGACCGGCTAAAGCCTTAATAAGCTGAGTTTCATCATCGATTTTGATGGGCGCTCTGGAATTAATGAATTTTTCAGCCTCCATAAAACCTTCCTCAATCGTTGTCTCGGTTGGCAATTCCTGACCATTGTCAGAAGTGAGGTAGGGTGAAGGCGTATTTATCAAACGCGAAGCTATCATGATAATAGCAACGAACAGAATTATGCCGATGACGAAAAGTAACTTTTTATTCATTATGCTGCCTGATTTTTTATACGTTTATTATAAAGAGAATGTTAGCAAGCTTACCGATCACTAGGGAGAAAACAAAATCCTCTTTATTAAAACTGGTTCTGACGGGGGCAATGTTGTTCATTATAGGAATTAGTGCTTAGGCAGAAGAAATCAATTAGACCAATCGTGCATACCGTTGTGTATTTGTGGCTCCCACGGAGGACCGTGGGAACCAGTATTCGTTAGAAAACTTAGCGTGACTGCATACGCTCAATCGTTGTGGTCAATACGCGTTTCATTTTATCGGTCGCGCCGGTAAACGCCTGTTTGATGGTCGCGGCGTCATGGGTGACCACGTTGGGTTGGTGGCCTTCTATCCGGGCTTCGATCAGGCAACGGATATCATCAGCACCGCCACGATTTTCACTGTTTTGATCACTTAGATGTACTTCGACACGAGTAACGTGTTCATCGAATCGTTTGAGAGAATGTTGTAGTTCCTCACGAATAGAGTCGGTGAGCGTGTCATCGCCTGGAATGTGGCGATCGGTATTAACCTGAATTTGCATGCAACCTCCATTGAGTGAAATAAAACCTAGGGTCTGTTGAGATTCCAGCAGTGGCGGCTCTGAAAGCTCAACAGACCCAAATAAGACAATCACAATTATTAAACATTCCGCTGTCTCAACTGGAATGACCAAATCACTATAAAGGCAATTTATTTAATGTCCTTTAACCCAAAGCAAGCCGAACTTCAGGTGAACCTTGTTAGACTCAGGTATTGATTCTTTATTCAGGAGCAGAGATATGCAGCATCGTTATCTATACAGCGCAGTTATTGGCGTTTTGGCCGTTAGTCTGAATGGTTGTGGTGATACCGCTAAAATCCCTCCACAATCTGATTATGGCCCTGATCCACTGATAACCCAACCGGATAATACCTTGATACCAACAGTGAATATCGCGCCGGCAGTGGGATGGCCAATAGATGGTAAACCTCTGGCTGCAGAAGGATTGGAGGTAAATCGTTTTGCTATGGATTTGGATCATCCACGTTGGTTGTATGTGTTGCCGAATGGCGACGTATTGGTGGCTGAATCAAATGCACCCAAAACCGAAAAACCGGATCCGGGTATTAAAGACTGGATAAAAGGTTTGGTGATGAAAAAAGCAGGGGCTGCCGTGCCCAGTGCTGATCGAATTACATTGCTGCGGGATGAGGATGGTGATGGGGTAGCTGAAACACGCCATGTCTTTCTGGATGATTTACATTCACCCTTTGGCATGGAGCTGATTGGTAATGATTTTTATGTTGCTAATACGGATAGCATTGTGCGTTTTCCCTATGAAGAAGGGCAGACGCAAATTACCGCCGAACCAGTACATGTGACGGATTTACCAGGTGGCCCAATTAATTATCATTGGACCAAAAATATTATTGCCAATGAAGATGGCACTTTACTTTATGCCACGGTCGGTTCAAACAGTAATATTGCTGAATACGGGATGGAAGCGGAAGAAAATCGTGCCGCTATTCTGGAAGTAGATCTGGAAACGGGTGAAAAGCGGCTTTTCGCTTCAGGGTTGCGTAATCCGAATGGTCTGGCCTGGCAACCTGAAAGTGGTGAGTTGTGGACTACGGTTAACGAGCGCGATGAAATCGGTAGTGACCTGGTCCCGGATTACATGACATCAGTGCAGGATGGTGGATTCTATGGCTGGCCATATAGTTATTATGGACAATATGTTGATGAACGTGTTGAACCACAACGCCCTGATTTGGTAGAAAAAGCCATCAAGCCGGATTATGCGCTGGGTGCACATACCGCTTCGATAGGGCTCGCCTTTTACGAAGACGACTTACTAGCTGATAAATATCAGAATGGGGCTTTTATCGGTCAGCATGGTTCATGGAATCGTAAGCCGTTAAGTGGCTATAGAGTGATCTTTGTGCCTTTCTCCAATGGTGAACCCTCTGGTAAACCACAAGATATTCTGACTGGATTTGTTGATGGCAGCGGCGATGCTATGGGACGCCCGGTCGGTGTTGTCGTTGATAATCAAGGCGGTTTGCTGGTGGCTGATGACGTTGGTAATACCATTTGGCGGGTAACGCCTATAGAGGATTAATGGGTTTCGCTCCAGACTCGTTCCCACGCATCTGCGTGGGAACGTAAATGGGGTTATTCTCCCCACTTTGATATCATGTTTCGGCTTTTATCATTGATAGTCCAAACATATGCCACAGATTCTGCTCGACAAAACGCATCCCCCCATTATTCAGGCGGCTATCAATCTAGGCGATTGGCTACTAAGCCTGGAAAACCTTTCGGAGCAGGATAAAACTGCGATTAAAGCTGTGCAGGATGCTCTGCAGAAATTGCCGGAAATCGACGATGATATTCTGGCGATGTATGGATTCAGTTTTGAGCGTGGCGATGCCGATGATGGGTTAGTCCGCGGCTGGGATATTTCACTGGAATATAATGCAAATGATCCCGAACAGCAGGGCGGATTAGAAATTTTCAGTTCGTATATTCCGCTTCCCGATACCACGGACCCAGTAGTGTTGGCCGAAAAGAAGCAACGCGAAGTGTATTTCCAGTGGCCCGTGGGGGATATCTGCAGTTTTATTAAAGCGGAACAGGCTCAGCAATGGATTGATGATGTCAGCCAGCCATTACAGTTTATTGAGGCGGGTGATCGACTGCGGATAGAAATTGTCTATCAGAACTTTTACGCAGAGCATGAATATCCGCTGATTTCAACCGCTTGATGTGCTTCGTTATTTAAGCAGGTTTTCCTCGTCAGATGTATTCAGTTCATGAGCCACTTGTCTGGACATTGTAGGATCAGTGGCAATATCCACGGTGGATGCTTCAGCCGAAACGTTTGGTAAAGTGGATTCTGCCTCTGGTAATGCATTAGTGGGTTCTTTTAGCTTCGTTTCATCATTTATCAGCTGCAGTCGATGTACTGGTTGATGAAATGTAATGCCGGCTTCATCAAACCCGATTTTTATCAGGCGAATAGCTTCACTGCGGGCTTTGGCAAAATCACTTTCATGTTGATTAATCCAGGCCATAAAGTGCAGATCGACGATATTTTCACGTATATCAGCAATCAGTACTTGTGGACCCGGCTCAGCTAGCAGTCCCTGCATATTTTGCAGAATCCCTAAGCCCAGGCGGCGAGCCTTGATCAGATCGATCTCGGCAGAGATAGCCAGTGTAAATTCAAAACGACGTAAGGGATTGCGAGTGTAATTGATCATGACCGACGTGATCATCGTGCTGTTGGGAATACGTAAATGGTTGCCATCAGCTGTCATCAGCACGGTATCTCGGGAAGTCAGCCGAACCACATTACCGGTGAATTCAGCTATTTGAATAGAATCACCGATTTTGAATGGATTCCGTGCACTGAGCAGTACACCGGCCAGATAGTTTTCGACAATATTGCGAAACGCAAAACCTACAGCGAGGCCAAATACACCTGCCACACCAAGCAGTGCTCCCACCAGCGCCGTTGCATCGAGGATCTGTAACGCAATTAGAAAGCCGATGCCAACAATCAGGATTCGTATAATGCGTCCACCCAGATCGGTGGCGAGTTCGGAAAGCCCTATACGACTCAACCAGGCACTGCGGTTACCGACCCAGCGACCGAGCAGCCAAAAGAAAATGATGGTGATGGTTGCTACCAGAAAAATGGGCAGACTGCGGATCAATGAAGCAAGCATTGCTTCGATTTTTTGTGTCGTGGGTTGTACGCGGGTGGAAATGTCCATTAGCTCATTGAGCCGGTTTTGCACATAAATAACGCCCTCGCCCCGACTGGCTAGCGCCACCAGATCACGTCCGGCGCGAGCGCTGGAGACGCTACCACTGAGGATTACCACTCCGGAATCGACTGTGACCTCAACATCTTCATAGCTTTCGATAACGTTCAGAATGTCGCTCAACCGATTTTCAATAGCTTGATCATCCGGTGCATTCGTTACCTGTATTTCAGCGCCTGCATCAACTAACTCCTCACTGTATATTGCGGGCATCCATAGCAGCGTGGTTATCAGTAAAAGAAAGCGGTAATTCATTTGTATCTCCTGCCGGAATTTTTCAGGTAGCCATGACAACAATCCTCACTGCTTTATCAACCCAGGTTATTTACAGCTGCAGTGATTTCAATGAGGATAGCGGCTTGTTATCTGGATATTACTTGTTTTGTGTGTTCTTGCGTTGAGCATACTGACCTTAAATAAGGAAATAAATCAGTTTGAATAGATTCAAGCAGTTGGGCTCTCGTTTAGTGCACTCAAAACATATGTTGTGGGGTGTCGCTTTCGCTTCATTTATGGAGTCACTGATCGTCCCCATCCCGCTGGAAACCATTTTGATTCCTTTGATGCAGGCTCGTCGGAAGTTGCTTTGGGCCATTAGCGCTATGGCATTACTGGGCTGTATTTTTGGTGCGGCATTGGGCTATGTGATTGGCTATTTTGTATTTGGTCTGATCGGCGATCAACTGATTGCTCTGCTGTCGACGCCCGAGCAGTTTGAAACTATTCGTCAGCAAATTCATTTACATGGTTTTTGGTATGTATTGAGCGTCGGAGTTACGCCGATTCCATTTCAAATTGCCATGTTGGCAGCGGGTGTGACGGGCTATTCATTTTTACTGTATATGCTGGCAACCACCATTTCTCGTGGTCTGCGTTATTTTGGTCTGGGTCTTTTGGTGTGTCTGTTTGGTAATCAGACACAAAAAATGTTTGAAGAAAACAAAATCGGTGCGTCGATTTTTATTCTTGTATTGATTGCCGTTATCTGGAGCGTGTTGTTGTTCGGTGGTTAATTTTTTTATCACGGGATAGTGAATTTTTCCTTGCCTGATAGGGAAACGCTTCGTACACTTGATTAACTGTTTCAATTAATCAAGTGATTTATGACAACTCGCTCAAATACACATGGTGGTCGGCGCGTCGGTGCCGGACGCAAAAAAGGCTCCGTGATCAAAGAACCGACAACCGTGATGCGCATTCCTGAGAGTCAAAAGCCTGTAATCACTGATTTTCTGGCGGCTTATCGACGCAGGCAGTCCGCGCCATTGCAAGATCAGCCAATGGAGTTTGAACGTCCCATCATTGCACCCGCTAAACGTAGCTGGCCATTATTCAGTTCCAAAGTGGCGGCGGGGTTTCCCTCGCCGGCAGATGAACATGTCGAAAAACGGTTGGATCCCAATGAATTCCTGATTGATGACGAAGAAGCGACATTTTTTGTCACCATTCAGGGCTATTCAATGATCGACAGTGGTTTATTGCCCGGCGATAAAGCGGTGGTGGATCGCTCTAAAAATGCCAGTATCGGCGATATTGTGCTGGCGGTAGTCGATGGTGAATTTACCATTAAACTGCTGGCAAAAACCAAACAGGGTGGCCCACGATTACTGCCGTCCAATCAGTCAGGCGAGTATAAGCCGATTGAAATCAAAGATGGTATGCAGTTTGAAATATGGGGTGTAGTGACGGGCTCGTTTCGGCGTTTTAAATAATGTCACGCAGTATTGCCCTGATCGACGTGAATAACTTTTACGTTTCCTGTGAGCGGGTATTTAACCCAAAACTGGCCGGTAAACCGGTGGTGGTGCTCAGCAATAATGATGGCTGTGCAGTGGCGAGAAGCAACGAGGCCAAACTGCATATCCCGATGGGGGCACCGTGGTTCAAGTTTCAGCAAATAGCGAATGAGCAGCAGATCATCGCTTTATCATCCAACTATGCGTTGTATGCCGATATGAGTAATCGGGTGATGCGCATTCTTAATCAGTTTTCGCCCGATCAGGAAGTGTATTCAATTGATGAGTGTTTTCTGGATCTGACTGGTTTCCAGCATCTTGATTTACTGCAATATGGCCAGCAGATTCGTCATCGGATAGCACAATGGACTGGATTGCCGGTCAGTGTCGGTATAGGTGCCAGTAAAACGCTGGCCAAGCTGGCCAATCACTGTGCCAAAAAGCGGGCTGAATTTGATGGGGTTTGTGATTTTAATCAGCTGAATCCAAGCCAGCTTAACCGTTTGCTGGCGGAGTTGGATGTCGGTGAAGTGTGGGGTGTTGGCCGTAAACTGGCAGTGAAGTTGAAAACCCAGGGCATTCACAGCGTTTTGGATTTAAAACAGGCCAATGCTGAAACCCTGCGGCGCCAATACAGTGTGGTGATGGAAAAAACTGTACGTGAACTCAACGGTATCAGCTGTCTGGAGCTGGAATATGCCATCAGTGACAAAAAGCAGATATTAAGTTCGAGAAGTTTTGGTATTCCGGTGACGGATATAAACAGTCTGGCCGAATCTATCAGTCTGTATACCAGTCGTGCGGCTGTAAAACTGCGACGGCAGTACTCGGTGGCGCGGATGCTACAGGTTTATATCCGTTGCAGTCCTTATCGCAGTGGGGAGGCTTTTTACGGCAATAGTCTGATGGTAGCGTTGCCGATGGCTTCTGATGACACGCGTGTATTGGTCAAACATGCGCTGAGTGCATTGAAAAAGATGTATCAACCCGGATTTAACTATGCCAAAGCCGGCATTATGCTCACCGAACTGCAGCCGAAAAGTGGGCAGCAGCAGGACTTGTTTGCGCCGAATCAGGATGCTAAATCCGGACAGTTAATGACGGTGATGGATGTCATTAATAACACGATGGGCCGGGACACCTTGCAACTGGCCAATCAGGGCTTTAAACGTCCGTGGAAAATGAAGCAGGAGCATAAAAGTCCGGGCTACACAACAAAGTGGGGAGAGGTATTAACGGTCAGTTAAATAAACGCTTTTTAACTACTCTCATCACAGTTCAGTGAAACAAAAGCGATGACCTAAAAATAAGGCGAGTATCATCCAAATATCGCGCCAGATATGTTTTGGCCGAACCTAGAGATAACTATTATGAACATTATTCGTCAAAGCTCACTTATCGCGATTCTGGCAACTGTCGTCCTTGCAACATCAGCATGCAGCAATATGTCGAGCCGCGATAAAAGCACAGCGGCAGGCGCCGGTATCGGTGCCGTAGGCGGAGCTATTTTAACCGGTGGCAGTGCCGTTGGTACTGTTGGTGGAGCCGCAGTAGGCGGTGTTATTGGTAGTCAGGTTGGTAAAGATTAATTCACCAGAACCATGCGACTAAAAAAAGCCCTGTCAGCGATGACAGGGCTTTTTTATTTAAAACGCTTTCATTAATGAAGCGGTTTATTTCACCCGCATAGCATTTTCTACTGATTTCACTCCAGCGACACTTCGTGCCACGACAACAGCGCGTTCAATGTCTTCCTGTGAATTAACAAAGCCGCTTAATTGCACAACGCCTTTGAAGGTCTCCACGTTGATCTCGGCAACTTTCAGTGTTTCTTCATTGAGAATAGCTGCTTTGACTTTAGTGGTAATCACACTGTCATCAATGTATTCGCCAGTACCTGACTGGGTGGATGTAGAAGCACAACCACTAATTGTCAGTATCCCCACGAGAGGGACAATAAACAATGTGCAGAAAAGTAAGGGTTTAGTAATGGATTTCATAAGATTTTCCGGAAACGTCGTTTGAAGCTGGTTTGATCATTAAAGTAGATGTCTAACGACATAAAGACTCAACTTTTCCAGGGTAGGGAGAGCCAGAATAATAAAATTGATTTGGCCCGTTTTGCTTGGCGATATACATAGCACTGTCAGCGCATGTCATTAGTGTCGTGGCATCCACACCATCATTCGGGTAGACACTGATACCAATGCTTGCCGCTAAAGTTATGTCGTTATCGTTAATTTTTTGAGGTGCTGCAATTGCTGAAAGTATCTGTCTGGCCACAAGGATGGCATCTTCAGGATGTTCTATTTCGCTCAGTAATACGAGGAACTCATCGCCGCTACGTCGACAAACTGTGTCGGTGGTACGGATACACTGTGTTACCCGTTCGGCGACTGATTTGAGTAATAAGTCACCAGTTAAATGCCCGAAGGTATCATTAGCTTTTTTGAAATCGTCCATATCCAGAAAGAGCAATGCAACACGCTTATCATGTCTATCCGCTATGCCAAGCGATTGCGATAAACGTTCATTAAACAAGGCCTGATTGGGTAAGCCAGTCAGGTAGTCATACCACGCCAGACGGTTGGTTTTTTCCATTACCAGATTTGATTTGGCGACATTGTGAAACACAATCACTGCACCGGAGACTTGCTGAGCACGATTATGGATAGGCGCTGCCGAGTCTTCAATTTCAACCTCAGAACCATCCCTGGCAATTAAAATACAGCCAATTGCCAGTTCAACTGTTCTATTTTCTAACATAGCCTTATTTGCTGGATTAGGTGCCGTTTCCCGTGATTCGCCATCAATAATATTAAATACGGTTAAGAGTGGTTTACCAATGGCTTGTAGCCGGTCCCAACCGGTTAAGTGTTCAGCCTCAAGATTGAGGTAAGTAATATTGCCGGATAAATCGGTTGCCAGCACTGCATCGCCAATCGAATCCAAGGTGACTTGCGCACGTTCTTTTTCCTCAAATAAGGCATTTTCCATTTGTTGCACAATTCCTTCCGTGGTTTTGCGTGCCGAAATGTCTTCCACCATCAGTAAACTGGCAAAAGGATATTGACCGGTTTCCAGCATGACAGCATGGAGACGGACCCAGATCATGGTGCCGTCGCACCTTATTAGTCGCACATCTTCTTGCAGAGAAGTTCGATTCAATAAAGCTTTTTCCCATTTCGCGTTGAGAGAGGCAACATCTTCAATATAGAGCCAGTTGTGCCAGTCCTTATCAAGGATTTCATCCGTGGCATAACCGATAATATTTACGTAAGCTCGGTTCGAATATACGCAGCGATCCGATTCATCACAGAGAATTATGCCCAGTGGAAAGTCATCACACAGTTGTTTCAGTTTTTCGTAATCAAGCTTGTCATCCTGATTTCTAGGTAGCAATTGCCATATTGATCCATGGTCGGTTATGCGAGTACGTAGCGTGCGCATAAGGTTTATCAACCATTTCGCAATTTGTCATCAAACAGCTTTGCTGAATCACCAGCGAGAAATGTTTTTAGTAATAAGCAAAAGTCGCTAAGGGTTGATTTGGTGTTCATGATAGCTGGTCCCCCTATGAAATTCTTTTCAGCATAGAGGTTAAACCGGGCTCCGTATGTACGTTTTCGTACAAACGAGGCGAAATTGAAAAATTGTTTTTTTTGGGTGTTATGTGCGATACCGTACAAACAATCCAATGCTGATTGTGAGTTAATAAAAAGTTGAATCAAATTTGTTTTGAACGACTGACACTTCCAATGTGAAGATTAAGACTAAATGAACAGATAGATTGTTGAATATAAATTGTGAGTGTATGAGTTTAGATCAAGACCCCTGTCATAATAAACTTCTGGCAGCGCTGCCTGAAGAAGAGCGTGCGCGCGTCTTTCCAGATTTGGAGCTAGTTGAAATGCCGTTGGGCGATGTTCTTTATTCGCCTGACAAACAGATAAAGCATGTGTATTTTCCAACCACGGCTATAGTCTCGTTATTACATGTGATGGAAAGTGGTGCTTCAGCCGAGATTGCTGTCGTAGGCAAAGAGGGGATAGTGGGTATTTCATTGTTTATGGGAGGCGAAACTACCTCCAGCTGGGCTGTGGTGCAAAGTGCAGGGTATGCTTATCGATTAACCGGGCAACGATTGAAAACCGAGTTTTTCCGAGCCGAAACATTACAACGCTTGTTGCTACGTTATACCCAGGCGTTAATGACCCAGATGGCACAAACGGCCGTCTGTAACCGGCACCATACCGTCGACCAGCAATTATGTCGCTGGTTATTATTAAGCCTCGATCGTTTGCCATCCAATGAACTGACCATGACTCAGGAGCTTATTGCCAATATGCTGGGCGTGCGCCGTGAAGGTGTTACCGAGGCGGCAGGACGTTTACAACGCGATGGGTTGATCCGGTATGTCCGTGGGAAAATTACGGTTTTAGATCGTGAGGGTTTGGAAAAACGTGTTTGCGAATGTTATCGAGTGGTCAAAATTGAAACTGACAGGCTGATGAGTGAGCACGCCACTCTCTGACTCAGACTATTTTTGTGTGGTCTGGCAGACAGACGCAACCAAACACACATACTAAGCTCCACTGATAAGCGTAGAGTACAACGTCGCATGACACCAATTTGTCAGTGGCGTTTTATCAGTAATAAATGGAGCTTCACATTGCTAAATTCTGATAGCCAACAAATCAATCATCTGATTGCTGATTTACCTGTATTGGAAAAACAGCGGCTGCTCAATCAATGTGAGCCAGTCGAGATGATATTCAATGAAACCCTGACAGAACCCGGGGATCCTCTGCAATATGCATGGTTTCCCACTCATTGTTTTATTTCATTAACGGTTCCTATAGATGCACAATCCAATCTTGAAGTAGGGCTGATAGGTAACGAAGGCATGCTGGGTAATACTCTTGTTTTGGGTGTTACAGCTGCACCATTACATGCTCTAGTTCAGGGAGCAGGACAGGCTTTACGTATTCCTGTGGCAAATCTGCAGCAGCAGATAAAACAAAGCCCGATACTGGAAGCGATGTTAAAAAAATATCTGTATGTCACCCTGGTGCAATTGTCCCAGACTGCCGGTTGCACCCGTTTTCACCTAGTTGAAGCACGACTTGCCCGTTGGTTATTAATGACCCGGGACAGGGCTGAATCCAATGAATTTCGAATTACCCAGGAATTTTTGGCCTATATGTTGGGTGTTCGGCGAGTGGGTATTACCCGGGCGGCTACCGCCCTGCATCAGCGACAGTTAATTAACTATCACCGGGGCAATATCAGCATATTGGATGTTGAGGGGTTGGAAGCCTCCGCCTGCAGTTGCTATCAGATTGATAAACAAACCTATAAAAGAATTATGCAATGAGCGACCATAATCTTACTGAATGAGATTGCGTACGCCAACGCACAGATAAAATCATTTTTTGTTTATATCGTGTTGTTTTCAATGAGAGGGAATGATCATGACTACAAGTACTATCTTATTAATTATCCTGGTTCTGTTATTAGTCGGCGTAATTCCTTCATGGCCACATAGTCGAAACTGGGGGTATGGTCCGACTGGTTTGATTGGGGTGTTGGTGATTATATTGTTGGTTTTATTACTGACCGGTCGAATTTAACCCATAAGTCCTGCAGGCCCACTTTAAAAGTGGGCCTGATTGCTTTTAGTCTGAAACGTTGACCTTTTCACCTTCATCCAATCTTGCGTTAGGATTGAGGATGACACGATCTTCAGCTATCAGCCCCGATAGAATCTCAACCTCACTTTTATCCAGCCGACCTACCCGAACGGTTATGATTTCAACCTGGTTATCCGCATTGACCAGCATTACCGAAGGTTTACCTTTAATAGTCTTTAACGCATTAACCGGGATACGCACTGTATCCACTTTTTCGATTGCCTGAATCGTCAGTTCTCCACTGACCCCGGCCGGAATTGTCAGGCCGGTATTTTCCAGTAGATATTCCAACCGCATTGTTCCGGTTTCACGATTCACTTCACCTGAAATACGAGAAAATGGGACTTCAATTTGCTGATTCGCCATATCAGGCAGCGTTAATTGTGCAGACTGTTGCTTATCAATATTGAATAGCTGGGTCTGGGGAATATCCACAATAACCCGTAATTTATCGCTGCGGCTTATACGGAACAACGGCATATCATCACTGCGTGTAATTCGATTACCACGCTCAGCCTGGCGACGGGTAACGATGCCATCAAATGGTGCCACAATCTCGGTATAGGCAAATTCATTTTCCAACTGCTCCAGTCTTGCTTCATAAGTGGCTAATGTGGCTTTGGCAACAGCGAGCTCTGCTTCTTTTTCATCTACTTCGGTAGCATTCACGGCGCCGGAATCACGTAAATTAATGTAGCGTCTGGCCACTTTTTCAGTCAGATCCAGCATGGCTTTCTGGCGCTTTATTTCAGCCTTGGCCTGTAGAATTTCCTGCTCCAGTTCGGGGGAAGACAGTTTGGCTAACAGGTCACCTTGTTTAACTTCATCACCAATATCCACGTAACGACTTTCGACATAACCATCAGCTCGGGCAAAAATATCCGACTGTTCAATGGCCTCGACGCGTGCATTGAATACCAATGGCTGATAATCAGTTATGTGTTTTGGTTGAGCCACCCGCACCGAGAGAGTTTCAGGGGTGTTAGCAGAGGATTGTTCGATATTGGCTTCGCTGGCAGGTTGAATTAAAAACCACACCGGAACAGCGATGACCGCAGCAACTATGATTGTCTTGGTTATATTTGACATGGTGAGGTCCTCAAATTGTCGGCAGCTTGATGGGCTGCGGACGTTTAATAAATTGCATGATCATGCTGAAAGTCCAAGGCACTAAAAAAAGTGAGGCAAATGTACCCAGCATCAAACCACCGATAACCGTCCGGGCCAGTGGTGCATTTTGTTCACCCCCTTCGCCAAGCGCCAATGCCATCGGCAGTAAACCAATAATCATGGTGAGAGCGGTCATTAATACGGGTCTTAGCCGCGTCGAAGCTGCTTCGCGAGCTGCTTCAAATGCTGATTTACCTGCCACCCATTGATCTCGGGCAAAGGTCGTGACCAGAACGCTATTGGCAGTTGATACGCCAATCACCATGATAAAACCCATTAACGCCGGTACGCTGATAGTCGTTCCAGTAAGCATTAAGCCGATGATCGCGCCAGATATGGCAATGGGCGCGCCGGATAAGGCAACTAGAGGCATGATCCAGGAGGCGAAGTTAAACAGCATGATGATGTAGATGAAAAATACCGCCAGTAAAAAGCCGAACAGCAGGTCACGGTAAGCTTCATCCATGGCTGCTGCCTGTCCCATGATTTCAATATCATTACCGGGAACGACGTCTTGTTTTAATTCATTCACAATCTGCTGCGTGGCTTTATAAACCGAGCCTAAATCTGTGTTTTCGGTATTGATTAACACATTGACGGTGGGTTTCAGCATGGTGCGACCAATGCTTCCAGCGACATTTCGTGGGGTAATAGAAGCAATACTTGCCAGTGGCACAGTCACCTGGGGATCATAAGTCTGAATCTGCAAGTTCATAAGATCATCGGTGGTGCGTAATTTGTGTAATGGCATACGGGTTTGCACTTCATAGGAAAAACCAAACACCGGATCGGACCAGAAGCTGGGGGAGACGGTACCGGCAGAGCCTAAAGCACCTAACAGACTGTTCATGGTGTCTTGTGTGGTCACACCGAGTTCAGCTGCACGTTTGCGATCCAGGTGCACATAGTATTCAGGCAACGCAAATACTTGCTGAAAACCAATATCGACAGCGCCTTCGACGTTTTGCATCTTTTCAATGAGGGTTTCGGCCTTGGCAATGCTGGCTTGCAGATTTCGGCCGGTAAACCGCACATCAAGTGCTGTCGGTGTACTGCCGGATAATGTCTGATTGGTGGTATCTGCCGCTTGAGCAAATAATGTAACTTCCGGAAATTTTTCTTTCAGCATCTGCCGAATCGCCGATTCATATTGACTGGTGGGTTGATGACCTTTAGCTAACTGAATTTGTAATTCTCCATCGTAGGATCCGATAGCAAAACTGTCTATCCAGGCACGATTAATGGAGTCGGGCATGCCAATGTTATCAAATACAAAATCAAGCTCTTGTTCGGGGATGATTTTGCGTATTTCCTGCTGAATCTGTGCAAACTTATCGGCCGTTTGTTCAATGCGAGTGCCAGGTTCGGCCCTTATATAAAGCCTCATCAGACCCGCATCAGTTTTTGGAAAGAAATCCCTGCCGAGATCCTGAAGTGCAAATCCCGCCGCTGTGACGATAACAACACCAATCAATGGTGCAATCACAATGTGACGCTGCAATTTACCAATCGTATTTTGTAAATGCTGCTGACCATTATGCAGCCGTTGTTCCAATGCCAGATGTAAATGGACCAATGGATTTTTGGAGTGTTTATTTACGGCTTTCTCATTGGAGAGTAAAAGTCTGGCCAGCGCAGGAACCACAGTGCGAGATAATAAATAAGAGGCAACAAGACAGGCAATGACCACAATCGCCATTGGCTGAAAGATATAACCTGCCACACCGGTTAATAAAAATATCGGTGAAAAAACGATACAGGTGGAAAGTGTGGAAACAAGTTCAGGGAAGGCAACTTCACTGGCGCTGGTCAATATGGCCCGACTTGGCTCCATGCCATCGGCCAAATGACGTTTGATATTTTCAATTTCCACTAATGCGTTATCAACCAGAATGCCAATGGCCAGTGCCAGTCCACCCAAGCTCATTAAATTCAAGGTGCTGCCGGTTAAATTTAATACAAAAACTGCTGTCAGCAATGATAATGGAATAGAGGTCAAGACAATCAATGTGGCCCGTGATGATCCCAAAAACAGCAGTACCATTAATGCGACCAGTGAGCCGACGATAAGAATTTCCATTTCAATATGATGTAATGCCGTGTTCACAAACACCGACTGATCAAAAATTGGCGATATGGTAATGCCCTCAGGTGCCGCAGCCTGAATTGAAGGGAGTCGTTCGGTTAGTTCATTAATAATGTCTACAGTCGAAGCACCGCCCAGCTTAATCAATGACACCATGACCGCATTTTGTCCGTTGACGCGGGCGATATTAGTCTGCAACGCGGTGCCATCCCGAACATCAGCGACGTCACGTAGCAATATCAGTTCGCCATCTCGGGAGCGAATCGGCAGATCCTCAAAATCAGCCACTGCTTGTGGACTGGCATTAACAGTGATTTGCAGTTCATTCTGCGCTTCACGAATGCTGCCTGAAGGCAGTGTCAGGTTCTGTTCATTAATCGCTTGAGTTACATCATTGGCTGTTAACCCTTGAGCAAATAATGCCTCAGGATCCAGATCCACCATGATCTGCCGGGTAGCACCGCCATACGGCAGCGTCATGCGAATACCATTAATGGATTGAACCATGCCACGCAACTGTAACCGTGCAAAATCAGCCAGTTGGCCATCGGTCAACGTATCTGAAGACATGACCAGCTGAATAATCGGCGTACTGGATTGATTGTATTCGGCAACCAATGGCGGTGAAGTACCTTCCGGCATTCGCCGACGGATGGTTTGCGATACACCGGTGACCTGCGCCATGGCATTGGCAATATCAACTTCGGGATGAAAGTCGATATGAATGACTGAGGTGCCATTCAGGGTTTGTGAACGAATTTCCTTAAGGTTATCGACATTGTTCATAATCGCCACTTCACTGAAAGTGGTGATTTTCGATGCCATTTCATTGGTGTTAAGACCGTTATAGGTCCATACCACTTTTATAGAAGGTATATTGACGCTGGGAAGCACGTCGACGGGCAATTTCAGAAAGCTGATTAAACCTGCTGCAAATATCAGCAGGCTTAAAGCGGCCACAGAATAAGGTCGGGTTAGAGCATAACGCACCAGCCACATAAATAGCTTCTCATGTTATTAGTAAATGTTGGGAGGTTTGGTTGCAGCGACGTTACGCAACCAATTCTTGATGCGTAGAGTGCAGCGACAAAATTAAGGCAATGTTAACGTTGTCTTAATTCAGTTAAACGAACATAACGTTTTTATTTCGGGTATTGACCGATGTATGTATTGATTGTGGAAGATGATGCTTTAATGGGTGAGGGCATACAGGCCGGTCTGACGGCATTAGGCATTCAGGCCGAGTGGGTAATGAATGCCGGAGGAGCTGAAACGGCCATGGCCACCGCCAGTTTTGATGCCGTTATTCTCGATCTGGGCTTGCCAGACGAAGATGGCATGCATTTACTCAATCGCTGGCGGGAGCGTGGAAATAACTTACCGGTATTAATATTAACTGCCAGAGATGCAGTACCTGATCGCGTCAGTGGTTTACAGGCCGGTGCGGATGACTATATGAGTAAGCCATTTGATTTAACAGAACTTGCCGCTCGCCTGCATTCTTTAAGTCGCAGAGCGGCAGGACGTGCCACCCAGACGATTCAGCACGGTAGTCTGCAATTTGATCCCTTCACTTTACAAGTCTTGCTAAACAATAAACCGCTGAATTTATCCCGTCGTGAAATTACCGTATTGGAAACCCTTTTGCAGCAACCCGGCCGAGTGGTTACCGCTGCACAGTTGCAGGATCGTCTTTATGGCTGGGCCGAAGGCATTGAAAGTAATGCTGTAGCCGTACATATCCATAATTTACGTCGTAAACTGGGTGATGACTGGATTGAAACGGTTCGGGGCATGGGATATCGATTGGGAGCGCTCAATGAGCCCCGCTAAAGCCAAGGACTATTTACGCTGGCAGTTACTATGGCGGATTGGTATTGCAGTGCTGTTGATGTGGCTGCTATTGGCTCCGTGGTTGCTGATGAGTGTGCAAAAGGAAATGCAGAATACTCTGGATAACCGTCTTGCCGCTTCCGCCAAAATGCTGATGTCTTTAATGTCTCAATATGATTTGGATCCGCTGGTAAATGGCGGTCAACGCAATGCTTTATTTGATCCGGCTGAAAATCTTGATTTACCTGCGACACTTGCCTGCAAGGTAGCCAATGTCGCGGGAGATATTATCGCGGTATCCCATGATGCTCCTGAAAACGTACTGACCACTACGCAGCAAGGCTACCAAAATCGATTGCAGGATGGAGAGCCGTGGCGTGTGTTTAATCTATCTCAGGGGGGATTGACCATTACCACCGCTGAACGATTGGAAACCAGAGATACGTTGATGCGGTCGGTGGTGATCGCCGCTGGACTACCGTTTTTCCTCAGTCTGGCAGGCACTTTGGCCGTAGTCTGGTTTGGTATTTTGCATGGATTTAAACCATTGCATAGCTTGACTCAGAATATGGCCAGACGTAATACCGAAGATCTTACCTCGTTAGTCTGGGAGCAACGCCCGGCCGAAGTACGCCCGCTGGTGGATGAGATCAATCGACTGTTGCAACGCATGCAGCAGTCTTTGTTACGGGAACGCCGGTTTACCGGTGATGTGGCGCATGAATTACGTACGCCATTAGCTGGAATTAAAACCCAGCTGCAGGTCGCGAGACTGACGCAGGGAGGCAAGGCCATGCATGCCCTGGTGCAGGCAGAAAAGGCGACGGACAGGTTACAACGAACGCTGGATCAGCTTTTATTACTCGCCAGAGTAGAAGGCGATGGGCAATTAGCTGAAAGTACCCATTTACCAGTAGCTGAAATTAATAATATGGCATTGAGTGATGTTCAACATCTGGCAAGACAACACCAAGTGACATTGCGTTGTAATGATGGTGTGGATGAAAAGATCCATGCTTCGGCAATCTTATTATCGGCTGCTTTACGTAATTTGCTGGAAAACGCCATCCGTCATGCACCAGAGAATAGTGTAGTTACCCTGTCAGTTAATTTGGATAAACAGCAATTATGCTGGACGGTAGAAGATGAGGGCCCTGGCGTGTCGGAAAAATTGCTCACTGAGCTAACCCGACGCTTTGTCCATGGTCACCATAGTGATGGAAGCGGTCTGGGGCTGGCAATTGTTGATGCCATTGTCAGACGTTTTAAAGGTGAGCTTAATATCGAAAATGGCAACACCAACGGTTTGCGGGTCACCATCAGAATTCCACTGCCATCCAGTCTGGCTGAAGATGAAAAAAACCTAGGGTAAGCTGGAATCTCAATTGTTTTCCGAGTCACTGCTAATGCAGTGGACTTAGCTGTGGGTTCCATATACGTTGCCACACCCAATTTAAGCCTTCTTTTGCATTTCTCTGCATACCCAATTGTTGTGGTCCTACTGAAATAACATTGCCATCACGTATCTCTGCTAGTTTAAAACGAAAGAAATAATTGGGTTCCATGCCCATACGTAAATCTGTCGCAACAATCATATTGTCCTGTTGCTCAAGCTTGAAGTTGTCCTGAGTAAACCAGTTTATTCTTTTGATATAGGTTTGATCGGGCAGAAGTTTTTTCAGCTCCATGCCGCGCTCGAATTGGGTAAATGAAAATGCTGTGTCGCCGTCAAAAATCGAACGAAAACCTTCGTAATAAACCTCTTCATCAATCACCACTATCCGCCATAACAGGGTATTTAACGGTGCCGGAGTGATTTTAATATGCTGATAGTCAATCTGTTGTTTTTGTAATGCCTGTTCGGTTTGCTGTGTTATCCAGTATTGGGCTGCATAGCTCCAGCCAAGATAAGCCGTGCTGAAGATAAGACTACCGATCATGACAGCATGGCTCAGCCGTTTTCCGGCGGCCAGAAGTATTGCCAGGAAGCCTGCAGCGAGTGGCAGACTATAGAGCGGATCGATAATAAATATACTGCCAATCGACGCAGGTGGAGGCATAAAGGGCCAGAAAAGCTGCGTTCCATAAACGGTCATTGCATCCAGTCCACTATGGGTAATCCACACCAACCAGATCAACGCCAGCCATCGTCGAAAATCCACTCCCTGATCCAGTTTACTCATTAGCCAGGCTACTAACGGTGCAAGCAAACTGTGCACAATCCATGAATGGGTCCAGCTCCGGTGGAAAGTCATGGTGTCCAGGTCATTAGCATATTGGATGAATACATCAAGGTCCGGCAAGATACCGAAAGCAGCACCATACAAAACAGAAGCTCTGGGCGCTTTGCGTCCTGCAACGCTGTAAGCCACTGCACTGCCAAGTAACGCCTGCGTAATCGTATCCATGAATGTAATGACTCCTTATTGTGACTGTTAAGCAGACCTGAACAGCGGAATTATGGTTCGTTGATCAGCTTTAAATCTATCTTGATAAAAATTCTGGGAAGATATCTTGCGCTGATAGGAATTAGTCCTGTAAATTGCAGGAAATATCTCCTGCTTTATTGGAATCTCAGTTATGAAACACCCAATGCCAAGCCCAACGCCGGGACAGGCCGATTTACAACCTATTATTCAAGCCCTTAACACCGGGCAGGCAGGTTTTGCTGAATCGGCAGCAAAAAAACTGCTTAAATCTTATCCGCGTTCTTTTCCGGTATTAAATCTTTATGGCAATGCCTTGGCAGCGCAAAATAAATTTAAAGATGCGGTTAGTGTGTTTCGTAAAGCTACTGAAATTGACCCTAATGTACCCGAGATTTACTTCAACATGGGCATTTTATTGACCAACTTGAATCGTATTGATGAAGCGATTAACAGCTATAAAAAAGTACTGAGATTGAAACCCGAATTGACAGATGCCCTTTATAACCTGGGCTATGCATTGCAATCCCAAAACCGCTTTGAAGAGGCGGGTCAGTATTATCAAAAAGCCATTGAACAACAGCCGAATTTCCTGGAAGCCATTGCCAATCTTGGCGTTTGTCTGCAGGAACAGGGGCGGTTGGAAGAATCGGTAGCGATATATCAGCGTGCGTTAACAATTTCACAGGATGCCCAACTGTATTTTAATCTTGGTACAGCACTTAAAAATCAGGGAAAACTGGCTGATGCCATTGCTGTCTATAATCAGGCGCTGGAATTAAAACCAGACTATGCTGAAGTGCATAGTAATATCGGTGAAGTTTTGCGCGATCAGGGACGTTATGATGAATCAGTTGCTGCCTACAAACGCGCATTGGAGCTGGATCCCAGTTTACCTTTGGCAAATTACAGTCTGGCAGTCTATTTCTATGACAGTGGCGATTTGCCGCTGGCTTTACGCTATTTTCAACAATCGCAGTACGCGGATTGGCAAGAACGTTCTTTATATTGTCTGTATAAAACTGAGCGATTTGATGAATTCAAACAGGGCTTGGATCAACTGAAAAAAGCCCGCCATAGCTCGCCATTTCTGGCGACACTCGCAGGACATTACGCCGAAAACTTTGGCACGGTGAATGACTATAATTTCTGTAAAAATCCGTTGGATCTGGTTTGTCATGTGCAAGTGCCGGAATTAAAAGGCGATAGCGAACTGCTAAAACAACTACTGGCGGATATCGAACAGGCCGATATTGAAGAAAAAAGTCAGGGCCGTCTGCATCATGGTGTGCAGTCTGCAGGAAATTTGTTTAAACGCTCAGAGGCCAGCTTTCAGCAAATCGCCAAATTGGTAGCGCGTGCCATAGATGATTATCGCGAAAATCTAAAAGGTGAAAGCGGTATTTTCGCCAAAGGGTTCCCTAAGCAAACCGTGTTTGCCAGCTCCTGGTACGTCAAAATGAAAACCGGCGGGCATTTAACCTCCCATATTCATGAGGAAGGTTGGGTAAGCGGAGCATTGTACCTGGCAGTGCCCAAGCAAAAAACGCATCCTGATGAAGGTAGCATTGAGCTCAGCACTCATGGGGATGATTATCCCAAACAACATGACAACTTTCCCAGCAAAACCATCGCACCTGAGGTTGGGGATATTGTGATGTTTCCCTCATCGGTATTTCATCGTACGATTCCCTTCAACTCGGATGAGGAACGGATTTGCATTGCCTTTGATCTGAAACCAGCCTGAGCCAGTTCAACGTGGACTGACCTGAAATACACCCACTAATTGGGATAATGTTTGGGCTGTATTACGAACCATTGTCGAACGAGATTGCAAAGCACTGACCGCTGACTTTAATTGTTCAGCAGATACCCCTACTTGTCGGGCAGTATCGCCGTGTATATGGCTGTTGTTTGCCAATTGTTTGATGGTGGAGAACATCTGCTCGACCAGAATATGCAACTCACCATTATCGCTTGAAGCTTGTTCAGTCATTTTCAAACTTCTGTCGACGTTTTCTACTCCAGTTTCCATAAAGCGCATGGCTTCCTGAGTTTCCTGTTGCATGCCTTCTATCATGCGTTGAATTTCGTCGGCAGAATTCGCTGTGCGTGAGGCCAAATTGCGAACTTCATCGGCCACGACTGAAAAACCTCGGCCATGCTCGCCGGCCCGGGCCGCTTCAATAGCAGCATTTAATGCCAGCATATTGGTTTGATTAGTAATTTCAGTGATAACATTGATTATCTTGCCGATTTCAGAGGTTCGGTCATTCAGTGATCTGACTGAATTAGCCGTATTTTCAACGACGTTGCGTATCTCTTGAGTGCCTTTGCGGGCACTTTCAAATTGAACCCGAGCGTCTTCCACGACTCGGTCCATTTCAAGTTTCATGGTCTCGGCGGTTTGATTAGCCTGGCCGATATCCTCTATTTGCTCTTTCAACAGATCGAGCATTTTAGTTATCGCGTCGGTCACTTCTGCTGATACCTGATAGGCCTCACGGTTGGTATCTAACATGGATTTATTGGTTTGGTGTACGTCATGACTGGAAAAAATCACCTGTCCGACGATGCCATCCAGATTATCGATAAAACTGTTAATCCAGCGACCCATGTCGCCTGTTTCATCGGCCATCATTTTTTCATTATTCAAGCGTTGCCGGAGATTTCCCTCACCCTCAGCAATCTCCTGGATAACTCGTGTCATTTCATTCATTCGATCTGCAAGTCGTTTAGTACTGAATTTACGGATCAGTAATGCAATGATAATCATCATGCAAACGGATACCGTGTCGATAGCAAATTGAGGTAGCGTGGTGAAATAGTGTAAAGCACTGTTGACCCCCACCAAGGCTATCATGCCTGAGACAAAGCTTTTCAATAAGCTGACATTCACTGAACGGCGACGGTAAACCTCTTCCAGGTCGCCCTCACACATCATTCCCCAACGATCAGGAGAGCCTGTTAATTGAAAAGTCACACCTTTACCAATGACGGGAATATGCCGGTAATCTGAATAACCAGGATAAGTGACAAACAGGTTTTCGCCATTGCGAATAGTTTCGCGTACCCCCGGATGTAATTGGCCAGTCGCCGGATCGGTAAACCGAATTTCGAACTCGGTATGCCGATTAACTTTAACCACTCCCCAATGGGTGTTTATGCCGGACTTAAGATTTTCACCATGCGAGAAAGTGTTATCTTCAAACCGTGATCGGGACAGAGCAACGCCTTGCTGAATCATCGGGTCAAAACGTGATTCCACCATAAAAATATAGTTGTCCCCAGACTCTGGATAAACATGACCTGCTTCGCGTTGAATTAAATCACTTACTACGTCATTGGGTACACGGCCACATAACGCACCAACAACCTGATCGCCGTTTACTAACGGCAGATAAAACATCAAAGTTACTTCATCATGAAACTTTGAACTTGATGGTCCAATCTCGAGCGTTAACAGATCGGTATAGGGACCATGCAAAAAGGGCTGTTTCAGACCTTGTTCAACGGCGTTGTTATTCAGATCATGCTGGCCGATATGTGCTGAATAAGTCGATTGGATCACCCGACCGCTCTTTTCAATAATAAATATCTCGGAAAAATGTTTAGCAGAGTTCAGCCGTTGTTCAAGCAGAGAGCTATCCATATCACCGAGAGAACCGGGTAATTGCTCTGCGAGTAGCTTGAGCTGATTCCATTGGGAATGAGTCCATTGCTGTAGTAGTTTGACACGAGTTGCCGCAATTCCTTCGAATGTATGTTCAACTTCGGCATAGGTATCACGATTGAGATAACAGCTCCATCTCATGGCAAACTTTCCCGTTTGACCAAACCAGGGGAGCCAGCGTCGTTCAGCAACACTTAAATTCATCGACTGACTTTTTAAAGACATAGTAATTGATACCTTAGTTAGGAATACTCCAAAAGGGGTAGGCAATTTCTAAACCAGTCTGTGAAGTCGATTAAAAACAAGTGGTTAATCGTTAAAGAGAAAAAAATACCGCACTGGGTTGGTGCGGTAGGGGAGGCGCAGCGGGTTTTATTAGTGCACTTAAAAAGAGTAATGTAAATACCTGTTTTACAAGTCTATTATCTATGATTCTTGTTGGATGTTATAGGTTTTTGACGACGTCCAATACTTCATCAATATGTTGTTTGACTTTGACATTTCGCCATTCATTGATCAGCTTTCCTTCGGTATCGATAAGGAATGTACTGCGAACAATGCCCATGTATTCACGTCCATAATTTTTCTTCAGCTGCATCACGCCAAACAAGTTACAAACTGTTTCATCAGCATCTGAGAGTAAGTCAAAAGGAAATTGCTGTTTTTCTTTGAAGTTTTCATGAGCACGCACGCTGTCTCTGGAGATCCCGAATATCAGTGTGTTGTGAGCATTAAACGTCTCAATATGATCACGGAAATTCTGACCTTCCAATGTGCATCCTGGGGTGTTGTCTTTGGGGTAAAAATAGATAAGCACATTCTTGCCATGTAGGTCGGAAAGCCGGATGGTTTTATCGCCAGTGGAAGGCAATTCAAAATCCGGTACGGTTTGCTGTAAATTAACTGTAGTCATTAAACGTTCTCCATTAGTGATTATTTTGCTGGCAGTACCTTACCCAAAGCAGTCCGGTCTTGTCATCTACTGGCTGGCAAAGTACCATGCCAGTTTATTTTCGCGGAGTCTGATGAATATGTTCAGCGGCAGTATGGTAGCTCTGGTAACACCCATGCGGGCGGATGGCTCGTTAGACGGTGAAAGCCTGCGCAAGCTCGTTGATTTTCATATTCAAAATGGCACCAGTGCGATTGTGGCTGTCGGTACTACTGGTGAGTCCGCTACATTAAGCATTGATGAGCATACAGATGTAATTCGTCAGGTGGTGGAGCAGGCTGCGGGTCGCATTCCCGTCATTGCCGGTACCGGTGCCAACTCTACCGAAGAAGCCATTGAACTGTCCCATTACGCTAAACAATTAGGTGTTGCGGCCGTTCTGTTGGTCACACCTTATTACAACCGACCGACTCAGGAAGGTTTGTATCTGCATTTTAAAGCGATTGCTGAAGCGGTGGATATTCCGCAAATCCTCTATAACGTTCCCAGCCGCACAGCGTGTGACTTATTACCGGAAACCGTTGGTCGTCTGGCCAAAATCGGCAATATTATCGGTATTAAAGAAGCGACCGGAGATGTACGAAGAGTGTCGTTAATTAAGGAACTGTGTGACGATAATTTCGAACTTTATACCGGCGAAGATGCCAATACCGTTGATTTTATTCTGGCGGGTGGTCGTGGGGTCATTTCAGTGACTGCGAATGTGGCACCTGCCTTAATGAGCCAGATGTGTGAATCTGCTTTGAAGGGTGATGCTGATAATGCCCGTGAAATAAACGATAAATTATCTTTACTGCATCAGCGGTTATTTTCTGAATCCAATCCTATTCCGGTTAAATGGGCTCTCCATGAAATGGGTCTGATACCGGAAGGGATACGTTTACCAATGACAGTTTTGTCTGAACAATTTCATCAACCGGTTCGTGAGGCGCTGGTCACTGCCGGTGTTCTGAATCCCTAAGTGAGTGAATGTAATTAAATGAACACAAATCGTTTTAAGTTGAAAGCCTGTGGAGTGCTGGTCGCAGTAAGCGTTTCAGGTTGTGGGTTAATGCCATCACTGGATGAGGTTGCTCCTGATAATACCCAAAAGTATCGTAAAGCAGAAACAATGCCACCGTTGGACATTCCACCTGACTTGAGCACATCACGAATCAACGATCAAATCGCTGGCAATCAGCAAAGCTCAGCAACGTATTCCGAATATGAAGAAGCCAGCACCAATCCATTAGCAGCGCGTTATAACATCACTCCAGAATCCAAACCTGCTTTATCGGGCGAGGGGGATGATCGGCATCTGGTCGTTCCGGGAGACCGTGAAGAAACCTGGCAACGTATTGAAGCTTTCTGGGCGGATATCAATATGAATATTCACCGTAAAGATCAGCGTATTGGTCTGATGGATACTCAGCCGGACGTTGATGGCTATGCCTATCGTGTTCGTATGGAGCGCGGAGATGTAAATCGTTCGGCTCGAGTTTATGTGAATGGTGTAGATGATACCAATCGCAACAATCAGAAAGATGAAGCGATGCTGCGTCAGTTGGCTGAATATCTAGGTGGCTTATACCAACAGGATAAAGCACGTGCTGAGGCCTCTTTGCCAAGCTCAGCAGCACAACAAACTGAAGCGCGTGTCATTTTGCTGGATGAAGCCGAAGGTCAACAGGCTTTATTGGTGGAGCAGGAATTCACTACCGTTTGGGATCGTGTCGGTCGGGTATTGGATAGCCGTGGTTTTGCTGTTGAAGATCGTGACCGTTCACGTGGTACATATTACGTGCGCTACCTGGATCCATTTAACGAAGCTGAGAGAGAAGAGCCTGGCTTCTTTGGTCGTATGGCTTTCTGGAAAGATGACGATGAGGTGGCGCCTGAAGAGTACTACTACATCAAACTTATTTCAGATGCGTCAGATACCCGTATAACCGTACTGGATTCTGAACAGGTTCGTACTTCTTCAGAAACAGCGAAACGTTTACTGGGTCTGATTCAGGAACAATTGACTCAATAATGCGCTTTGCATCACTTGGCAGCGGTAGCCGGGGCAATGCAACACTGATTTCACAGGGAAAAACCACAATTCTGGTGGATTGTGGTTTTTCTGCTCGTGAAACTGAAAAACGTTTGCGGCGTGTTGGTCTGACGTCTTCGGACCTCACCGCTATTCTGGTGACGCACGAGCATGCCGATCATATCGGTGGCGTGCGAGTGCTATCACAGAAATTCAATATTCCGGTTTATGCTACACCCGGCACGGCAGCAGGTTTACCTGTTGATGTGATGCCGCATATTCACGAGTTTAGCTGTCATGAGCGATTCAATGTTAATGATATTGAAGTCTCACCGTTTCCGGTGCCACACGATGCGCGTGAACCCAGTCAGTTTGTGTTCCACAACGGTGATTTCCGCTTAGGCTTGTTAACCGATGTTGGTTTTATCACACCGGTGATCGAGTCAGCTTTGACGTTGTGTGATGGGCTGATGCTGGAAGCGAATCATGATATGGCAATGCTGGATCAGGGGGAATACCCGGAATATTTAAAACAGCGGGTCGGTGGACGTTTTGGTCATTTAAATAACGTGCAATCTGCCGAATTACTTGCGAAAATTGACACCACACGCTTGCAACACATTGTTGCTATGCATATCAGCGAAAAAAATAATTCTCCGACCTTGGTGAGTCCTTTATTTGCTGATGCACTGAACTGCACACCAGACTGGATTGGCATCGCTGAACAAGATGCCGGATTTGACTGGCGCGAACTTAAAAAAGCCTAAGAGAAAACACCATGCAAAAATTACAGCAACTTTATGCCGGTAAAGCCAAAAGCGTCTTTGCTACAGAAGACCAGGATTATGTTGTGCTCAGTTTTCGGGACGATACATCGGCATTTGATGGTGAACGTATCGAACAATTAAGCCGTAAAGGTGAGATTAATAACAAGTTTAATGCATTTATCATGGAGCAATTGGCCAACGCGGGTATTCCGACGCATTTTGAAAAACTGCTCAGTGCCAATGAAGCGCTGGTCAAAAACATGAAAATGATCCCGGTGGAATGTGTGGTGCGTAATGTGGCTTCAGGCAGTCTGGTCCGCCGGCTTGGCGTGGAAGATGGAATGGAGCTTAACCCGCCGGTATTTGAGTTTTTCCTGAAAAATGATGCTTTACATGACCCAATGGTTAATGAATACCATATCGCCACTTTTGGCTGGGCTACCGATGAACAGGTCCAACGCATGAAAGCGTTGACCTTTGAAGTCAATCAGGTGTTGAAAAAACTGTTTGCCGATGCCGGGATGATTCTGGTGGATTACAAACTGGAATTTGGTGTGTTCAAAGACGAAGTCTATCTCGGTGATGAGTTCAGCCCGGATGGATGCCGTTTATGGGATGCTGAAACCCGTAAAAAACTCGATAAAGACCGCTTCCGTCAGGGATTGGGTGGTGTTATCGAGGCCTACGAAGAAGTTGCTCAACGGATTGGTGTGCCTTTGTAGTTGATATAACCACAGAGGGACAGAGGTTTAAAAATATATCCGCAGATTTCGCAGATGGGCGCAGATATTTAGAGAAAAATTTTAATTTAAGCCTTTGAACAAAAGACCAAGCCCTGTAAATCAAAACCGGGTTGAATAGTTATTTTCCGTAGGTTGGCGCTGAGTCTGCGAAGCCCAACATCTTGTTTATGTCGGGTTACGCTGCGATAACCCGACCTACATTATTTTTAATCTCTGTGCTCTCTGTGTCTCTGTGGTTTGTATTCTTTTAAGCTGCACACATCTGCGTAATCTGTGGATAAAAATACAGCTGATATGAAATAGTCGTTGTTTCTATCCAACACGCCTTGCCACTCGATCAATCAGCCGACATAATCCTTTTTTGTTTATTCGCCAGAACAGGGAAGCTTATGTCGCGCACTCTCTCAAAATACCCGTTATTGCCACAGCAGCCAATTGAATGGTTATTGGCATTACTCTACCTGGTATCTCCCTTTTATCTGGCCTCCAGTCTCGGTGGCACTGGATTTGATCTACCATTTAATATCACCGTCTGGGCGGCCGCTACGTTAGTTATTGCTTATTCAGTCTGGTATTTCTGTGGGCAGGATAAGCTGATTCTTCCAGCAAATTACAAAGGCCTGCTGGCATTACCAGTCGGGATCCTTCTGGCCGCTGCCCTAGCTGGGGTAAAAGACCCAATCACATGGTTATTTCGCATTACATATGTCATGGCGGGTGTGATTTTTCTATTCGGGTTATTTCAATTTCGACTTAAAAACACTGACAAACTTTTACTTTTGCTCGCGGTTGCGACATTCCTTCATAGTCTCTTTGGCATGATTCAACTTTTCCAGCCGCCAATTTTGGTGGACTGGATTCCGAAAACTAACACGCAAATAGCTACTGGAGTATTCCAGCAGGTAAATGTGATGGCGAGTTTTTTGGTGACTGGCATATTGATTTGTATTTATTTGTGTTTACGACCAATTTCCTATAAGCGGATTTATCTGAAAATTTTTTTATTGCTGACCATCGGTGTGGCTACGTGTGTAATGGTGTCGACTGGCTCAAGAATTGGACTTCTATCTGGAATATTCGGCTTATTGATGCTGCTGATTGGTTATCGAAATCAAGTCAGAAAAAATTGGAAAACGATTCTATCTATTCTGTTATTGATCATAGCTGCAAGCTGGTTAGCCAAAGAAGGCTTACATAAAACCTTGGATAAATCCTATCGATTGGTTGAAGCGCAATATTCTGATCAGCGTTTAAGTATTTATCGCATTTCTCTTAATGCTTTTTCTGAAGCTCCAATAAGTGGTCATGGCATCGGCAGTTTTCTTGAACAGTTTGGTTTAGCTTCATCAGAGTTTTACAAAAAGCATCCAAATGCAGATATGCCAACTTATATTGGGCATCCCCATAATGAGCTTTTGCAGTGGGCAATTGAAGGGGGCTTGCTGGCATTGGGAGGGATTGTAATTGCTGTAATCAGTGTACTTTGGTTTGCAATTAAATATAGGCAACAAAGGTTATTAGCCAATTTGGCCTTATTACTCCCGATTACCTTTCATACACAGGTAGAGCACCCTTTTTATATTTCATCATTTCACTGGTTTATTTGGTTAACGTTGCTTTTTGTATTACTTAATCATCACTTAGTCATTAGACAAAATTTGATCAGCTTGATGGCAAAAAAATCACTTCGTAGTTTGGTGGTTATTCTGCTTACAGTAACTTTGCTTTTTTTATGGCAAACATCACAAGCCCAACAACAAATGTATCAATTCATAAGACAATCGCAGCAAGCGCCTCAATTGGATAGCGCGTTAAATAATCTGTATTACAAAACGTATGCAGAGCAAATCGTCATGCGAACTCACTTACATGATGCAATCGGAAGAAATGACGCTGATAAATTGGTTCAGGTAGTGAATTGGTTCGAATCAGAACTGATTAAAAAACCTGAATTGAAAGTGTTTGAAGATATTATTAATGGCTATTTTGCTTTAGCACAGTCTGAACAACGCTGTCAGACGATCGGTAAAAGTCTGCAATATTACCCAGCAAATAAAGTTTTACAGAATCTTCAACAAGATTGTTTAGCCATAAACTGACAAAAAATGTCACTAGTTGACGTAGGTTGACCTTTGTTAAACTTAAAAAGTAATGCACATATAGATAAGTTATTAATTTTAAAGTGAAATTTAAGTTGGCATAGAGGGTGCGTTATTAATTCCGAGCACAAAGCTTGTCGTCTATATAATGGAGATTGAAAGATGAAAAAAACACAACAAGGTTTTACATTAATTGAGTTAATGATCGTTATCGCGATAATCGGTATTTTGGCGGCAATCGCTTTGCCTGCATACCAAACTTATACAGATAAAGCTAGATATACAGAAATTGTTATGGCTGCAACTAGCGTTAAATCTGCTGTTGAAGTATGTGCACAAGTAGAAGGTGGTTTTTCAAATTGTACCGCAGGATCCAATGGCGTACCTAATGATGTAACAACATCTCCATCTATTGCTAACACTATTAACTGGGCTGTTGCAAGTAATACATCTGGAACTATCACGGTAACTCCTGATGCTAACGCACCGGGAAATATCTCCGCTGCAGATACTTACATTATGACTGGTACATATGATACAAACTCTGGTGTTGTCACATGGGCTGGTGCATGTGCTAATAATCCTGCACTTTGCTAGTTTTTAGCTAACATAAAAAAAGCCCCGATTCATCGGGGCTTTTTTTTGTATCTGACTTATTAATTATCCTCTAGTAAATCTTTTCAACTCAACTGATCGCTAGGATTTAATTCTTTTTTAAACATTAATATCCAAAATCCTTTTTGACACTCACCAATAAATTGCTTTCAATTGCCCCATAAATTCTTAATTGGGGAATCCCGTGGAAAATCATCCAAAAATAATAACCGTTGGCTGGCGAGAGTGGTTGAGCTTGCCTGAGTTGGGTATTCAACAAATCAAAGCCAAGGTGGATACTGGTGCTCGAACTTCCGCGATTCATGCCTTTTCGGTTGAGCCGATTGATAAGAACGGTGAGCTTTGGGTAAGATTCGGGGTGCATCCCAATCAACACGATACTGAGACGGAAATCTGGTGCGAAGCGCGAGTTAAGGACGAGCGAAACGTTACTGACTCAGGTGGTCACACAGAAAAACGTTATGTAATTGAGACGCCACTGAGCGTTGGCGGTCATAGCTGGCCGATTGAAATTACCCTGACCAATCGCGATACCATGTTGTTTCGAATGTTACTGGGACGTACTGCCATGACGACTGGTAATATATTGGTTAATCCGGCATTGTCCTATCAAGCAAGCCCCGCATTCCACGACACTACCCAAGCGCCAAGAGATGAAGCGCTTGATGGAGAATCTGCATGAAAATAGCCATTTTGTCCCGTAATTCGAAGCTGTATTCCACTCGCCGATTGGTTGAGGCAGCGGAGGCACGAGGTCACGAAGTGGATGTGCTGGATGTGCTGCGTTGTTATATGAATATCACTTCGATGAAACCGGAAGTCCATTACAAGGGCGAGAATCTGACCGGTTATGATGCGGTGATTCCTCGGATCGGGGCTTCGGTGACCTTTTACGGAACTGCTGTACTGCGCCAGTTTGAAATGATGAATGTATATCCACTGAATGAGTCGGTGGCTATCAGTCGTTCGCGCGATAAACTTCGCGCTCTGCAGTTATTATCCCGCCGCGGAATTGGTCTACCAGTAACGGGCTTTGCACATCGTCCGGATGATGTTGATGATTTAATCAAGATGGTCGGTGGTGCGCCGCTGGTGATTAAATTATTGGAAGGTACCCAGGGCATCGGTGTGGTATTGGCAGAGACTGCTGGGGCCGCTGAGAGTGTTATCGAAGCCTTTATGGGTATGAAAGCCAATATCTTGGTACAAGAATTTATCAAAGAAGCCGGTGGTGCGGATATTCGCTGTTTTGTGGTCGGAGAGAAAGTGGTTGCCGCAATGAAACGCCAGGGTAAAGAGGGCGAGTTCCGATCTAACCTGCATCGTGGGGGCAGTGCCAATTTAATCCGCATTACACCGGCAGAGCGTGCTACCGCTGTCAGGGCAGCCAAAACGATGGGGCTGAATGTGTGTGGTGTGGATTTATTGCGTTCGAACCATGGACCAGTCGTGATGGAGGTTAATTCGTCGCCAGGGCTTGAAGGTATCGAATCAGCAACCGGTAAGGATATTGCCAGTTTGATTATTGATTTTATTGAAAAGAACTCTGTTTCAGGAACCACTAAAACCAAAGGCCGTGGTTGATGCCTGACGAGTTAATTATTGCCGGGCAAAAAATTGGCCCCGGACAAAATAAAGTAGTTGATGTAGCTCTACCGGATTTGTATATGCATACCTCCTTGAGTATGCCGGTGCAGGTGATGCGTGGACGACGTGACGGGCCTGTTTTATTTGTGTCCGGCGCGGTACATGGAGATGAAATCGTCGGTGTGGAAATAATTCGTCGGCTGGTTCGAAGTAAACGGCTTAAAAGCCTTAAAGGGACGTTGATAACCATCCCGGTGGTTAACGTATATGGTTTTATCAATCAAACACGTTATTTGCCAGACCGCCGAGATTTAAACCGCTGTTTCCCCGGTTCTGAAGAGGGTTCTCTGGCGGCGCGCCTCGCCAATCTTTTTATGAGCGAGGTGGTGAATAAGTGTACCCATGGCGTAGATTTACATACTGCAGCCATTCACCGCGATAACCTGCCACAGATTCGTGCAGCGTTGGATAATCCTGCCGTTGAAGAAATGGCGAGAGCATTTAATGCCCCGGTTATTTTGAATTCAGGCTTGATTGAGGGATCTCTGCGTTATGCCTGTCAGCAGGCCAATGTGCCGGTTATCGTCTATGAAGCCGGTGAAGCATTACGTTTTAATGAACTGGCGATTCGTGCTGGTGTCAGAGGCGTATTGGCGGTAATGCGTAAGCTGGGCATGTTGACTGAATCCCGTACTAAACATTTGAAACCGGTAGAACCATTTGTCGCGCGTTCAAGCAGTTGGGTGAGGGCACCGCAAAGCGGAATTTTCAGAATGCTGGTTCCTATGGGAGCCCACGTGACCAAAGGCGATATTCTGGGAATGGTCGCGGCCCCATATGGTGATGAAAAATCGGAAACCAAAGTGGTCGCAATCTGTAGTGGCGTGATCATTGGCAGAACCAATATTCCTCTGGTCAATGAGGGTGAGGCGCTGTTCCATATTGCGCGTTTTAATCGCCCTGACGAAGTTGCGGACAGTGTGGAGGCGTTCAATACCAATCTGGATCCATCAACAGATACCAGCGTTCCAGAAGAGCAACCAATTATCTAGGCCTGCGATTCATCTCGTTACGTAGTAGTGCTGTCATAATATTTTTGCAATTTATCCGTAAAATAGTGACAATCCCGCGATTTAACTGAAGCCAAAGGGGGTCATACTGATGACACAAACCCATGCCAATCTTGATACACACTCACCTGATGTTGCCCCTGAAGAGTGGAGTGCGCAACATAGCAGTAAGCTTTATGGTGTGCGTGATTGGGGGACGGATTATTTTGATATTTCCGCCGATGGCAATGCGGTCGTCAGTTTGCAATTTGGTGAAAAGACTATTCATGTTCCATTGATCGATATTGTTAATGGAATGAAAGAGCGTGGCCTGGATATGCCCGCTGTATTACGCATTGAAAACCTGCTGGATTTGCGAATTACCCAACTGAACGAGGCTTTTGCCCGGGCGATTAAAACAGCTGGCTATAAAAATGACTATCGCGGCGTCTTCCCAATCAAGGTAAATCAGCAATGCCACGTTATTGAGGAAATTGCAGATTATGGTCGTCGTTATCATCATGGTCTGGAAGCGGGCAGTAAAGCCGAATTAATTATTGCTATTTCACAACTACGTGACCATGACAGTCTGATTATCTGCAATGGTTATAAAGACGAAGAGTTTATTGAACTGGGTTTATATGCCCGTCAAATGGGTATCAAGTGTTTCTTTGTGCTGGAAACCGCCACAGAATTAACCACTATTCTGGAGCGAAGCAAAGCATTGGGAATCGAGCCACTGATCGGTATGCGTATTCGCCTCGCTTCAACCGTTGAAGGTCACTGGAATGGTGACAGCGGGGATCGTTCGATATTTGGCTTGTCGACCAATGCTTTGCTGGAAGTGGTTGAACAGCTCAAAAAAGCCGATATGTTGCATTGCCTGCAGTTACTGCATAGCCACTTAGGCTCACAAATTCCCAATATTCGTAATATCCGTAGTGGGGTAATGGAAGCCTGCCGTTTTTACACTGGCTTAATCGAAGAAGGCGCACCGATGGGCTATATGGACCTGGGTGGCGGCTTGGCAGTTGACTACGAAGGTGCTCGTTCTAACAGCACCCACAGTATGAACTACGGCCTGGACGAATATTGCTACAACATTATCGAAACCTTGCAGGAATGTCTGGATCCGCTGGATATCGAACACCCAGTCGTCATTACTGAATCTGGTCGGGCATTGATTGCCTATTCTTCCATGTTGTTATTTAACGTATTGGAAGTCCGTGATCATAAACCTGGCACGATTCCGGAAATTGTTCCGGATGATAGTCCCGATATGCTGGTGAACCTCTATGCCGTACTGAATAATGTAAAACTGCAGAACCTGCAGGAGTGTTACAACGATGCCATATATTATCGTGATGAATTACGTGAGTTATTCCATCACGGTCAGGCAACTCTCCGTGAACGGGCTTTAGCCGAGAATGTTTCATTGGCCATTTTGGAAAAAATCTCAGAATTGTTGCCCCAGGCACGCCGGGTTTCTGCTGAACTGGAAAGTTTGCCAGAGTTACTGTCCGATATTTATTACGGTAATTTCAGTCTGTTTCAATCGTTACCGGATATCTGGGCGATTGACCAGATCTTCCCCATCATGCCGATTCATCGCTTGAATGAAAAACCCACTCGCGCAGCGGTTATCGCTGATATGACCTGTGATTGTGATGGCAAAATTGATTCGTTTTCATACGAAGATGGGATTCGCAAAACGTTGCCATTACATCCGCTAATTGAGGGTGAGGAATATTATCTGAGCGTATTTCTGGTTGGAGCGTATCAGGAAACCCTTGGGGATTTACATAACCTGTTTGGTGATACCAACGTGGTCAGTGTGCATATTAATGAGGATGGTAGCTTTGATTTTGTCCGTGAGTTTCATGGCGACAGCATTGCCGATGTGCTCAGCTACGTTGAATACGACCCGAAAGTGATGCAGGAGCAATTCCGTAAACTGGCTGAACAAGCTGTGCGGGATGGCAAGATTTCGGTACCAATGCGTCAACAAATGTTACGTGCCTTCAGCGATAGCATGAATGGCTACACCTTCTTTGAAAGATAACTGCAGATTTATAAGGATTCAACAATGTCAAAAGTGATCATTATTGGCGCCGGTGGTGTTGGCGGCGTCGTTACGCATAAATGTGCCCAATTACCGGAAGTGTTTTCAGAGATTATTCTGGCCAGCCGTAATGAAGACAAATGTAAAGCCATAGCAGCGCAGCTGGATCGCCCAATCCGCACTGCTCAAATCGATGCCGATAACGTACCAGAACTGACTGCTTTACTGGAAAAAGAAAAACCGGATCTGGTCATCAACGTAGCGTTACCTTATCAGGACTTGCACATCATGGACGCCTGTTTGGCCGCTGGTGTGGATTATCTGGATACGGCTAACTATGAGCCCTTGGATACCGCCAAGTTTGAATACAGCTGGCAGTGGGCTTATCGAGAAAAATTCGAAAATGCCGGTTTGATGGCATTACTCGGCAGCGGTTTTGATCCCGGTGCCACCAATGTCTTTACTGCCTATCTTGCCAAACATTACTTCGATGAAATCCATGAGCTGGATATTATTGACGTCAATGGCGGCGATCATGGTTATCCATTTGCCACCAACTTCAATCCGGAAATCAATATTCGTGAAGTCACGGCAGAGTGTCGTCACTGGGAAAATGGTGAATTTGTTACCACGCCGGCCATGTCAAAAAAAGCCAGTTTTACCTGCCCGGAGGAAGTCGGCAATTACAACATCTACCGTATGTACCATGAAGAGCTGGAATCGCTGGTAGTCAACTTCCCGACTTTGAAACGTGCCCAGTTCTGGATGAGCTTTGGTGAAAGCTATCTTAAACATCTGGAAGTGCTGGGTAATGTCGGTATGACCGGTATTGACCCAATTGATTTTAACGGTCAGCAGATTGTACCGATTCAGTTCCTCAAAGCTTTGTTACCAGATCCTTCAACACTTGGCCCTCGCACCAAAGGTAAAACCTGCATTGGTTGCGTAGTGAAGGGTGTTAAGGATGGTAAAGAGAAAATTGTGTATCTCTATCAAATAAAAGACCATCAGGATTGCTACGCTGAAGTTCAGTCGCAGGCGATTTCTTATACCACTGGTGTACCAGCCATGATTGGCGCCAAGATGATGCTGGAAGGCAAATGGAAAAAACCGGGCGTCTGGAACATTGAACAGTTTGATCCGGATCCATTTATGGAAGATATGAATAAATATGGACTGCCTTGGGAAGTGATCGAACTGGATGATTTCAATCTCGACGATTGACCTTATGGATCTATAAAAATTTAACCACAGAGGCACGGAGGGTACGGAGGAAAAGTATACATCCGCATATGGGCGCAGATTTTTAATTTTAATATGAATGTAGGTCGGGTTAACGTAGCGTAACCCGGCAAAAATAATCTGCGAGAATCAGCGTAATCTGCGGATAAAACTCTGTGATCTCCGTGTCTCTGTGGTTAATAAGTGTTAATAATACAAATTAACTATCATTTTCAGGTATTTGAAAATAATGCAATTTACTGATTTTACCAAGCTGGATTTATCTCGATTGCCGTCGCCATGTTTTGTGGTGGACGAGGTGGCTGTTGAGCGTAATTTACGCATTCTGAATCATGTGCAAACGGCCAGTGGTGCAAAAGTTCTGGCTGCTTTGAAAGCATTTTCAATGTGGTCTTTGGCACCGTTGACCGCCAAATATCTGAGCGGCACTTGTGCCAGTGGTTTGCATGAAGCTCGGCTTGGTTTTGAAGAATACGGTGGGGAAGTGCATGTATTTGCTGCGGCCTTCAGTCAACAGGATATTGATGAACTGCTGACCTTTGCCCATCACATTGTGTTTAATTCCTGTGGCCAATGGCTGCGGTTTCGTGATCAGTGCCAGGCAATGCAAAAACAGCGTCCAGATTTGCATTTTGGTTTACGAATCAATCCAGAACATTCTGAAGGTGCAGTGCCAATTTATGACCCGTGTGCTCCCGGTTCACGTTTAGGCATTCCGTTATCGCAACTGGATGAAACGGCATTGGATGGTATTTCTGGGCTGCATTTTCATACTTTATGTGAGCAAGGATTTGAACCATTGCAGCGAACTGTGGCGGCTATGGAAGCGAAGTTTGGCCATTTGCTGCCACAAATGCAGTGGGTGAATTTTGGTGGTGGCCATCATATTACGGCTGATGGCTATAACATCGATGGTTTAATTCAACTGGTTCAGGATTTTAAACAACGGCATCAAGTCGAAGTATATCTGGAACCGGGTGAGGCGGTGGCAATTGGTACTGGTATTTTGAGTTGCGAGGTGCTCGATATCAGCTGGAATCACCTTGATCAGGCGATTCTCGATACCTCTGCTACCTGTCATATGCCCGACACGTTGGAAATGCCGTATCGTCCGGATATCACCGGTGCAGGTTTGCCTGATGAAAAGTCACATACGTATCGATTGGGTGGATTAACTTGTCTGGCGGGTGATGTGATCGGTGATTACAGCTTTGATAAGCCACTGGAAATTGGTCAACGTCTAGTATTTGAAGATATGAGTCATTACACCATGGTTAAAACCACGACATTTAATGGTACCAAATTACCGGCATTGGCTATTTGGAATTCCGAAACCGATGATTTACGTGTAGTCAAAAGCTTTGGCTACAGCGATTTTAAAGAGCGACTGTCATGAACACCGAATTGAACGAAGAATTTCCGATTTTCCTGGGCTCCGAGATTGACCAAGCCGATCCAAAACAGGCGATGTTCCATGTTTTGCCTGTTCCGTATGAAAAAACGGTCTCTTATGGTGGCGGCACCAATAAAGGGCCTTCAACGATTTTGAATGCATCCTGGCAGCTGGAAAAATGGGACGGCAAAAGTAATCCATGTGATTTGGGCATCTATACTTGCCCGCCAGTCGATTGCAGCGTTAGCTCGCAACAGGTGATTGATAACATTGCTAATGCCACCGCTGAAATCATCCGTAATGGCGGAATTCCTGTAGTGTTAGGTGGTGAACATACCGTGACCTATGGCGTCATTAAAGGGTTAAAAGATGCCGGCATCGAAGATTTTGGTATTGTGCAGATTGATGCCCACGCTGATCTGCGTCATGCCTATGAAGGCGATATTTTGAGCCATGCCTCAGTAATGAAACGTGCTGTGGATATGGGTATCCCGTTATACCAACTGGGAATTCGTGCATTTTGTGAAGAAGAGATGCAGGTGCGAGAGGAGTTTGGTGTGTATTACCAGGATGCCGATGAATTGGTGCCGAATAATATCAACAGCATTACCTTGCCCGATGATTTCCCGAAAAAAGTGTTTTTTACGGTGGATATTGATGGTATGGATCCGAGTGTGTTTCCTTCAACAGGCACACCAGTACCGGGTGGCCTGAGTTGGTACCAGACATTGAATCTGTTTGAATCGGTTGCCAAACAACGTGAAATTATTGGTTTTGATGTAATGGAGTTTGCACCAATTGAAGGGTTTCATGCATATGACTTTGCTGCATCAATGCTGACCTACAAGTTAATGGGGATCACTGCTCGTAGTCGTCAATGATTTTTTGCGGTTAAAAAAATTAACCACAGAGACACGGAGGGCACAGAGACAAAAAATAGATCCGCAGATTACGCAGATGGACGCAGATTTATAATTTTTAACAGGACTGTAGGTTGTGTTGATTGTGCGAAACCCAACATCATCTAAGCATTTGTGCTTTGTTGGGTTTCATAAATTCAACCCAACCTACACTTTCTTAAAAAACGTAGGTCGGGTTAGCGCAGCGTAACCCGACAAAAATAATCTGCGAAAATCTGCGTAATCTGCGGATAACTTTAAAATCTCCGTGCCCTCCGTGTCTCTGTGGTTAATTAGCAGTTTTTGCTTTTCTTTGAAGCGTTTACACGTTAAAATTCGCGGTTTTTTTACTCTCTGGGGTCTGCGACATGAGCCAAGCTACAATCACATTGCTGCAAAACTACTACGATGCGTTCAACCGTCAGGATATGGATGCGTTTTTAAATATGCTGACTGATGACGTTATTCATGATGTTAACCAGGCCGGACGCGAAATTGGTAAAGAAAAATTCTCTGCATTTATGGATCGCATGAATGCCCATTACAAAGAACAAATCGTGGATATTTCCATCACCACTAATGAAGCGGGCGATCGTGCTGCTGTTGAATTCACCGTGCTAGGCGAATATCTGAGCACCGATGAAGGTTTGCCAGAAGCTAACGGCCAGAAATACAATCTGCCTGCTGGTGCGTTTTTTGTGATTCGTGATGGCAAAGTGGCACGCATCACAAACTACTACAACCTGGAAGACTGGGTTAAACAAGTCGTCGGTTAAACTGCAGGCCAATCAGCCAGGCTGGGATGTTCTATCCAGCTTGGCTTTTTTATGGTTGCCTTTCCATTGCACTAAGTGAGATAACTATGCTGGAATTGAAACGCTTATCAGGCGAAGCACTGAATCAATTTATCCCGGAACTTGCCAGATTACGCATTGAGGTTTTCCGTGATTTTCCTTATCTCTATGATGGTGATCCGGATTACGAAGCTCGCTATCTGCAAACCTATATCGAAGCGCCTGACAGCGTGATTGTTTTAGCTTTTGATGGCGATAAGGTCGTTGGTGCATCGACGGGTATTCCGCTGAGATATGAAACTGATGAAGTTAAAGCGCCGTTTATCAAAGCGGGTATTGATGTTGATAGCGTATTTTATTGTGGTGAATCGGTCTTGTTGTCACAATACCGTGGCAAAGGTGCCGGCGTAGCGTTTTTTGAACATCGTGAGCAACATGCACAAGAACTGGGCGGATATGAATTCAGCTGTTTTTGTGGAGTACAGCGCCCAGAAGACCATCCACGCCGACCCTCAGGTTATAAGCCTCTTGACAACTTCTGGCGTAGACGCGGCTATGAAAAGCATCCTGAACTCAACACGACATTCAGCTGGAAAGAACTGGATGAAGAGCATGAGTCACCTAAACCGATGACTTTCTGGATGAAAAAACTTTAGAGTCTGTTGAACATTAATAGTGCTTCTGAAAGAACGATAGACTCTAGTAATTTTGTTTGTATAACAACAGCTTGTTATTAAAGACGTTAATAAGCCGTTAAAAATATATTATCTGGCATTGAAGTAAGGCTAAAAAGCCCAATCTTATATGTCTCGCTAACGATTTCCCGAGTTTGATGTAAATGAGCAAAGTAAAAGTCGCTGCAGCACAGTACGATATTGGTTTTTTCAAAGACTGGTCGCAATTCACTGATAAATTGACGCAGTGGGTAGCCGAAGCCGTTGAAGAGAAAGCCAAACTACTGGTGTTTCCCGAATATGGCAGTATGGAACTGGCCTCACTCTTTGGTGAAGCCATCTATACCGATCTTGGTAAGCAATTACATTCAATGCAGGATGTCTATGCGGACTGGCAGGATTTGCATCATCAACTTTGTAAACAATACGATGTGATGATGCTGGCCAGCACATTTCCGGTTCTGCAGGAAGACGGCACATTCCGTAATCGTGCCAATCTCTATGGACCGGATGGGCTGATTGGTTTCCAGGATAAATTGATCATGACCCGATTCGAAAATGAGCAATGGTTAATTCATCCAGGCCAACAGATTAAAGTGCTGGATACCGATGTCGGGCGTATTGGGGTCAGTATTTGCTATGACATTGAATTTCCATTGATTACCTATCAGCAGGTTAAGGCTGGCGCCGATTTGATTTTGGCCCCAAGTTGTACCGATACGCAGGCTGGTTTCCATCGGGTGCGGATTGGCTGTCAGGCACGGGCTTTGGAAAATCAATGTTATGTTGTGCAATCTCCTACATTTGGTGAAGCTCGCTGGTCAGAAGCTGTTGATGTGAATACCGGGCGTGCCAGCATTTATACCCCGGTGGATTATGGATTTACCGATAACGGTATCTTGATTGAAGGCGTAGCTGACAAGCCTGGTTGGGTCTGTGCTGATCTGGATTTGACTGAAATTGCCCGCGTTCGCGAGGAAGGTCAGGTCTTTAATTACCGAGATTGGCCTTTACAACACACATTAACTGGACCTGAGCAAACTCGCTAAACACTTTAAACACCGCTGTTATAGCGGTGTTTTTCTTTGTATCAGCCAATAGCCCTGCAAGCAGTGTGGATGCAGCCAGTTTTAGCAGGGTATAAAATATTGAGTCTAATTTAGCTTTGAAATTTACAGGAGTCGTGCATGACTAGCCCCGCGCAAATTGAGGAAATCGTCAAAAATTATCAGGATCCATCAACACTGATAACACTGGGCGACACCCGCGCCACGGTCAAAGTATCGCAGGACGATAATCAGACACAGGTCGATGTGACTTTGGGTTATCCGGTCAAAGGCTATGCTGCAGAACTGGCACAAAACCTAAAACAATTGATTGAAGCGGAAGGCGCAGCGAATGTAAGCGTCAATATCACAACTAAAATTGTAAAACATAAAGTACAGCAGGGTGTGCCAGCGCTGGAAAATGTAAAAAATATTATTGCCGTGGCCTCCGGTAAAGGTGGGGTAGGTAAATCTACCACGTCCGTTAATCTGGCATTGGCTCTGGCAGCTGAAGGCGCCACCGTGGGTATTCTGGATGCTGATATTTATGGTCCAAGTCAGCCGCGTATGCTTGGCACCACTCAACGTCCTGAATCAGTTGATGGCAAATCAATCGAACCAATTGAAAGCTATGGTATCCAAAGCATGTCGATTGGTTTTTTAATCGATGAAGAAGAACCAATGATCTGGCGTGGCCCGATGGTGACGCAGGCTTTGCAGCAAATGCTGGGCGATACCAATTGGAAAGAGCTGGATTATCTGGTGATTGATTTACCACCGGGTACCGGCGATATTCAGCTGACCCTGTCACAGAAAGTACCGGTCAGCGGTGCAGTCATCGTCACTACGCCACAGGATATTTCCTTACTGGATGCTCGCAAAGCATTGAAAATGTTTGAAAAAGTAAAAGTACCAGTACTCGGCGTAGTGGAAAATATGAGTACCCATATCTGCAGCCAGTGTGGTCATGAAGAGCATATTTTTGGTGCCGGCGGTGGACAATCAATGGCTGATCAATATGGTGTGAATATGCTTGGCAGTTTGCCACTGGATATTCATATCCGCGAAGATGCTGATAATGGTCAGCCGACGGTAGTCAAAGATCCAGATGGAGATATCGCTTTAGCCTATCGTGTGATAGCTCGCCGAATCGCCGCCAACCTGGCAATGCAGGGCAAAAATTATTCCGCAGCATTCCCGAATATAGTTATCAAGAACGACTAATCAAGCTATCATCAACATCTTTTGAGCAAATTGACGGATTATGAGCATAAAATCAGATAAATGGATCCGGCGTATGGCCGAACAGCAAGGTATGATTTCGCCTTTTGAACCAGGACAGGTTCGTGAACAAGAAGGACAACGTATTATTTCCTACGGCACGTCCAGTTACGGTTACGATGTACGTTGTTCAACTGAGTTTAAAATTTTTACCAATATCAATTCGGCGATTGTTGATCCAAAAAACTTTGATGCCAGTAGTTTTGTTGATATCAATTCTGATGTCTGCATCATTCCGCCAAATTCGTTTGCTTTGGCTCGTACTATTGAGTCATTTAAAATTCCACGCAATGTTTTGACTATTTGTCTGGGAAAATCTACCTATGCGAGATGCGGCATTATTGTTAATGTCACACCATTGGAACCAGAATGGGAAGGCCAGGTCACCCTGGAGTTCTCCAATACCACGCCATTACCTGCCAAAATTTATGCTCACGAAGGTGTAGCACAAATGTTGTTTTTTGAATCTGATGAAGTCTGTGAGACCTCTTATGCTGATAGGGCTGGTAAATACCAGGGTCAGCAGGGCGTGACTTTACCAAAATCCTGATTGAGATTATGACTGTGCGCAATATCAGCAGATTCGTTTTACCAGGGTTGCTGTTATTGCTGGTTGGTTGTGAAGATCGTCCGCAACAAATTTATCAGTGGCAGCATAGTGAGGGTAGCTATGCCGCTACCTTTTCAGCAGATGGAAAATTTTTGCTATCAGCCGATGTCGATGCCGCCGCCAGACTATGGGACCTGCAAAACAATCAGGTGAAATACAGCTGGCAAAGTGAGCAGAAGGAAACGGTTCGCAGCACTACCGTGGCATTAGCTAAATCCAGTCCGATTGCCGCTACCGTAGAACTTGATACGGTGATGTTATGGAACACGGATAACGGAATGCCAGAAAACAGACTGACATTTCCATTGCGCGTGAAAGCACTAGATATTTCGCCTGATGGCCAGTTTTTGCTATTAGCACTGGCAGATAGCACAGCAGTTTATTTTGATATTAACGCCAACCGGGTTCTTCATGTATTTGAACACGATGGTACTGCAGTCGATTCGCCGGTGAAGCATCCTATTAATACCGTGGCTATTTCACCGGATGGTAAAATGGCTTTAACTGGCGGTGATGATCGGACTGCTCGGTTATGGGATCTGCAGAGTGGGGAGCAGTTACAGAACTGGGTGCATGGTAATACTGTGACTCTGGTGAAATTTGATCCACAAAATCGTTTTGCATTTACCGCAGCGGATAATGACCATGCTTATCTTTGGTCATTGGCGGATGGCAGTCTGCAATCTCAGCTACGCAGTTCCGCCTGGCCAAAATCGTTGCCAGTTCCAGAATTCCCGGTTTTTAATACGACCACAACGGCCGTTAATTTTTCAGAAGATGGCATGTTACTGGTAACCGGGCACGCGGCAGAACGAATTTGCGTCTGGCAATTACCCCAAGGTGACAAATTACGTTGCTGGAAAGTGACCAGACAGAATCCACTTAATCCTGGAATGGTCATACAGGCTGTAGCGTTTAATGCCAATGCAAGCGCTGTATTGAGTATTGCTGGGACCGGTGAAGCCCAGCAATGGCAGTGGAGGTAAACCTCATGTACAAACTTGTGTTTTTTGTTCCTGAAACCCATAAAGAATTGGTTAAAGAAGCCATTTTTAATGCCGGAGCAGGACATTTTGATGGTTATGACTGCTGCAGTTGGGAAACACAAGGTATGGGCCAGTTCCGACCTTTAGAAGACAGCCAGCCATTTATTGGTGAAAACGGAAAACTGGAACAAGTAAACGAATATCGAGTTGAAACGATTTGCTCGAACGAGACTATCAAAGCTGTTGTCTCAGCGTTGAAACTCGCACATCCATATGAAGAGCCTGCTTATCAGTACTGGCCAGTTAATCAAGAGGATTTTTAATTTAATGAACGCACCTGCGTCCCCTAAAACGATTCGTCTCGCGGATTACACCGTCCCGTCTTATCTGGTCGACAACGTTGATTTGCATTTTGATCTGGACGCTTCAACGACTCGTGTGACCAGTATTCTGAACATGCGGCGTAATCCAAAAGGGCCAGGTGAAGCCTGTGTATTAAATGGCGAGCATTTAGAGTTAATAAGTATCAAACTTGATGGACGGACATTAACTGCCGCAGAATTTCAACGCTCCAATACTCAGCTGGTGTTGCCGACATTACCGGAAAAGTTTCAGCTGGAAATCGTCACCGAGATTTATCCAGATCAAAATACCGCGCTCGAAGGCTTATATCATTCAGGCGCGTTGGTTTGCACTCAATGTGAGGCAGAGGGCTTTCGACGCATCACCTATTATCCGGATCGCCCTGATGTGATGGCCGTATTTAGCGTGACCATCACGGCTGAGAAACAGAAATGGCCAATTCTCTTATCAAACGGTAACTTGCAAGAGCAGGGTGAATTAGCGGATGGACGCCATTGGGTTCGCTGGCATGATCCACATCCTAAACCCTGTTATTTGTTTGCTTTAGTTGCCGGTGATCTCTATATGCAACAGGACAGCTTTACGACCTTAAGCGGACGTGACGTGACCTTGCAGATCTATGTCGATAAAGAAAATCACGATAAATGTGATCATGCACTGGTGTCTTTAAAGCAATCCATGCGCTGGGATGAGGAGACTTATGGCCGTGAGTACGATTTAGATGTCTTCATGATTGTTGCGGTTAATGATTTCAATATGGGGGCGATGGAAAACAAAGGGCTGAACATCTTTAATGCTGCCTGCGTTTTGGCCAGTCCTAAAACGGCTACGGATAACGACTTTTACACCATACAAAGCATTGTCGGCCACGAGTACTTCCATAACTGGTCCGGTAATCGGGTGACTTGTCGTGACTGGTTCCAGTTAAGCCTTAAAGAAGGCTTTACCGTGATGCGGGATCAATCTTTCAGTGCGGATTTGAATTCTGCCGCGGTGCAACGAATTGATGATGTTGATCAGTTACGCAGTTTGCAATTTGCTGAAGATGCCGGTCCGATGGCGCATCCTATCAGACCCGATAGCTATATCGAAATCAGTAACTTTTATACCGTGACCATTTACGAGAAAGGTGCGGAAGTTGTACGCATGATCAAAACCCTGGTTGGCGAAGAGGGGTTCCGTAAAGGCACTGATTTATATTTTGACCGCCATGATGGTCAGGCAGTGACCACGGACGATTTTGTTAAAGCTATTGAAGATGCCAACCGTATTGATTTAACCCAGTTCAAACGTTGGTATTCCCAGGCAGGAACACCGGTTATTACAGCCACTCATCAATATGATGCAACAAAGAAAATATTGACCTTAACCTTGCAGCAATCTTGCCCGGCCACACCGGGACAGACCGAAAAACAACCATTTTTAATTCCAGTTGCAATGGGGTTACTGGATGCTGCAGGTAATAGTTTGCCTTTACAATTGATTGATGAAGCTCAACCCTATGATAACGACACCCGCGTACTTGAACTAAGCGAAGCAGAGCAAGTATTCCGTTTTATCGGGGTAGATAACAAGCCGATTGTCTCTTTACTTCGTGGCTTTTCCGCGCCAGTTAAATTACTGATTGAGCGTGATAATGAAGAACTTGCGTTTTTGATGGCCAATGAAAAAGACAGTTTTAATCGTTGGGATGCCGGACAAAGTCTCTTCATCCAAGTCATGCTGTCTTTAATCAACGATTATCAGCAAGATAAAACGCTGCAATTGCCGGAAATTTTGTCAAAACAATGTGCTGCTGTATTAGAGGATAAAACGGCTGATCCCGCATTGGTAGCGCGCATGCTGACATTGCCCTCAGAGAATTATCTGGCAGCACAGATGAAAGTAGCTGACGTGGATGCCATCCATGGTGTGCGTAAATTTGTAAAAGATACCCTGGCAACGCAGTTGAAAGCCCAGTTTGATGCTTTGTATCAGCAGCATAATTTGCCAAATGTGCCGTATCAGTTTAACTCAGAGCATATGGGAAGACGCAGCCTGAAAAACGTCTGTCTGGGCTATCTGATGGCAACCGGCGATCCGATGCAAACTCAGCGCTGCCTGAAACAGATGAAACAGGCAGATAATATGACAGACACTCTGTCTGGTCTGCGTCTGATGGTGGATCAGCCAGGTACCGAACGTGAACATGCCTTGCGCGCATTTTATGAGCAATGGCAGCATGACCGGCAGGTGGTGGATAAATGGCTTACTGTGCAGGCTCTATCCAGCCTCCCGGATACATTGATTCGGATTAAAGGGTTGATGAAACATCCTGCGTTCAGCATTAAAAATCCAAATAATGTTCGGGCGTTAATCGGTCAGTTTTGTCGTAACAATCCAGCGTTATTTCACGCAAAAGATGGCAGTGGCTATCGTTTCCTGGCTGAACAGATTTTGGTGCTGGATAAAATTAATCCGCAGGTGGCTTCGCGGCAATTGGGTGCATTCAATTCCTGGCGCCGATATGATGCAAAACGCCAGCAAATGATGCGCGATGCATTGCAAAATATTGCTCAGCAGCAGGATCTCTCATCTGATGTCTATGAGATCGTTAACAAATATCTGGCGGATTAATGAAATTTGAATTACATCCTCAGTTAGCTGCGGACACATTTCTGATCGGTGATTTACCACTGTGCCGAGTGTTACTGATGAATGACGCCCGTTTCCCGTGGGTGATTCTGGTGCCACGTCGCAAAGATATCAGTGAAATTTATGATCTTTCGATGCAGGATCAGCAATTACTCTGGCAGGAGTCAGCATTAGTCGCCGAAAAACTGATGAAACTCACCGAGGCCGATAAAATGAATATTGCGGCATTGGGAAATGTGGTTCCGCAGTTACATGTGCATCATGCGGCTCGCTTTAAAACTGATGCCGTCTGGCCAAAACCGATCTGGGGCCAGGGCGTAGCTGTGCCGTATAGTGATTCAGACAAACAACAAATGCTGCGTAATTTAAGCGATATGTTTAGAGGTTTTCTCGTTAGTGGTCAAAGTCTTAACGTTTAGACTTCATGTCGATAGGGAAGAGGCGATGCGCTACTATCGAGGCGAAGCTTCTGCTGTTGTTGCGATAACCGATTCGGGACAATCTCTTCAGTTTCCTGCATTGCATGTTCGGCGTTTTATTACACAAACCGGTATTCATGGTCGCTTCAAAATCCGCTTTGATGACAATCATAAAATGATCAATCTGGAACGTATCTCAGATTAAAGGCTTAGTCCGCTATTTCTCTTTAGGTGAATACACCAGGTAACTACCTGAAGCAATATCATGCCAGCTGAGTTTATCGGGGCTCAGCCACAACCACCAATATCCCAAACCTAATGGCAGCCAGGAAAAGAGGCCAACCATAAAGCGCAGAAATGCCTGCTGCCAGTTGATCCCGGTATTTTGGCCGCTGATGAGATAAACCCGCCAGGCACGCATGCCAAGTGTTTGTCCGCCATGGGTCCAGAACCAGCCATAAAAAATAAATGCCACGCCCAGCAGATAGACAAAAAAGAATGGATTATTGGCACCGATTGCTTCACCGCCATTCAGGGCTACCGCAACGGCAGCGGCGACTAACAGTACCGAGACCAATAACATGCTGTCATACATCATCACGGCAAGTAGTCTGAAAGGGCTGGGTTTACGGGGAGTGGAACTATTTTCAGTCATCATTAAAGCTCAATTTTATTGGGCGAATTCGGGCGTATAAAGTATCATTATCGCTTTAATTTTCTCTGAATTGGGTTTCAAATGCTGCAATTGGTTGGCCGTCCGGCTTTCTCTGCTTTCCGAATTGAAAAATTGCTGCGCGCTATCCGCGCTGAAGTCGCTGCAGTCAGTGCGTTAAGAAGTGAATATCACTATTTCGCTGAACTGGAAAGTGATGGTCAACTTAATCAAACGGATCTTGTTACCCTGGGGGAGATGCTCGAAGCCAGTAAAGGCAGTAGCAGCGCGCAAGCTCAGGAAAACCTGTTTCTAATTACTCCGCGTCCCGGGACTATTTCGCCTTGGTCCAGTAAAGCGACCGATATTGTACATAACAGCGGTTTAACAGACATTGTTCGGGTTGAACGCGGTATCGCTTTTTATGTCACCAGCCAATCTACTCTCAGCAGTGAACAACGCGCTACGATTGCAGCAAAATTGCATGATCGCATGATTGAAAGTGTTTTTGATAATGAAGAAGACGCTGAACAATTGTTCATGCATACAGCACCAAGACCATTATTATCTGTAGATATTCTTAACGGTGGACGTCAGGCATTGGTTGCAGCCAATCAAGATCTGGGCCTTGCTCTGGCTGATGATGAAATTGATTACCTGTTTGATAATTTCACAGCACTTAATCGTAATCCGAATGACATAGAATTAATGATGTTTGCTCAAGCGAACTCTGAGCATTGCCGTCACAAAATATTCAAGGCTGACTGGATTATTGATGGCAAAACCCAGGATCGCAGCCTGTTCGATATGATTCGTTATACCCACGAACAACATCCTGAAGGTGTCGTTAAAGCTTATAACGATAACTCTTCCGTTATCGAAGGCCCACGCAGCCATCGTTTTCAGGTAGATATGAGTGATAATCACTACTGCTACGAAGGCGAGCAGCAGCATATTCTGATGAAGGTTGAAACCCATAATCACCCAACGGCTATTTCACCTTTTCCTGGTGCGGCGACTGGTGCCGGCGGTGAAATTCGTGATGAAGGTGCCACCGGACGTGGCTCTAAACCTAAAGCAGGTTTAACCGGTTTTTCGGTTTCAAACTTGCAGATTCCCGGCTTTGAACAACCATGGGAAACCAATTACGGCAAACCGGCCCGTATCGCTTCTGCTTTGCAAATCATGATTGATGGCCCATTAGGTGGCGCGGCATTTAACAATGAATTTGGCCGCCCCAATTTATGCGGTTATTTCCGCACCTATGAAGCTAAAGTGCCATCTGATGATGGCTTTGAAATGCGGGGTTATCACAAACCCATCATGGTAGCTGGTGGGCTGGGTAGTATTCGACCTCAGCATGTTGAAAAACATATCATGCAACCAGGCACGCAGCTGATTGCGCTTGGTGGCCCGGCAATGTTGATAGGTCTGGGGGGCGGTGCAGCTTCCTCGGTGGCTTCCGGTACCAGTGAAGAGGGACTGGATTTCGCTTCGGTGCAACGCGGTAATCCGGAAATGGAGCGCCGTTGTCAGGAAGTTATTGATCGCTGTGTGGCACTTAATGATAAAAATCCAATTGTTTCGATTCATGACGTTGGTGCCGGTGGTTTATCCAACGCGTTTCCGGAGTTAGTGGATGACAGTGGTCGTGGCGGGCGATTTGAACTTCGGGTCATCCCAAATGATGAACCGGGCATGTCACCGATGGAAATCTGGTGTAATGAATCTCAGGAACGCTATGTATTAGGCGTAAACCCTGAAGATATTGAGTTGTTCCAGGCCATTTGTGAAAGAGAACGCTGCCCCTGGGCGATTGTAGGAGAAACCACCGAAGATCAGCATCTATTGCTGGGAGATGCCCAATTTGAAAATAATCCAATCGATATGCCGTTATCGCTGCTATTGGGTAAGCCGCCAAAAATGCTGCGCGATGTCAAACATCACAGCATACCTAAACCCGAGTTGGAACTGAGTGGTATTACTGTAAGTGAGGCATTGGAGAGGGTATTAAAACTACCAACGGTCGCCAGCAAAAACTTTCTGATTACCATCGGTGATCGCAGTATAACTGGCCTGGTGGCTAGGGATCAGATGGTAGGCCCTTGGCAGGTGCCGGTGGCTGATTGTGCGGTAACTCTGGCTGATCATCACGGCTTACTGGGTGAAGCCATGTCGATGGGCGAACGCACACCATTAGCGGTTATTGATGCTCCGGCATCGGGTCGGATGGCGATTGGTGAAGCATTAACCAATATTGCTGCGGCGGATATTGAGAAAATAAGTGATATCAAACTGTCAGCCAACTGGATGGCCGCATGTGGTCATAGCGGCGAAGATGCTTTGTTATATGACACTGTCAAAGCCGTTGGCATGGAATTATGCCCGCAACTGGGCATTGCCATTCCGGTGGGTAAAGATTCGCTGTCGATGAAAACAGTCTGGGATGAAAAGGGCGAAACCAAAGCGGTTACTTCTCCGTTATCACTTATTATCAGCGCATTTTCGCCGGTTACCGATACCAGTAAAACGCTTACGCCACAATTACGGACCGATCTGGGTGAAACCCGTTTAATTTATCTGGATCTCGGTCACGGTCATAACCGTCTGGCAGCCTCAGCTCTGGCCCAGGTTTATAATCAGGTTGGGCATCGTGGTCCGGATGTAGACGATGCACGTACTCTGAAAAACTTCTTTGCGGCCATGCAGCAATTGAAGCAGGACCAACTGGTTCTGGCATATCACGATCGCAGTGATGGTGGTCTTATCACCACTTTATGTGAAATGGCTTTTGCCGGGCATTGTGGTCTGAATATCAATTTGAATGGACTGGGTGAAGCCTTACCAGTGTTGTTTAATGAAGAACTGGGTGCCGTGATCCAGATCAAGGCTGAATATCAAGATGCTGTACTGGAAGTTCTGCAGCAGTTTGATTTAAGCAAACACAGTCATCTTATTGGTGAAGTCTCAACAGATCAAACGATTCAAATAAGCGTTAATAATGAACAAGTATTAAACCAGCGTCGTCAGGTATTACAAAAATTCTGGGCTGAAACCAGCTACCGGATGCAGGCATTGCGTGATAACCCTGATTGTGCCGAGCAGGAATTTGCTGCATTGGATGATGAGCAAGATCCCGGTTTGCACGCTAAGCTGAGTTTTGATCTCAAAGAACAAGTCGCCGCGCCATTTATTATCAGTGGACAGCGACCTAAAATGGCGATTCTGCGTGAGCAGGGTGTCAATGGTCAGCTGGAAATGGCCGCAGCATTTGATCATGCCGGCTTTACTTCAGTGGATGTACATATGAGCGACATTGTTGAAGGTCGCGTTTCTCTGGCTGATTTCAAAGGTCTGGTGGCCTGTGGTGGTTTCTCATATGGTGACGTTCTGGGAGCCGGGCGTGGCTGGGCCAGTACCGTTTTACACAATGCGCGTGCACGCGATGAGTTTGCGGCGTTTTTTGCCCGTGAAGATACCTTCTCGCTTGGCGTATGTAATGGCTGTCAAATGCTGTCACAATTGAAATCATTGATTCCTGGCAGTGAGCATTGGCCGCGGTTCAGTCGTAATTTGTCTGAACAGTTTGAGGCACGTTTCTCATTGGTTGAAATCACCGAATCACCATCCATTCTGTTGCAGGATATGGCGGGTTCGATCATGCCTATTGCCGTTGCACATGGAGAAGGACGGATTGACTTCAGCGAAGGTGGCAGTATGTCGGACGCGTTAGTGGCGATGCGTTATGTAGATCATTATGGTCAGCCCACTGAGCGTTATCCTTTTAATCCTAATGGTTCTGCAAATGGACATAACGGTTTTACCACCACAGATGGCCGTGTCACTATTCTGATGCCTCATCCAGAACGGGTCATCCGTAGTGTTCAGCATTCATGGTATCCAGATGACTGGGGCAAAGATGCACCATGGTTAAGGGTGTTCCATAATGCAAGACGTTGGGTCGGCTAAAAAATTGAATACCTCTTGAGTCCATCAAGGGGTATTTTTTTATCTGAGGATAAAAGCATTACGCTTAACGCCTATGACTGACTCAACCAACAACCAGTGTTACTTGGCAGGACGTTTGATGCGTCTGCTGATACTAATAATGCTATTGGTGTCTCACGGAATACTGTCTGCAGCCACCTCTGAACAAAAAGATCTCGAAAATTGGCAATATCGTTGGGGAGATTCACCGTTTGTTGATGGAAAACCGGTATGGACCATGCCGGATCAGGAAAGTCATGCCGACTGGCAGTCCATTCCCAAGCCTACCTATCCTCCTGATCGGCAGGGCCAAGAAAATATCTGGTATCGCACCACGTTGCCAGATATAAATCTGATCGATCCAGTGGTGTTTATTTCCAGTATTGATTTAATTGCCGAGGTTTATCTCGATCAGCAGCTTATTTATCGCTTTGGTGAATTTGATGCGGAGGGAAAGGGGGAGTATGCGGGGTGGCCATGGCATATCATTGGTCTGCCAGATGATTTTGCTGGCCGTACGCTATACTTCCGAGTCTATTCTGACTACACCGATATTGGTTTGTGGGGAGAAAAGAAGCTGCTTGAACGCTCTGCAGCATTACTGAATATACTCAATAATTCGCATAGCGATTTAGTGATTTCGGCATTCTTTTTCTTTATCGCACTGATTGCATTTGCGTTTTCTGCAATGCGCGGTGATAACCGTGAGTTTATTTATCTTGGATTATTTTCACTTGCCAGTGCAGGAAATCTGCTGGGAGAAAGCCAGGCATTACAACTACTGATATATGCGCCGTTAGCAAAAACCTATTTGGCGGCTATATCGTATTTTTCGATTCCGATTTTTATCGCATTGATCCTCAATTACTGGCTCGCCGTACAAAGCGGTAAATTGATGCTGCGTATCGCCCAAATGCATATGCTTTATGTAGTGCTGTGTCTGGTATTAACATTGTTTGGAGCCTGGCACCTGGCCCATTTCTACCCGATTTTCGATATGTTATTTGTTATCACACTGGTGATCATGCTTTGGTTTTGTATTCGTCATTTCACGGTGATGAATACCGAACAAAGGTTGGTCATGGGGGCGTTTGGACTTTATGCCATATTTTTTCTGATTGATATGATTATTGCTCATGGTTTTGTGCCCTGGGTGAACTTTCCATTGGCCTTTGGCGGGTTAATCTTTGCGTTAATTCTGGTGGTTGTTTCGTTAAGACATTATCGGCAGATCCAACTGGCTTTAAAAGAATTAAATGTGTTGCTGGAACAGAGGGTGAGCGAACGAACTGCTGCTTTACAGAATTACGTGTTACTTGAACAGCAACGGGCAAATCAACTGGCTTTGATCAATGACTTCAGCCTTCGACTGGAAACCCTGATAAGTCGACTACAACCTAGCCAGAGCCTGCAGCAGGCCGGTAATATGATTTGTCAGGAATTACATAAGGTTTTTGCACCACTACAGCTGCGTGTATCGACCTTCAATGAATTTGCGGATTTATCACCAAATTCTGTTTTGAATGATAAGTATCGAATTGAGATTGATGATTTGCGGCTGGGTAAACAAACGTTCATTACCTTTGAACTGCTGGATCTTTCCACTGAAACATCAGAAATGCGGCAAGTGATTGAACAATTTATATTCAGGGCAATTGATAGATTAAGCGTGACGTTGAGTGGTATCAAGCATAGAGAAGACCTGCATATCATGTCATTTGAAGATGCTTTGACTGGCTTGAAAAATCGCCGGTATTTTGATGATGCCCTGCAACGTGAACTCCAACTTGCTGAGCGTTATCAACAATCATTATCTCTGCTGATTTGTGATATCGATAATTTCAAACAGTTTAATGATCGTTTTGGTCATGACGCGGGTGACATGGCATTGCGTATAGTTGCTTCATTGATGTTGGATCATTTTCGTGAAACAGATATACCCTGTCGCTACGGTGGCGAGGAGTTTGTTGTATTGATGCCGGCCGCCCATCTTCAGGACGCGTTGGATCGAGCCAATACTTTATTGGAAAAAATTGCTGCTAAAAAGATTGTTTATCAGGACAAAGAGTTGGGCACTTTGACTATCTCGGTGGGTATTAGTAGTTGGGATGGACGAGGAGATATACCACACCAGCTGCTACAGAATGCTGACAAGGCCCTGTATCGGGCAAAACAGTCTGGTCGAAACCGTGTAGAGGTTGCCTCTCCTTAGATCATATAAAGGGTAATTATTTTGCAAAGTGAAAATTTATGTAAAGGTGTGCTTCACGCCCAAGAGTAATGAATTTAATCCGTTAGAATATAGTCAGAAGTTTATAAATTGAAAAAAATAATAAGGACAGTGTATGAAAACCCTATTCACGATAATGATCGCAGCAATTTTTACCGTCAGTCTGGCAGGTTGTCAGATGAGTAAACAAAACGTGGGGGCTGGTTTAGGCGGTGTTGCAGGTGGTGTACTTGGTTCTAATGTTGGTGGTGGAACTGGACGAACCGCAGCCATCATAGGCGGTACTATTTTAGGGGCAATGGTGGGTGGTCATATTGGTAGTGAAATGGATGAGCTGGACAGACGCCGCACATATGAAACATTTGAAAATACCCCTACAGGACGTACTAATTCCTGGAATAATCCTGATACCGGAGCACAATACAGTGTTACTCCTACCCGTACCTATGAAACGAATGACCGCCCATGTCGCGAATACGAGATGGACGCCTATATTGACGGGCAACGTGAAGTCGTTAAAGGCACTGCTTGCCGTAACGCCAATGGGGAATGGGTAAATCAGTAACCCACAATAAACCTGATAAAAAAACCGGCGTCAGCCGGTTTTTTTATGGCTGAAATAAATTTCAGGACTGTTTCTTTGGGCAGAATGGACCAATCTGCCAAAAATGACGACATTTAAACTCATCTTCACACTCAGCGAGTTGGTTTGAGTATTTTTTGGCTCGTTCACTTACCTGCCTGGCTTTAAGCTGTACCTGTGGTTTAGCCTTATAACTACCACGCCGATAGCCGGTTTGACCTTCATGATATGCCAGGTATAGATGTTTAGGGTTATCCATAGAGATATCTAACATGCGTTGACTGCGTTGGTTGTACCAACCGATAAAGTCTGTGGCATATTTCATATGTGTCCGACGGGCCAAGGGACTGGCGTTATCTGCCAGATATTCCTGCCAAACCTGATTTTGCGCCTGGGCATAGCCATAAGCAGATGATGTTCGTGACCAAGGAATTAAGTCCAGTAATTTGCTTCTAGGTGGGCGAACAAGGCTTTGAAAACTCGATTCCGATTGTATAAAAGCCATTTGTGAGGAAACAGGGGTTCCCCATTTTATTTCTGATACTTTTGCGTAGTCATACCAATGGGGTTGTTCACGAAACAACTCACATAGATTCTGTTGATTGTCAGGCAGGTTAACTGTGGTATCGGAGCAGCTGGTCGTTATTAAAACGAATAGCAATAACATGCTTACAATCGACAACTTAATAAAAAGTTCATGCATCAATAAAGCTTTTGCTGGACGAGCTGTCATCATGATATTGCCAAATTAGTTTGGTAAAAGCATTACATGTCAGAATAGCAGAGCCACTTTCAGAATTATGCATTACAGCGAGTCTTTTATAAATGGAATTAACTATAGATATACATACGTCTCTGGGGTTATTTATCAGCCTGGCAATACTGGCCGCCATACCAAGTATAAGCGTGCTATTAGTCTCCTCCAGAGCCGCTGTATACGGCTTCAGCCATGGTGCTGCCGTAGCTTTTGGCATTGTGATGGCCGACATTCTGTTTATCAGTATTGCACTATATGGTATGGGCTTGTTACTGCCATTAATAGGTCACTGGGAATTGCTTATCCGGATGCTGGCAGCGGCGTATCTATTCTGGCTGGCAATACTGCTTTGGCGTCAAAAAGCCTTGAAACAACCCGCTTTACAAGTTGATCCACGGATCTCATTAAAAAGCAGTTTTTTAATGGGGTTTATTGTGACATTGGCAGATCATAAAGCGATTCTGTTTTATATGGGATTTTTCCCTGCCTGGGTCACATTAAGTGAGTTAACCCTTACCGACACCGGTGTTATTTTTCTAGTGACGTTTATAGCGGTAGGAGGGGTAAAGTGTGTTTATGCCTTTCTGGCAGCAACTGTCGGTCAGTCGTACTTCAAACAAGGACATCATTACTTCAATAAACTGGCCGCAATATTGTTAGTCGGTGTCGGAGCAATGATAGTTTTATCATTATGGAAATAACCATATAAATGTAGGGCTTTACAGCTATAAGAGGTATATCAAACGCTCATTAAAGGACTTTAATGAAGAAAATGCTGGCAGTAGCATTATTTTTCTGTCATTTGTTATAAATGACGACAGAAAATAAACTGAAACAGATGAATAATTCATCCGGTTCTTGGGGGGAAGATGATTGATAAAATATTTTTAGCCAGGTTAATGGTCAGCGGATGGTTTTAGGTGTTTGTTAATCACGTTATACATGCGATCTGCTAATGATTGGCTCTAAACCAGTTTTTCTGTTCAGCCGATATCTGAACTTACAGATTGTTAAAGCGATGGTGCTGGTTGGGCTGGCCTATTATTTTGGTGCCCTGGTGGCCATTCATCAGACCATCACCCCCGAAGGTATCGCCATCCTCTGGCCTCCCAATGCGATATTACTGGCAGCATTTCTGATTTATCCAAAACATTATCTACCCTTTGTTGCAATAGCCGGCATCATTGCAGAGCTAGTAGCGTCTATCCCGGCATTTCCGGTCTGGGCAGCAAGCTGTTTTGCAATAATCAACATTGCTTCGGTTTCACTGGCAGCTTTTTTTATCCGACGCAAAAGTGGTCAGAATTTTAATTTCAAAAACCTTAAAAATGGTGCATGTTTTTTATTTTTTGCGCCATTTTTATCGGCTTCATTCGCCGGGCTTTCTGGAGCTATCGTCTATGTATTAATGGGGCGAACCGACACCAGCTATATTAATTTATGGCAGTTGTGGTGGTTTGGTGATGCGTTGGCCATGCTGGTATTAACGCCATTGATTGTGGTTTTATGGCGCTGGCTCCAGGCAGGGCAGCCACAATTTAAATTACATTATTTATTGGAAGCATTAATTCTCTGGACGGCTGTGATTGTGATTGGTTATCAAAGCTTTACCGTTGAAGCCTATGAAAAAGCTTTTTTGTTTTTCACGCCTATCTGGTTAGTATTGCTTGGTATTTTGGCTGCAATTCGCTTGGGCGTCGTCGGTGCAGCAGCAACGGTTGCTTTGATTACCGTTTTTGCTGTCGAACACTTAATGCGTGGTACCCATCCGATAATCGTCAATACACCACAGAATGCCGTTTGGCTGACGCAGGAATATCTTGCCATTATTGCTGTCGTCTCGATTGGCCTGGCGATGCTGATTCAAGAGATTTCTGATCAACGTGATGTGCTTAAACAACATGAAAATGCATTAAAAGCACAAAACCAGTTTTTAGAGGAGCGGGTGAACGAACGCACTTTGGCATTGAAAGAGGTCAATCAAGCATTGCAAAAAGCCAATGAACGATTGGCTAAAAGTGCCGCAACTGATGAGCTGACGGGTATTCCCAACCGGCGACATTTTCTCGGTGAAGTACAGCGTGAGTTACAGCGTTTAAGGTTGGATGGACAAACTGCCAGCGCCATAATGATCGACCTGGATCACTTCAAACAGGTCAATGATAACCTGGGGCATGAAGCCGGCGATTTAGTGTTGTGTAATATTGTAGAGCCGATCAGTAGTGCTATCAGGCCCAGAGATTTATTTGGACGTATGGGGGGGGAAGAGTTTCTGGTTTTTTTATCCGGCGCTGATCATGAATTGGCTAATACGGTGGCTGAACGTATTCGAGCGGAAATTGAATCACTTGAAGTTCTTTACCGAAATCAGAAAATCAACGTTACAGCTAGTCTCGGCGTGGCGCAATGGGATGGACGCAGTCATCTGGATGAATTGTTTCATCAGGCTGATAAAGCACTATATCAAGCGAAAAACAGGGGAAGAAACCAGGTGGCTAGTTTAACTCAGTCAGACTCCGACTCAAACGACAGACCATCACACGAAAATCATTTTGAGCTGCCTTAGGCTTTTTTATCTTTTATCACCGATGCTGTTGTCATCTTTAGAGATAACCAAGCTTTATTCAATCGTTCAGTTCAGGTAAGCGACTGGCTCCCCAGCTACGATGAATACGATCTATTACACGTTGTAATTCTTCAGATTTGACCAATGCAAATTGGCCAGGCTCTAACGGATCATAATGAAATATGTACAACCGCGAGGCAAACTCCTCAAAAGGCAAGGATGCTTCGCCAAACCGTTCAGAATTTCCCGACGTACTGACCTGAATATCATCGCCCCAGTTCTGACCGCTGTCATTGTTGGGATTGTAGAAATAGACTCGCATGACACTATTTGGATCCAGTGTAACCCTTAAGATAGTAATCGCATGCCAGCCAACAAACCGCAGGGCACTATCAGTAACTGCAATACCTGCCGGTTGAGGATGAATCAATGGCTGATTGTCATTGTAATAGGGGTGATAACTGGCATAGAAATGTCTGAGAAACACCTCCAGCTGCATTAGTTTGCCTGAGGCCACATCAACATTAATACTGAATCCGCGACCACACCACCAGCCATGAAACTCCGGATTAACCCAGCGATGAGGATCACCTTCACGATCAATACAGCAACGGCCCATTTCGGCATAAATCCGATCCAGATGCGGTACCAGGATAAGTGAAACCGGATCCAGATCCATTGGTAAATGACTGGCGAGACCTGAAAGACTGTCTTGTGATGAAATTGCCTTACCTTCGAAATGCATAATGATTTCATCATCACGAGCCGCCCAAACCACCATCTGTAAAAGATAATCGGGATCATTATAGGCCCACATCGACATCGCTCTGGCCGACTGACAGGTCGGGTTATTACCCTGGCCAATGCCTAACGGCTGTCCAAGCACACATAACACGCCTTCCAGTAATCGGCTGCTTGCACCTGGAGAATCGCCAAATAGCGAATTCAGACGTTCTTCTGCTGCTGGAGACAAAGGCAGCGATAATTGTCGCCATAAAGAGGGCGCCATTGCAGGTTGATAAAGAATGCCACGCTCCAGCATTAAGGAAAGACCGTAAACAGCTTGAGCGGTTTCAGGATGAATAGCTTTAGCAATAAGTGCCCGTACCAGATCACTGAAACTCAGCAGACAATCTCGACCGGTAGAGGATAAGCCCAATGCCTCACTTAACAGATAATCAGTTTCTTCCGATAAATGTCTGAGTAATACAGAGTGATAGGGCGACACCAGACCGGTATCATGCATCGCACGGGCAAAACCGCTGGCTTCATATTGAAGTGCAGCATTGTCCATGCTCTGCAGTCGTTGCTTATAAATTTCGACGCCCGGATCTTCTCTACAGGCCTGTGTTGGCCCGAACAGACTGCTAATCAATCGATCGGCGCCCTGACCACTATTGCCCATATCAATATCGGGATTTTGGCGGCAGATAGCAATTTGCGTCACCATCTGTTTGACATGATCGACTTGAATAGGCCGTTGCTGCAGAATTCGCCAGATTTCATCAATTAATTGATCAATAACATGCTCATAGCCAATGCTTTCTGCCAGATGGTGCAACAAGCCCCGACTGATCTCAGCCAAACGACCCTGCAATTCGCGTTCTGCCTCATCGGCTGCCGAAAATAAGCGTTTCAGATTAACGGCCAGTACCTGTGTCAGAAAATGATGAGCCTGTTCTGACGAGATTTCCGGATGCACATATTCCTGTTTGGTCACTGCCAAAAACCTTAATTCGCTTAAGGTTTCAATAATCACCGTATAGACATCATTACTGAGCAGTGCCGGCGCACTCAGCGCCGGTATCAGGATCTGCGGTTTGGCATAATCTGAATTATCAAACGCACCAGCTTTTTCGATACGCTCAATATGCTGTGAAATAATCTTGAAGCCACCGTTGGCATGCAAAACCCGCTTGACGGTATCAAACAAGCGCCCAGCCTTGGTAGGCTTGCTAAAACTTGGCGCCTGTTCCAATTGCTTAATGGCTTCATCCAGGCGTTCAATCAACAAGGACTGATTCGGATCTGGATATTCAATGACATTGGATTCAATCAAACTGTTTACCTGCTTTCTGCTTTTACTGCATGTGTGCTTAGGGTAATCGACTAAATATAGAAATCCAATGATTCCTGTTCTTTTAGTAAATCACGCATCACGACGGGATCTTTGCCGAAGAAGTATAGCAAACCCCAATGTGTACCAAAGGCGGTGCGTTTAGTGACGGTTTCTTCCAGTGGTGCAGTCAATTCATGATAATCGAAATAGGGATTATCTTCGGTTTCCTGTGGAATTTCCAAACGGCTGACCACGCGACGACGGGGATAAACCCCAAAGCATCCAGCGACGCCTTTGGCATCCACTACTTCTTTCGGGAAGAAGCTGCTGATTTCTTCTTCAGTCGTTTTCGGATCGAAAGAAAGAATCAACGCATGGTAAGCATTAAAGCCATATGCCCGCTGTAGTAATTCAAATACTTTAAAACCGGGTGGACGATAGGCGACTTCACCGAAGTACATTTCACCATCACTGGTAACAAAGTATTCCGGATGTACAAAACCAAATTCAATATCAAACGTTTTAATCAGTTTTTCGATCTGTCTGGTTATTTCTGGACGATATTGTTCAAGTTCAGGTGTTGCCGGAACAAACACTGAATAACCTAACGTGACATATTCCGAAATATTCAGAAAACGAATTTTACCGTTATGGATCCAGGCCTCGACAGCAAATTCCCAGCCATCCAAATGCGACTCCATTAATACCGGAAATTCTTCATCCGGAATCATGTCCACTTCATCAGGCGTACGAATCACCCGGTGTCCAAGACAACCTGCTTTATCAAATGCCTTCAGATGAATAGGGTCATTGGGATCGCCATCCAATTTGAGTAGAGTCTGATTAACGCGTTTCAGAAAACGGACTACATCATCTTTATCATGTGCTTCTTCAAAAATACCAACCCGAATGCCACCCAGCTGAGCACGACGCTTCATCAAGGCTTTATCACGTAATAACAGTGACTGACCAAATAGTCTGGGATTATTCATTAACACTGAGTTGATTGCTCCGGCCCATTCAACCGTTTCTTCAAATAACGGAATCGCCACATCAACACCGGCTTCCTGCAGTGTTTGGGCGATTTCGAGCGAACGATCATTGAGTCGTTCAAAATTCCATTTGATATAGGGAATGTTGTGCTCAGTGCAATATTCTTCTGCCCAATCAGGCGCGACGACAACATATTGTCGATCGAATGATTCGGCAGCTTCAACAGCGTTCAGACTCCATCCCAGTAATGCGATATAACCTTTATCTGGATTGAAGCTGTGTTTCGCTGATTCTGCCATAAATTACCACCTTTGAAATTTAATAAATAAAACAATACCTTACAGATTTCACGGTGATATTGATAATCACCGGAACTGTTTAAAGGTCATTGAAGGACGCCATCGTCATGCAGGGGGCCAATGCCCATGCGAGATATAATGAGACACTAAAGGGGACTGATTAAGGCTAAATTGGTTTCATCTGCGGGAATTTAACAAGGCTAAATTAGCTTCTTAGTGTGGATAAACGGCAACATATCGGCTTGGGTTAAAGGCGCGGGCCATTAATAAGGCAAGTATTCCAAGTCCAGTGAGAGCAACCCAGGCCATAGTGAAACTTTGCAATGAATCACGCATCCAGCCCGCGATCCATGGTGCGATAGCTGCAATCATTGAGCCTATACCCTGAACAAACCCAGCCAGTTTGCCAGCCAGCAGAGAGTTTGTTTGATGATCCATGGTCACTATTAATGCCATGGGGAATATCCCGCCAATACCTAACCCGGCAATCGCTGACCACAACCATAAACTTATATCCGGTCTAAATGCCATACCACCAAATCCAATAATTTGCAGTGTACATAGCACATAAAGAATTCGCCGCCTGTCGATATTTTTAGCCGAAAGAGCGGGGAATAATAAACCGGCCACGACTTCCATCGCAGTGAGAAGACCAAGCATCAGACCGGCCTGCTTTGCAGTGTATCCTTGTTCTATGGCATAGGGTGATAACCAGGCCAGAACACAGACATAACAGCTGGAACCCAATGAAAAAAAGATTGCCAGATACCAGCTGCGCCTATTACGCCATAGGCCCGGAGTAGCCACAATTTGTGCGTCATCATCCTGAAAACGTCTGGCATCGGGCTTGTAAAACCACCAGGCTATCAGTGCTATTAATGCCAGCAGACTCCAGCTGCCCAGCCCCATCCGCCATCCGTATTCAGCTTCAATAAACGGGGAAATTGACGCGGAAATTGCTGCTCCCAACATAATGCCGGTGATATACAGTCCCATCATTCTGGGATGTTGTGAACCGTAAATATTTTTGATCACCATTGGCATCAACGCCTGAATCAGGGCGATCCCCAGTCCAGCCAATAGGGCGGTGATGATCAGGTTACTGGCATCGAAAGCCCATAAACGTAATGCAGCAGACAAAACAATCAGCACAATTGAAAAGACAATGATTTGATTTACACCAAAGCGGTGGGCGAGTTGGTAACCGGCCAGACAAAACAGTCCCATTGCAAATACAGGCAGGGTTGTCAGTAATGATGCGAGCTTGAAACTGAGGGTTATATCCTGTTGAATCGCAGGAAGTAGCGGGCCCACTGAAGCCAGAATAGGCCGCAGATTTAGTGCCACCAGCACAATTACAACAGCAAAAATAATTTTCTGTAGAGCTGAAGCGTCGTGTTCTCTGGCGGACATGCCATTCCTTTATTTGGTTGTTACTGATTGAAGAAAATCTTTGGCAGGAAACATCAACAAGCCCTAACCACACGCCATTTTGGCGGGCAAAGGGAAACTAAGCAAATAGTTAGATAATGCGAATAGGGATTATTACGGTGGGGGTAAGTTGGGCAGGGCAGTTTTAGCTATTGTTTAAATTCAATTGTTCATGCAGCTAATTAATAAGAACAGACATAAAGGTGAATGGAGACAGCATACTGCTGCCTCCTTGAGCAACCTTCTCAGGAAAGCAGCTTCTCACGTTTGGGATCATAAAACGGTAATTTAACCAGTTCACCAGCAAGTCGCTTCTGCTGGCCATCCAGTTTTCCGACTTCAAGTCGCTTACCAATATGTGCAAAGTCGGGAGCGACTCTAACCATGGCAAGCTGCTTACCCATTAACGGCGAATACGTCGCACTGGTCACAATGCCTACCGGGAATCGGCCGTTATATACGTGATCTCCATGTGCCGCAGGATCGCCTCCTTCAAGCAGCATGCCCATTAGTTTGTGACGACTTGCAGGAGCTTGACGGGCCAGTGCGTCACGGCCAATAAAGTCTTCTTGTTTATTATCGAGTGGCACACTGAATCCGGTGCCGGCTTCAAATGGTGTGATTTCATGGGTAAATTCATGATCAGCCATACTTAAACCAGCTTCTATACGCAATATATCCAGCGCATCAAAACCCATAGGCGCAATATCATAAGCCTGACCGGCTTGCCAGACAGCATCCCATACGGCCGGTGAATCATCCGGATGGCACCAGACTTCATACCCTAGCTCACCGGTATAACCGGTTCGTGAAATCATCACCGGAATGCCGGACGGTCCACTAAGACGACCAATGGTGAAGTGAAACCATTTGAGTTTTTCCACACTTGGTTGGCTGTCCGAAGTCCAGACTATTTTGCTTAGTAATTCGCGGCTTTTCGGCCCTTGTACTGCCAGATTATCCAGTTGTTCAGTTGCATTGCGAATACTGACTTTAAAACCTTTTTGCTCAGCTTTTTCCCGCATCCAGACACCGGTATATTCCGCGCCGCATATCCAGCGATAGGCTTGTTCACCCATCCGGAAAATAGTACCGTCATCAATCATGCCGCCGGTTTCCAGACATATTGCTGAGTGAGCAATTTCGCCAATCGCCATGCGGCTGACATTCTGGGTTAATACATATTGTAAAAAGGCCACGGCGTCCGGGCCGACCACTTCGAATTTACGTAATGCTGATAAATCCAGCACCGCTACTCGTTCACGACAGGCCAGGTATTCTGCATTGGCTCCCCAACCATCGTATTCATTGGCGACCCAATAGCCGGCATAGTCGATAAATTTTTTGGTCAGTTCAGAAGTTCGGTTATGAAAACCGGATGCTTTGGTCATGCGAGGTAACTCCTCAGAAGTGGTTCGATGGGCAATGGCGCGGGGAAAATTCTGTTCGGCGCCATAAATACGCACATGAATATCGGTGGGCTGCCAGCCATTGGCCGGATCAATATCATCCGGACAGGCCGATGAGGCACAGATAAGATCCCGATCGGCGCGAAACAATACATAATCGCCAGCACGCGACCAGGGTTCATCCATAAAGACAGCACCTGAATCATCAATCGCCGTGTTAAAGAATAAGTTGATCGCTGGCCAGCCAGCACGTGGAGCGATGCCAAACGGTGCCAGTACCCGGTTAAAATTCTCGGTGCAGCTGATATGCCCAAAATAACCGTTGTCGTCGTAGTATTTTGGCGTGCAGGCTAACAGGAAACTGTCATGACGACCGACGGTATCCTGTACCACTTCCACCATCGATAACAGATCGGTTCCCAGAAAACGTGAGTGCAGACCGGGAACCGGATTACTCAAGCCCATCACCGTCCGGGTTGCGGTCGCATCAAGACCAACTTCAATGCCCTGTTCCAAGGCTTGTTTATCAAAGGCGACAAAGTCGGAGCATTGCTTACCATGAACATCGATAATCTGGATCCATTCGCCTTTCTGGACTTCATAGGTTTTTGCTGAGGCGAGAGGGATTCGCAACTCGGATTTAATCGGGCCTAAAGGCTCCGGCAATGAATCGTTGTTGGGTTCGGCGTAGGTGACTTTTATATCAATCTCTGTCACCGGTGACTGTTGAACCACCGTCATTTTTGCACCCGCCGCGACGATGATGACGTTAAGCTCGTTGAGTGCTGTTAAATTTGCCGTCTCTGACCCTGAGATAGATAGAACCTGCTCAAGATGGCTCGAATCAATTTGCCAGTTTGCCAATTGACCACGTAATTGTTCTGCAGCTGCCCCTGTCTGCTCAAGCTGTTGTTTGATAGTCACTGCTGGAACAGGGGGGCGGTTATCCAGGAGCTCTGGCGCCGATTTGCCATTGGAATTCAATACGATAAGTTCACTGTTCTGCGCTTTATCCTGGCTGGATATTGCCAGTTTATCGCCAGCCATCAGCGAGAGTTTTATCGCTTGATGCCCCGCTAATCGATAGTGTTTGATAACCTTTTCTGAGGGGGAAGTGAAAAAATAATCTTTCCCCCATTGTTGTTGTTGCAGTTCTAACATCTGTTATTCCCAATTACGAAAAATCTGCGATAAATATGAGCTTATCTGGTGCATTTTTTCAGTTTTTCGCAACATTAAAGTGCATAAAAGGAAGTTGCTTTTCCCAAAAAAATGGCTGCTTGTTACTAACACACTATTTATCTTCAACAAGATTGCAGCAATTCTCCTGATGGCATACCTCATTGGGGTTACCCCGGCTTGAATTGACTTTAGATGGCATAAAAACTGCTGTCTCCAGCAAGGAAAACCTCGCGTGATGACGCTTTACACTGATAAATGGTATTCGTGGCTATTTGTCTTTTACTGGCCCAAAGCTGCCGGTAGAGATAAAAAAGACCTCAGCCGAAGGACAATGGAGTCATGCTCAATATCAAACGGAAAAACTGGCCAACGATACAAGAATGGTTGAGTCAGCAATTACAGTTTGTAAAACATAAAAATAAACCCAAACCTCCTCTGGACTTGAATGATCTGGCTTTTAAACTGGCAACCGCCAACGATATTAATGAAATTCTGCCCAAGGTACTCTCTTCGTTACAGGGATTGATAGATGAGCAATTCATTCCTGCTGAGCAGGGCGATCTACTGGTCTTATTCAGCAACCCATTAACGTCAGAATCATTTTTGCATCATTCGATGGAACAAGCGCCATCACAAAAATTGATTCAGAGTCTGCATCAGCATTTCACTATCAGAAGGCCAGAAGAAAATGGTTATATTCATCTGCAGATAAACGGAACTTCAGTTACATGTGTTCCAAGCCGTCTTTTTGAGCATGATAATCAGACCATTTGGCTTTTGATGGTTTTCAGTCAGGCATTGCCGAATGAAAAAAAACTCAAATGGGAAATGGTGTTAATGGAGCAGATTATTGCCAAGGGTTTACAAGCCTGGTTTCAACGTGAGAGCAAGGTTAAACAGGCGTTGGCTGCAGAACGGGCGATTTATGCTGCAGAGCTGCATGATTCACTGGCCCAGGTGCTGGGTTACCTGAAACTTAAAAGTGCCAAGCTTGATAAGTTATGTCTCAAAACAGAGTTTGCCGAGCTGAAGCCGATTACTGAGGATTTGGCTGCCTATACCCAATGTGCCTATCATCAGACTCGTGAACTGATCACTGCCTCGCGACTGACCATGCAAAGTGAGAGTCTGTCCCAGGGCGTGACCAATTCGGTAAGAGAATTTGAACAGCAGTCAGCAATTGTATTTGAATTGGATAACCGGTTGCCAGCGAATCTGTTGCCACCGAAACAGTCTATTCAGATCCTTTACATTATTCGTGAAAGTCTCAGCAATATCGTACGGCATTCTCATGCAAGCCATGCCCGGGTCAGACTGATATTGAAAGACCCCAGGAAACTGCATATCCAGGTCGAAGATAACGGCACAGGCATTGATTTCGCAGCAGCGCGTAGTGACAGTTTTGGTTTGCAAATAATGCATGAGCGTGCCGAGCGGGTGGGCGCAAAACTGCAAATATCGCAACGGCATGATGGTGGCACATTGGTGCAACTGGATATGGATATTGGAGATAAAGTATGAAGCCTATATCCGTGGTCGTGGTAGATGATCATCCACTGTTTCGTCGTGGGGTAGTGGAGCTGCTAAATGACAGTGATGAACTGACAGTGATTGCTGAATATGATTCTGCCAGGTCGTTATTAAACAATTTAAGCAATACCTATCCGGATATTCTGTTACTCGACTTACAGATGCCAGAGCAGTCGGGACTAGACGTGCTCAAACAGCTTCGCAACCATGATGAGCAACTCAAAATCATTATTATCACCGCCTGCAATGATCAGGAAGTTTTACTTGAGGCGTTGCGTTCCGGGGCTAACGGTTTTCTGCAAAAAGATACACCGCCGGATGAAATCCTCTCCCAACTGATATCAGCGGTAAAAGGCAATGTGGTGATCAACGCCGGAGCCGTCACATCTCTTGCATCACATCTTCGCGAACATAAAACGGAAACCGGCAACCAATCGAATGCGGCGTTTACCCAGATGACAGAACGGGAACGTGAAACGCTATTTCATATATCCAGGGGGTTGAACAATAAATTGATTGCCCGCGAGTTAGGGATTAGCGATGGCACGGTCAAAGTGTATGTCAAAAACCTGTTGCGTAAATTGAATCTGCACTCGCGACTGGAATTGGCGGCATGGGCTCACAATAATCACTCGGCTGATTTGCCGGACCGGGAAGGCTGAAATGACCCTACTTAAATGGCCAAATAAAATCGTTAACTCCGCCCCCACAGCATCACAATTGACCCAGCTGCTAAATAGTCTCAGTGATGTCGTCATGATGCTCGATGAACAGCATCAGATAATAATGATTAATCAGTGTTGGCAGGATATTACCGGTATCAGCATAGAGCAAACCCAAGGCAAGGTGTTTACTGACTTTCTCCATCCAGAGGATATTTCTAACTGGATACAGTTGTTGCAGAACATGCGTTGTGAAGCAAAAGAAGTTATCTGGTTTCGCCTGATAAGTGCCAGTGGCGAACTGCGCTGGTGTGAAATGCGCTTACAGTCAGTGGAAAAAAATAAACTCTATCCATTGTCGGCCACACTTTGTGATATTACCCCCCAGGTTCGTAATGAGCAGGTGCGTCATGCCAGCTACCGGAGTTTGCAAAGTCTTGTGGATCGTTTACCGGCCATGTTGTATCGAGCGCGAAACAATATCAGCTGGTCGATGGAATATGTCAGTGAAGGCTGTGAATATGTAACCGGTTACAGTGCCCAAACTATGTTGAATCAACCACAGGTGTCACTGGGGGCGATGATTCATGCAGCAGATGCAGGCTATGTCTGGGAGCAGGTGCAGATCGCTCTGGAAAACCAAAACACGTTTACTATCCAATACCGTCTGACCCAGGCAAATGGAAATGAAATTGTAGTTCTTGATAAGGGGAGGGGGTTGTATTCCGAGAGTGGAATGGTACTTGGTGTTGAGGGAATTATTTTTCAGATAGCTGAATAAATAGGTATTTTTCCACTTAATTAACCACTTACCCTGTTTGGGATACCCATAGAAGAGGATTTTTCATCACGCCATAGCAAGTTACTTTTACGCTGACAGCTGCATTAAACGCAGCCTCATGTTTATAAATAACTTTGATGGAGTGAACCTATGTCAACTCGAGTAGCGGTACTTGGCGCTGGACCCAGTGGCCTTGCACAACTTAGAGCATTTCAATCCGCCCAGTCAAAAGGGGCTGAAATTCCAGAAATAGTCTGCTTTGAAAAACAAAGTGATTGGGGCGGTTTGTGGAATTACACATGGCGCACCGGCCTGGATGAAAATGGTGAACCGGTACATGGCAGTATGTACCGTTACCTTTGGTCTAATGGTCCCAAGGAATGTCTGGAATTTGCCGATTACACTTTTGAAGAACATTTCGGTAAACCGATTGCCTCTTATCCACCGCGCGAAGTGTTGTTTGATTACATTAAAGGCCGGGTAGAAAAGGCCGGTGTACGTAAATATATCCGTTTTAACACCGCTGTTCGCAATGTAACCTACGATGATGCCAGTCAAAAATTCACCGTCACAGTTCAGGATCACAGCACAGATACGGTTTACGCTGAAGAATTTGATTACGTGGTCTGTGCTACTGGCCATTTCTCTACGCCAAAAGTCCCCACCTTTGAAGGCTTTGATAAATTTGGTGGACGTATTCTGCACGCCCATGACTTCCGTGATGCGTTGGAATTTAAAGACAAAGATATTTTGCTGGTGGGCAGCAGTTATTCTGCGGAGGATATCGGTTCGCAATGTTACAAATACGGTGCCCGCAGTCTGATTAGCTGTTATAGAACGGCACCCATGGGCTATAAATGGCCGGAAAACTGGGATGAAAAGCCTAATCTGGTCAGAGTTGATACCGATACGGCCTATTTTATCGATGGCAGTTCGAAAAAAATTGATGCGATTATTTTATGTACCGGCTATTTACATTACTTCCCATTCCTCTCCGATGATTTACGCTTAAAGACCAACAATCGTTTGTGGCCGCTGAATCTCTATAAAGGCGTGGTCTGGGAGGATAATCCGAAGTTTTTCTATCTTGGCATGCAGGATCAATGGTACTCATTCAATATGTTTGATGCGCAGGCCTGGTATGTTCGAGACATTATCATGGGGCGTATTGCATTACCGTCAAAAGCTGACATGAAGGCGCACAGTATGATGTGGCGGGAGAAAGAGCTGACGCTGGAAACGGCTGAAGAAATGTATACCTATCAGGGCGATTACATCCAGGAATTAATTGATGCCACGGACTATCCTTCATTTGATATTCCAGCCGTCAATCAGACTTTCCTGGAATGGAAATATCATAAGAAGAAAAACATTATGACCTTCCGTGATCACTCGTATCGGTCGCTAATGACCGGCACTATGTCGCCACCTCATCACACCCCTTGGTTGGAGGCTTTGGATGACTCGCTAGAAGCCTATTTGTCTGATAAAAGTGAAATACGAATAGCTAAAGAAGCCTAAGCCTAATAAACTTTTTTATTTTAATTCAATTGGATAGGATAAGTTTGTTAACTAATATGATCGATAAAATGGTGAGCTATTTGTGATCGATTTGATGGTTGGACTAAGCTCTAAGATAATCCAATCATAAAAACTGGATGGAATATTAATACCTGTTGTTTTTTCCTCGCCCCCTGCTGGGGGCTGTTTTTTGTCCATAAAGGCAAAAAAATCGGGCAGTTTAGTTGTTCTATACGAGTCATTTTCATGGCAGAAGGGCGGAAACTAGTTCCAGCCCTTCAAGGTTTTCTGCAGTACAATCGATTATCTATCTACTCGTTGAATTAGAAATGATTCTTCCTGAGATACGGGTGCTTTTATCAATAAGCTTGGTGTTTTTATTATTTATCTTCTTCGATTCATTAATCGTTTTAGTTAAACGATTTTATGCTTATCGTGCATATGCCAAGTGAATATCAAAAATGCGTATTAAATATTATTGATAATTGACTGAATTATAAATTGTTTCAGCTATTACATTTCTTTTGATCTATATCAATATAAGTCTGTATTCCCAGTGAAATAATAAAACTGCAGCTAAGTTCATCGTGAACTTCAGATCGTTGCTGTATTAATGCAAGTAGATCATTAGCAAATAATAAATTTGCTCTTATAATTAATTTGAGTCTGTTTCGTCCTTTCATTTGAAACACGCTGCTTCTTGCTCTGTGTTATCGAGTAGTAGGGGGGGAGGAATGAAAAACAAATTTTTTAAGCCATTAATTTTTATTAGGTTTAGAAAGGAGTCTGAACCTATCATCACGTATTTAAAACACCTTAAATGGCATGTGGTAACTTTTGACCTTAATAGTCATGCGGATTCTCCAGTATCTTTTCACACTGGCTCCATCGGCTTGGTCGATTTCAGTGAGTATGATCCTCAGCTGGATAACCTAGACCGATTAAAAGCTTTTATTACCGCATCAAAAATCAAGTGGTTGGCTTTGGTACCCTCGGCGTTATTGGAACAGCTTTCCATAAAATCGCTTCTGCGCAATTATTTTGATGATTATCATCTGTTTCCCCTGACACAGATGCAGCTATCAAACATGCTGGAGCAGGCCAAAATAATGTCTTCGGCCTGTGATCACCCAGACAATCTTATTTTTGACAGAGTTCTTCTGGGCCATAGCCGGCTAATCAATGATTTAAAACAAGCTATTAAAAAAGCCTCAAGCGTAGACTGCACCGTATTGATTACGGGTGAAACCGGAACAGGCAAAGAGCTCGTTGCCAGAGCTCTGCATGAAATGTCAGATTTATCAGGACCTTTTATCGCAGTAAATTGCGGTGGTATCGCCAATAGCCTGATTCAGGCAGAGTTATTTGGTTATGAGAAGGGAGCCTTCACCGGTGCTAATCAGCAAAAAAAAGGTTTCATTGAAGCCGCTGACAACGGCACGTTACTGCTTGATGAAATCGGGGAGCTGGCTTTTGAACAACAAGCAAACCTCCTGCGTTTTCTGCAAGAGGGAACCATTCAACGGGTGGGCAGTGTTGATACAGTAAAAGTCCGCGTTCGGGTAATTGCCGCTACAAATGTTGATCTGGATAGAGCGATGTATCGAGAACGATTTCGTGCGGATCTTTTTTATCGGCTGAATGTGCTTGAAATCAAAATACCCCCCCTTAGAGATCGCCAGCAGGACATCGAATTATTGGCTTATTATTTTCTGAATAAATTCTCAGCAGAACATCATAAGCAGTTCAGTGGTTTCTCATCAGATTGCCTTGCGATGATGAAAAGCTATGCTTGGCATGGCAATATCCGTGAAATGATGAATCGAATACAAAGAGCCGTCATTATGTGCGATGGTGAAGAACTTCAAAGCGATGATTTAGGCATTGAATTAACCGACACCAAACCACGAACACAAAGACTTAAGGCTATAAAAGAAGAAACCGAAAGACGGGCGATTATTGACGCTTTGGAAAGGGATGAAGGCAATGTGAGTAAAGCCTCTAATCATCTCGGTATTTCCAGAGCAATGCTATATCGGCTTATGAACAAACATGGCCTTGGTCATTAATTGAGGATGTATAAAAAATTCATCAGCTGTCTACATTTGTAGACACTTTGCTTGAAGGTACATTTACCTTATTTCTTCAGATATTCCATCATCAAAATGACTCATTTATTCGACAGACATTATCTTAACTCTCCTGCTTGCTCGAAAAAAAATAATACTTATCAATAACATAAAAAACAGGCATGTTGTTTGCCTTATTCTAAGAAAAGTTGTTTTCACAATGCTGGAGAAAGTCTATGGCAAAGACACAAACAAAAAGTAAAAATGCCTCGGCTCAATTACCAGACAGCAACCAAGCATTTACTACAACGCATCATAAAATGATTGAAGAAGCAGCCTATTACATTGCTGAGAAACGTAATTTTGATGGTGAGCGTGAGCTGGACGACTGGCTAGAAGCCGAGCGAACTATCAACCAGTCAATTGAGTAATAAACTTTAACAAGCAGAGGATACTGAGATGATTGGCCAATACAAACCCTTAAGTTTAATCAATGATTTACAGCGTGAACTGAGTAATTTCTTTCCCAGTTCAGCGATAGCCAACTTTGATAGCGAAGAATGGTCTCCGGCTGTAGATATTACAGATGAAGAGGACAAGTTCGTCATCAAAGCAGATTTACCCGGCGTAAAGTCTGAAGACATCAAAGTCACGGTTGAAAATGATGTTCTGACTATCAAAGGTGAAAGAGAATCTGAGAAACGTGAGCAGTCGAATAATTACAAACGCATTGAACGGTTTAGTGGCAGTTTTATGCGTCGCTTTACATTGCCTGAAGCTGCCAATCTGGAAAAGATAAAAGCCAAAACAACAGATGGTGTTCTTGAACTGACTGTACCTAAAAAAGCAAAGGCTCAAGCAAAACCTTTGGAGATCAAGGTTGAAAAGTAGCAGAGAAGTGACATTAAGAGGCTAGCGTTAATTGCAGTCAGATATCGATGTGTATCAGTCTATTAGTCATTTGCTGTCGTTCAAACAGATATGCAACCGTTGTGGACTGCCACAAAAAAAACTGACAGAAATGCTCGATTATGGGGTGATTACACCATCAGCTATGACCATACTCGATCATGAGGCTTTATATGAGACTGATTGTGTTAGGAAAGTCCATATTGCAATGCGCTTATGTCGTGATCTGGAATTGAATATGGCTGGTGCTGCTCTAGCTATAGAGTTACTGGATGAAATAAATAGTTTGCGTGAGCGATTGCAGATCGATTGATAGAAGAGCATTTTTATAGGAGAAATATGAAAATGATGACTGTATTAGTGGCGGACGCTTCAGAAGCTAAAGTGTTCAGCGCTGAAAATCGACATGCGACACTGTCTGAAATCAAACACATAAAAAATCCTACCGGACATTTGTTAGAGCAGGAACTGACTTCTGATACACCAGGCAGAATTATGTCTCGCGGAGGGGGTAGTCACAATTATCAGACAGCAGAAACGCATAAACATCATGATGAGGTAGCATTTGCATCACTCGTTATCCGATTCTTGCGCGATCTATATGAGACACAGAGTCTCGGTAATCTTGTGATTCTTGCCGCGCCTGATTTTTTAGGTGAATTACGCAAATTAATGCCAGCCAACATAAAAAAACACATCATCCTGGAAAAACCCAGAGATCTCGTTGCGATGGAAAAACAAGAAATCCAAGCACATCTTCATGGGTATTTCCAGAGCGAGTTCCTTAATGGATAAACACATTATTCACATGGCTTCTCACGGATTAACTGGGAGTGCCGGATGACTTATCTAGTGCATGTTAGTTTACTAACTACGCTTTTTTCTGTTGAAAAAAGTGGGGGCGGAGATTACTTCAGCTTCTCGGGCAAGCCTTTGCTTGTGGCTAAGCGTGTCGCGCCTGCACCTGCGGCGTTACCTCCTTGGCTTGTCACGACACCTACCCCTTTCGGGTCTGAGTAGATGGGTCGAAAGCACTCTCAGTTATTTTTCACTCACGATTCGCAGGAAATATCTGCTTCGAGTAATTGTTTGCCGCCTATTAAGAGTCTAAAGCATCTTGCAGACCTCACTGAGACCAGCTATCGCGATCTCAGGAAAATTATTACCCGGCAGTCACCAGAACCATACAAAGTATTCCGGATAAGGAAAAAATCAGGCGGCTTTCGTATCATTGCCATACCTGATGAAAGTTTGCTCAAAGTGCAACAATGGATATATCGGCATATCCTTTCTCAGGCCCAGCCAAGTCCGGTAAGTTATGCTTTTCAGAAGGGAAAGTCTATTCGCGATGCTGCTAGCGTTCACTGTGGCTGCCGCTGGTTAATAAAGCTCGATTTATATAATTTTTTTGGTGCTATTTCCGAGATTGATGTTTATCGGGTTTTCTACAGTCTGGGTTACCAGCCGTTGATAGCATTTGAACTTGCAAGATTGTGTACCCGGCTGGGTAGTCTGACCGCTTTTCGGCATCGGCATAGATGGGAGATTGAGGGAAACTCCACTATTATCAGTCAATATCAAGGTCAGCGAATGGGCCACTTGCCTCAAGGCGCACCAACTAGTCCGGCATTATCTAATCTCGCCATGGTGGCGTTTGACCGGAAGATCATGAATCTCGCCGCGGAAGAACAATTAACTTACAGTCGATACGCTGATGATCTCAGTTTTTCAACGCCACTCACGAGCTTTTCACGAGAACTGGCCAAGGCCTTTATTCACCGAGTTTTTCGCTTGATGCGAACATATGGTCAGTCACCGAATATGACTAAAACCAAGATCATTACGCCAGGCGCCAGAAAAATTGTTCTCGGACTATTAGTCGACGGTGAAGAGCCTCGACTACAAAAATCGGTTAGAAACCATATTCGTCAACATATTTTCTATCTAAACCACTCTGATGTTGGTCTTCAGAAACACGCACAAAAGCGTGGTTTTCTATCCACTGATGGATTCAAAGCGCATTTAGACGGGGTATTGTCCTATGTCCATGATATTGATCCGTCACTTGCACAAAACTACCGACATCAATTAGCGGATGTTTACAGGCTGGTGTAAACCCGATAACCCATAGGAGAAGCAAAATGGAAAAACTATATATCAGCATTTTAGTGACAAGTTTGATTATTTGGCCTTTGCAAGGTATGAGCGAAACCGGAAAAGGAGCGAGTAAAGACCAGCAAAGGAATGAGCAGTCTGAGCAAATTAGAGAGCAAGAAAGACAACAAGAACAAATGCGCAATGAAACACAAGAGGGCGGACAGCAGGGGAACAAACAACAGGAGCAAATGAAAGAACAGGATCGTGAAAGACTTCGCGAACATCAGGACGAAAACCAGGGTATGAATCAACAGCGTGAAATGAAAAACCAACAGACACAGAATGAGTTGGGTCAGGGAGCACAGCAAGGACAACAGTCACGTGAAAATAACAAGAAATGGTGGCAGTTCTGGAGATGACTAAGAACTAACTGATAAAGATTGATCGTGATAATTAACAGCGCTGATTGATCGATTTAGTTGTATTTTGATAAATGTATTATGGTATTTAATGTGAACAAAAAAATGTTGCTGGAAGACTTTGGGTCTATTGCGGGAAGGCGTTTATGCTGTATAAGTTTTTAGCAGAGTTTACTTGATTCAAAGGGAGTTTTATAAACACTTTGCTACCCAGTTGAAGTAATGTTTCATTGACCCGTCCTGAAATAAGGAGTGTGCCTGAAAGCATGCTCCTTTTTTGATTCGCTAATAATGGAGGTAAAGCAATTTCGAAATGATAAAAGCAATTTTTACAGCAAGCGAAAATCTGGGTGGGCAACGACAAGTCCCGGAAATTGATCTGGTTTCAGGTAAAGGTATTAAAGGCGACCGTAATTTTGACAAAAGCCAATGGCCGGGGCAGAACATCACCTTTATCGAACAAGAAGAAATCAGTGCGTTTAATCAGCGTTTTTCGCAGCAGATTAGTCTGTCTGATACCCGGCGGAATGTAATTACCGAAGGCGTCCGTCTTAACGATTTAGTTGGACAGGTTTTTCGGATTGGCGATGTCAGTTTCAAGGGCGTAGAACTTTGTGAACCGTGCTCTACCTTGGGCGCATTACTGGAAAACGATAGCATAAGCAAAAAAGCTATCGTCAAAGCATTTACGCATAAAGCCGGACTGCGTGCCGATGTTCTGTCAGATGGTCAAATCAGTGTGGGAATGCAGATTGAACCTGTCGTGAAGTAGCCAGTTTTATCCAAGCTACTCCACCACAAAAGCTTTATCTATTGGTATCAGATTCCCGATGTAAAACATCCAATAAAGCAAACATTGCTTGTCTGCTTCGTTTTAGCTGATCGATGTTATCCATTAACTCCACTTCCTTTTGTACAAACTCGGTTTCGGGCAAGGGATGCTTTTCCAATGCCAGAAAGGCTTCAATCGTGCCAGTCTCAACTTCCAGATGAAACTGTAGCGCCCAAATCCGCTTGCCAAAATAGAAACCCTGACAGGGAGTAATCCTGCTATCGGCAAAACAACGGGTATTTTCAGGTAACTCCACACAATCCCCATGCCAGCTAAGTGGGGTTAAATCATCAGGCATCCATGTTATTTCGGGATCGATTTTATTGACGGAAAACCAACCGATCTCCTGTTGAGCATTTGGATATACTTTGGCCCCCATGGCTGATGCAATTAACTGACAGCCGAGACAAATCCCCAGCACAGTCTTTTCTGCGTCAATCGCTTCACGGATAAGTTGTTTTTCACCAATCAGCCAGGGATAGTTGGTTTCATCATAAGAGCTCATAGGCCCACCCATAATGATTAACCAGTCAAACTCGGTGACTGCAGGCAATTGAACATGCTGATCCAACCGATAAGTAGTCAATTGAAACGGTTTATCTGCAAACCAATGCCGCATGGAACCAATCCATTCGCCATCAGCATGCTGAAAGATAGCGACTTTCTGCATTCGCAACTCCAAAATCTAACTGAAAATCAGACAGCAGAAATTGCTAGCTGATAAAAAATAAACTGCGGATCGCGGCGTTACGAGCAGTATGTGAACGATAGCGAATACCAATAGAAAAGCATAGTCTTGGGGCTTGTAAATCTTTCATGTGTGCCTTGTTGGAAAAAAATATACTTCAGCATTAGTGGGCTTGAAAGATCAAATGATTTAAATCCAATCTTTATCATCAAACTCTATATTCAACTACGGTTGCTAACGATATTAGCTATAACCATGACGGTTTCAATCAAATGTTGCGTCACATTAAGCTACTGATTAAACGATAAAAATATCTGATGCCCCATTTTTGTTCACTTTGCGCACAATTGTGGTGCGAACTGGTTTACAGTTGATCATATATAGGATTACTATCACTCCGGCAACCCTATAGTTAAAAAAGTTATAAATAAAATTTGTCGAGGAACGGGTTGTTAATTTAATAAAAATCAACGGAGAGAACGTATGTCAAAGTTAACTGCATTATCTATAAGTATTGCTGTATTAGGAGCTATTTGGGCGTACCTGGCTTTAGGTCCATTAGCTGGTTTTGTTTTAGTCTGGGCAGGTTTTATTGCCTGGGCATGTTTTTTCCATACCGGTGCTGATATGCCGGCCTTACAGAAAACCATTGTGGGCATGAGCTATGGTGCGGTGATTGCTGGCATTGCTTTATTGTTAGCGACTACCAACCCGCTGGGTTTACCAGGTGTTTTGGGAACCGCTATTTATGTCGGTGTAACCGTATTTTTCCTGGTTATTGTGGCAAGATTTGATTTGTTATCGGTGGTACCAGCCAATGTTTATGGTTATGCCGCAACTGCCGCATTTGGTTTACAAACAGCAAATGCTGGAAGTGCCATAACTATGGATATGACTAATCCTGTATTGATCATCATTCTTTCCACGATTCTTGGTGCGGTTTTTGGTTTGTTATCTGCCAAACTGGCTGCTGCAATCGAAAAGAAATCTTAATATTGAACCGCATTTAAGCGGTTTTTTTATAACCATTTCAGGGCCGGTATAACTGAAAGATATTTCAGTTGTGCCGGCCCTGAGTTATGAATACTCCGTTAATCATGGATATTGAATTGCGATGAATTTGTTGACATGCTCATCGCACCCATTTTAATAAAATAGATTTGGACTTTTATGCGTTCAGCCATTTTTCTACTATTAATTTTATCCACTATTGTACTGGCCACATTTCCCATTTTCTTTACCTGGGCTAATCGTGTTGAACCCAGTTTTATCGGTTTACCGTTTGCCTTTCTCTGGCAGATTGCCATGGCGTTATTAGGCGCCTTTTTTCTGGCTTGCTGGTATCTGGTTGAGAGTCGTAGTGGTGATCTGGATATTGAAGTAGAGTCGGAGGCATCAAAATGATTCCAATGTTGATGCTGGCGGGTTTTCTGGGACTTATCCTATGGATAAACCGTCGTCAGATGGGCGTGAAAACCCTGAATGATTATGCAACAGCAAGTCATAGTATTGGGGTGTTGGGTATTACCTTAGGCTTTCTTGCTACCTGGTATGTCGGTGCCGGGTATACCGTGTTTTCAGGGTTTGCCGTCAGTTTTGGCATGATCGGTATGTACGTTATTCCTTATGGCATTATCACCATGCTGGTGATGTATCTGGTCGCTGAAAAATCCTTTATCTGGGGCAAGAAATATAATATCCGTACCCAGTCAGAACTGCTGGGGTTACGTTATCGAAGCGATGCAATCCGGGTATTAACAGGTTTTGCCGGTGTAGCGTTATCAGTACCGTGGTTATTAATGGAGTGGTACACCATTGGTTACGTTTTTAATTATGCGACTGATGGATTTATAAGCCCGTTACTGGGCATGATCATCGGCATATTTGTGGTGGTGTTTTATGTCGCACTCGGTGGCATGCGTTCAGTTATCACTGCCAATATTATTCAGGGTCTGTATATGCTGATTGCGGGATCAGCCATTCTGTTATGGGTTATTTATACCCAGCTTGGCGGTATTGAAGGCGCTATGCAACGCATATTGGAACAAAGCCCCGAAGCATTAACCTTTCCCGGTCCCGGCTGGGATATGTCACCAAATTACTGGATGGCAATCGTCATTACCAGTGGTCTGGGCGGCTTTATGTGGCCATGGGTCTATAACAAGTTATTTGCTGCAGACAGTATTCGTACCATCAAACAATCGGTGTTATTTGCGCCGACGCTGGGTATTCTGTCATTCGGTTTACTGTTTCTGCTGGCAATGGCATTACATCCACTCCCATTTGCTCAACAAAATCCTCAGGAAGCAATGTTCTGGATCCATAGTCAGGCAGGTGCATGGCCGTTGGGGTTCTTTGCGGTGCTGGTAATGGCGGCAAGTCTGGGGACGGTGAGCAGTATCCTTAATGCTATGTCTACCGCAATTTCAGGTGATCTGGCACAGGTCATTAAACGTGATATCAGTGAGAAAACTGCCTTGCAAATTGCCCGTTGGTCAGTAGTTTTTATGAGTATCGGTGCATTGATTGGGGCTTATATACGAGAAGGGCAATTAGTGTTTCTGGCGTTGATGACTTACCAGGGCATGATTGTTTTATCTCCGGTGGTGTTACTTGGGCTGTATTGGAAGCGTGCCAATAAAATCGGTGCAGTGAATGGGTTTTTGGCGGGGATGGCAGTATCATTTGGCTTAACCATCTTTGAGCCAGCATTTATCATCACTTATGGCTGGACACCCGGCGTGTATGGCTTTTTAACCACATTGAGTATTATGCTGATTGCTGGATACTGTCGACCGGTAGAGTCACATGTGGAAAAACTCTGGCAGGATATTGCCATAGCAAAAAGCACCAAGCCCACAGGAAAATTAGCTACTGCAAAATCAATTTAGTTGCGATGAAAAATTATAACCGTTTGCCAAATTGTGGATGGTTAATGGCTTTTGGCTGGCTAATGCTGAGCATAAGCTCACCGTTAGCTCACAGCAAGGAGCAGGAGTCAGCCGGAAATGTTGTGCTGTTACATGGTTTGGCTCGCACAGCAGGCTCAATGGATTCGATGGGAAAACATCTGAACAAAGCAGGGTATAAGGTATGCAATATTGATTATCCTTCCCGCAAACACCGTATCGAGAATCTGACCAGCGAATTTGTTGTACCAGAAATCCAACAATGTTTCGGTGATGTTTTAACACCTTTGCATTTTGTCACCCATTCACTGGGAGGTATTATTGTCAGGCAACTCGCGGTGGAACATCAGCAAATCAAAATTGGCAGGGTAGTAATGTTATCGCCGCCTAATCAAGGCAGCGAAGTGGTCGACAAACTGGGCACCTGGGGCTTATTTGAATGGATAAACGGGCCTGCCGGCAAGCAACTGGGGACAACAGAAGACGCTATACCCAACCAGTTGGGACCAGCCACTTTTGAACTGGGTATTATTACTGGAAACCGCTCGATCAATCTGATCTTATCGACGCTGATTCCCGGACCCGATGATGGCAAGGTTTCCATCAAAAATGCACGATTGGATGGCATGCAGGATTTTCTGGTGGTTGAGCAAACACATCCGTTTATTATGGCGAACGATACGGTGCAATCGCAGACCCTGCATTTTCTGCAAAACGGGACTTTCCAGCATTAATTCATCATTACTTTATTGAACGGGCAAATATCCCGCTGTTTGCAGTCAAAAAACTGTTTGGTTTTTCTGCAGTCACTGTTAGGGTGAGTAATCGTATTTTAGGAGAACCGTATGCCGTTAATGACCCGTGCAACCAGATACTTCCTGGCGTTGATATTGTTTGTCAGTGCTGCCTCTGTCATGGCCGATGACTATCAGAAGCATGACTATAAGACTCTGGTGCTGGATATTCTGATTACTGGAGATAGCTCAGTAACCGGCGATAAAGCCGAGAACGCAGAAAAGATTGCCAAGTTCAGTGAACATCTGCGAAATGAATTAGACGATAAGACGCAGTTTAATATCATCAACGATGCCGATTCTCTGGCGAAAGTTAAAGCGTTTGATGAAAAGCACGATCTGCATTATTGCAATGGTTGTGAACTTACCTTAGCGAAAGAGCTGGGTGCAGAGTTGGTGATTGTGCCAAATGTATTTCGTATGAGTCATCTGATTTCAACATTACATGTTGAGTTTAAAGAAGTAGAGTCAGGAAAGCTGATCAAGCGTAAATCCTATGATTTTCGTGGCAACACTGATCAGGCTTGGGAACGTGCAATTAAATATGCCATGCGTGATTTAAAGGACTGGAATAGAGATTAATTTAGGGTCTTTTTATCTGCTTTACCAACAAAAACCCCGGCTTTAAGCAGGGGTTTTTTTATGAATTAAAGTAATTTTTAACCCTGCACATAAAGCAGGAATAAACCCTACTTAATTTTTTCAAACGCCGCATTTTCATGACGGATAATTGAAATAATCAATCCGGCAATAATGGCGGCTGTGCCGATTGCAAATAGCACCAAAGCAAAAGGGTTATCTGCAAAGGTAAAATAGGCACCGACGTTTTCCCAGGTTGTAATTGAACTTCCCATAATAATGCTCCTTAGGTTTCAGAATTGGCTAATTTGTTAGGCACTTCACTGGTGGTCAGATCCGTCATAGCGGGTACGCCGCCTTCCGGATAAGGTTTAGCCAGGAGTTCAACCTCATCAATACCGATATCTTCGCAAGCTTCAGGTACACGCAGGCTGTTGGCTTTTTTCAGTAAGAATGACAAGCCATACCCTGGTACAAAGCCCATCAGCCCCATTACTGCAGCCCCGATGAGCTGGCCAACGAAGCTAATTTCCGGTAAACCTTCTGCATTAGGTGTTCCACCGGCAAATACACCGACCAGAACAACCGCAACAACACCTGTGAAACCATGAACACTGACAGCGCCGACCGCGTCATCAATACCACGTTTTTCCAGGAACTTGGCAAATTGAACTGCCACGATACCGGTAGTCACGGCAATAATGAACGCAAGTGAAGGAGAATAGATATCCAGACCAGCTGCTACAGAGATAATACCGACCAGACCACCAGACATGGTCCAGAATGGGTCACGTGTAGCGATGTAGCAACCAATAATACCTCCGGCAAATCCCATCAGCGTATTAAAAGCAAATGCTGAAAGGTTAGTAGGTGTTCCATAAATTGTGGTCCAACCTGTCTCACCACCATTAAAGATGATGCAACCACCTAGGAACCCGAAGAAACCAAAGATAATCATCATCAGGCCAATCAATGTCATTGGCAGGCTGTGAGGAGAAATGATTTGTGGCACACCGTCAATGAACTTGCCTTTACGAGCACCCAGGTTCATCAAAACACCCAGAGTAAAGAAACCCGCTACAGCATGTACAACGCCAGAAGCACCGACATCGTGATAACCAAATTCGGTTAACAACCAGCCATCTGGATGCCAGCCCCATGCGCCTGCCATAATCCAGACCACACCACCCAGGAAAATAGTCAGTATCAGAAACGCACTGACCCGTATCCTTTCAATAACCGCCCCGGAGAGTATTGACCCGGTTGTGGCCCCGAATAAGGCAAATGCTGCCCAGAAAATCCCGGTTCCCATATCCTGAACATCAGGACCCATACTGGCAGCCCATGGTAATGCAGCTGCTGCTTCAATCGGGACAAAACCATTAGGAAATGCGTTATAAATCCACCAGCCAAACAGATAAAATGCCGGAATAATCAGTGCGATAGCAAGAATATTCTTGATACCGGCTGCAAGTGCGTTTTTACTTCGTGAAGCGCCCATTTCATAGGCCAGAAAGCCTGCATGTATCATTAACATGATGGCAGTACACCACCAATAAAAAACTTCTACATTCATGGCCTGATGCATTTCGAATACAGCTTGCTGGGCATCTAACGCTGCCTGCAAGGATTCTAGTGTTGGCGAGTTTTCCATCTTACTATCCTCATTTTAGTTAAAGTCATTTCCCGTTTACCCCTTTTCGGTCAACTTTGTTGTCCAGCAAAAAGCTGGTTTGAACGGCGCTGCTATCAAGGACTTTTTCAAGCGATCGATCCTTGATAGCAACACCAGAACACTGGAGCCTGCGAGCTTCACTCAGCAGATAAAGGCATTTGTGTGCTGCAGTAGCATAGGAAAGCCCTGCTTGCCGCACGTTGGAGATACAATTTCGTTTGTCATCGGTCAGGCCACGGTTGGGCGACCAGGTCATATATAAGCCAAGACTGTCCGGCGAACTGAGACCGGGACGTTCGCCAATCAGCATCAATACCGCCTTGGCATTAAGTGCTTCTCCGATATCATCACCAATGGCCACGCGGCCCTGTTGAACCAAGGTGATCGGTGCCAGTGTGAAGTCCTCAATGCCGTCGATTAATATCGGCAGCAAAGCGCTAATAAAAGGCACGACATTTTGATGAATCGCAGTGGCAGATAAGCCGTCAGCAATGACCAGCGCAAGGTCATAAGGCGTTTTTGTGTAATATGGTTTCAGGCTGGTAAAACTTTCCTCATCCAACTGTCGTCCATAATCAGGACGTTGCAGATAGGTCACACGATCGATGGCTCGACTATGTAATATCAGTGGCGGTTGAGGAGTGATTTGTGGAAAATCCTGCTGCAACTGGAGCAGCTGCTGTTGCAAGGTTTCAACATCCAGCTCGGTATGCACCGCATCACGAGCCTGGGCATGAGCCAGTTGAAATTCCAGAGATTCCCGGGTTGGCGTACTGACCCCGGCACGACCAAGACCAATACGTGCCGCAGTGAACTGTCTCAACTGACGCCATGGATTATGCGTCACCATGTCTTCATCAGCTTTGTATTGATCCGTTATCAGCACGTCTTTATCTTCAACCATGAAAATGCCTCACCGCTGAGCTGTTCAGTGAACCGGCGAAGGCTGGAGGTAAATGATTGGTGAGTTGGGCCAGTCCAGCGTTACTCATGATTTGCATTTTTTCCAGCCACGCTTCAAATTCTGGCGCGGCACCCAGACCCAACACCCGTCGGGCATATAACGCATCATGAAATGAGGTGGTCTGATAATTGAGCATGATGTCATCTGAGCCGGGAATGCCCATCACAAATGAGCAGCCGGCCGTACCAAGCAAGGTCAGCAGATTATCCATATCATTCTGATCGGCTTCGGCATGATTGGTGTAGCAGACATCACAGCCCATTGGCAGCCCTAATAACTTGCCGCAGAAATGATCTTCCAGACCGGCGCGAATGATCTCTTTGCCATCAAACAGATATTCAGGACCGATAAATCCAACCACTGTGTTGACCAGTAAAGGACTGAATTTTCGAGCCACTGCATAAGCACGTGCTTCGCAGGTTTGCTGGTCGAGTCCATGATGAGCGTTGGCGGATAAGGAACTGCCTTGTCCGGTTTCAAAATACATCACGTTCTGGCCGACCGTGCCTCGATTCAACGATAAAGCGGCTTGTTGGGCCTCTGCCAGAATCGCCAGATTAAAGCCAAAGCTACTATTGGTTTTTTCGGTACCACCAATCGATTGAAATACCAGATCCACTGGGGCGCCATTTTCGATACATTCCAGTGTATTCGTGACATGAGTGAGGACGCAGGATTGTGTTGGGATTTCATACAAAGAAATCACTTCATCCATGAGATTCATTAGCCGCGTGGCCTGCGTCACATTATCGGTTGCCGGGTTAATACCAATAACTGCATCCCCAGAACCATATAAAAGACCATCCAGCATACTGGCCGCGATGCCATTGACATCATCGGTCGGGTGATTAGGTTGCAGTCTGGTAGACAGGCGTTTGGGTAAACCGATGGTGTTGCGAAAAGCTGTAATCACTCGACATTTCTGGGCGACCAGAATCAAATCCTGATTACGCATAATTTTGCTGACAGCAGCAGCCATTTCCGGGGTAATGCCAGCACTGACTTGTTTCAGGACTTCTGTGCTTGCGGTATCGGTTAGTAACCAATTCCGAAAATCACCGACTGTCAGATGAGAGATAACTGAAAATGCTTCTGCATCATGTTCGTCGATAATCAGACGCGTAATTTCATCATCTTCATAAGGTACTAACGTTTCATTCAGAAATGTTTTTAAAGGTACTTCAGCTAATAGCAATTGAGCGACAGCACGTTGTTCTGCTGATTCAGCAATAACACCGGCCAATCGGTCTCCCGAGCGGGCAGGGGTCGCCTTTGCCATCAATTCAGCTAAATCTGCGAATTGATAGGTTTTGCTGCCCAACTGATATCGATAGCTTTGGCTCATAAACTGCTTTAAATCCAATTAGATGGAATAAAAATTGCACCTGAATAAACAAAGTTTACAAACTATGAATGCGATATCTATACCGGCCGAATATCGAAAATCGGCAAAATAATATTGGGTTTATATTCAGTTACTTACTTAGGCAGCACCGGCATTATTATTAAAACGGGTAAAGCAGATGACCGATAATCCAGAAGAATTTGCACCTAAACAAAGCGGGACTGTATCTAAATGGTGCGTTATGGAAGCTACAGACGCCGACGAGCAGGCCCATAACCTGAAAAACTGGCAACAGCAGTATGATCAGATTAGTAACGGACGCTTTTACGGCAAAATTGAAGAAGTACTGTTTGATTCAGTTCATGCCTTTCGAGAGCACACCAGCCAAACCGTAAGACAACAATGCAATGTATGGCCTAATGCAATCTGGCTGGGTTTTTCAGCAGATGAAAAATCCTGCCGTATCAATGGTCATCATGTCAGTAGTGATCATCTGATGATTCGGCCTGGCAATACCCAGTTTGAATTAGTTACCCCAGAACAATTCAATATTTTTGGCATTGTCATTAATCAAGCCACGCTTCATGCTTTCGCTCGTAAACAAGGTATCGTATTAGATAACAGTTTGTTTTATTCGCCATTAAGATTCTGGCAGTCCGACAAACTGAATTCACTGCGTTACTTGTTAAATGATGTTTTGAAGCCACAACAAGATCATCTGATCCGACAGCATCAGGAAGATATTTTAATTATGGCAGTGCTGGAGATTCTGCAGCAAAACGAGCAGCAGATTCATGAAAAACCGAGCTTTGTGAAACGCCGTGCCGTGGTAGAAAAGATTACAGCGTATCTGGACTCCCACCCTGATAAACCGCTCAGTATTACGGATCTGTGTGATTTGGCACATGTCAGTCGTCGTACCCTGCAATATTGTTTTGAAGATGTATTGGGAATAAGCCCGCTTAAATGTATGCGGATTTCAAGGCTCAATGCTGTAAGACGGATTTTGCTAAACGGGTTAGAGGACGAGCAGACCATCTCGATGATTGCCCAGCAATGGGGCTTTTTTCATGCCGGTCAGTTTACCCATGATTACACCAGTCTATTTGGTGAGAATCCTTCCGTTACAGCAATGCGCCATCAACAAGTATTAGCGGAAAAACAGGGTATTCAAACCTGAAAGGGGTGTGCATTTAATGGTTAAGGGGTGATAGCTTTCGCATAACTTTCAGTTTCAATATCCACCGTTTCCAGCGTTATAGAAGTACTTTTTAACGCAAGTTTTTCCAACTGTTGTAATACCAGCTTGGTTAACTGTTGCTTCTGTTGTGTGGTGCGGCCGTGATGCAGACGGATAGTGACATGGATAAAATCGTTACAGTCCTCCGCCAGTCGAAAATACTCATAAGCCAGTGCTCGGGTTTTAATATGGGATGACTCAAATAAAGCCGATTCCAATACGCCATGATGAACGGCCTCCACCAATAGGTCTGGTGGGATATCCAGTGAGCTGGAAAATTCAATAATGCAATGTGGCATAGTGACCTATCTCAAAAGCAGATAAAGACATATCAGCACTGATATCGCTGACAAACCTAATGAAAAAAATAAGAGATTTCGATAGGTTTTAACCTGCCTTTTGGCTTCTTCAGCAGCCGTTTCAAAGCCACTGATCGCCTGCTGCATATTTTCAGCCAGCACATGAATGGATTGAGCGTTCTGTGTTGCTGCTTTTTGCAATTCTTCTATCTGTTTAACCACAACCGGATCTGCTTTGACCGCTTCGGGTTTGGCAGTAAATGCCGGTATCGCATAGGCTGCAACTTGGGCTACATAAGGCGCAACAGCTTTGATAATCGGTAGAAATTGAATGGCCATAAAAAACTCTTATTTAGGAGTAAACAATAAACTTTAATTTTGATACAAACTTCGCAAATGTTTCAGAAAGCACTAAGAGTTGCGACACCCTCAAAGCGTTAGAATCGGCTGGAAAAGCCGTGCTAATAAAGCTGAAAATTCAGCTGACGCAAGCGCAGACTAGGCTTATTAAACGATAAAACAGCAAAAACTTCATGATAGGTAAATTGCACATCAACAAGCCCTAATTTGATAAGCTATCCGACTATTCTTTATCTGTACAAAAATTCATCATTAATGAACTAAAATGGCGCGTCAATGTGACATTGTGGATTTGCTTTGGTCTATTGACCACAGGAGCAGGCGGTTCCCTCAAAAAATTATGCCCAAACCCGCTTTTAACTATTCGATCTCATACAAGGAGACATCGTGAACAAGGCACTCATTTCGGTTCTTGGCAATGACCAGCCAGGCATTATGGCAGCAGTTGCCACGGTTATTACCGAGCACGGCGGTAATATTGAAAATCTGAGCCAAACACTGCTTCAATCGGTATTCGGCGCATTATTAATGGTTTCAATGCCGGAAGACGCTCAGTGTGAAGAATTACACAAGGCTCTCCAGCAGGTAGGCCAGAAAATGCGTTTGTCGATTCACGTTGATCCCTGGGATGAGCAACCAACACCCTGGCAGGAAAATCCGCCTGAAGTGCAACCCTATATTCTGACCGTAATCGGCCCGGATCGACGGGGTCTGGTGGCTGAAGTATCTACCCAACTCGCCCGTCATGGGGTGAATATCACCAATATTCAGGCGATTTTCAAAGGCGGTAAGAATCCGATGGATAATCTGATGGTGTTTGAAGTTGATGTACCGCGTTCAACCATCATGCAGGATTTGCGTGATGCACTCCATGAAGTCGGCCAGAGACTGGATATCGAAATTGATACGCAACATCGCAAGATCTTCGAATCCGTGAGCAACATCAGTAATTAAGGAACCTCTCATGCTCAACGAAAAAGACATTATTTCAACTTTGATGATGGTGCGGGAACAAAACCTGGATCTTCGCACCGTCACTGTTGGCATCAACCTGACCGATTGCGTCAGTCATGATCTGGAAACATTCAAACGTAAAATTTACGACAAAATCACCCGTTATGCTGGCCAATTGGTGGCTTCCTGTAACCGCATTGAAAGACGCTACGGTATTGAAGTTGCCAATAAACGGATTTCTATCAGCCCAATCGGTGTTGTCGGTGCACCTTTCAGTTCAGAACAATTAGTTGAGGTCGCCGTAACGCTTGATAAAGCGGCGCATGAATTGGGTGTGGATTTTATTGGTGGTTTTACTGCTTTGGTAGAGAAGGGCATGAGTAAGGGCGATCAGGCTTTGATCGAAGCCATTCCACAGGCGCTGACGGAAACGCAACGAATCTGTTCATCCGTCAATGTGGCCAGTACGCGTGCCGGTATCAACATGGACGCGATTCTCAAGATGGGGCAAATCATCAAACAGGCTGCAGAACTCACTGCAGACGATGATGGCCTTGCTGCTGCAAAATTAGTGGTCTTTGCCAATATTCCTCAGGATGTACCGTTTATGGCCGGTGCTTATTTAGGTATCGGTGAAGCAGATGCGGTTGTCAGTGTTGGTGTCAGTGGTCCCGGTGTAGTAAAAGCGGCTTTGGAAAAAGCCTTGGCTGAAGATGAAAATATGGATCTGAGCCGTGCGGCGGATGTCATTAAACAAACAGCAGCCAGACTGACACGTGCTGGTGAGTTGGTGGGCCGTGAAGTGGCACAATTACTCAATCTGCCATTTGGTATTGTCGACTTGTCGTTGGCACCGACACCGAATCGTAATGACAGTGTCGGAGAGATTTTTGAAGCGATCGGTTTGCCAGCTTTTGGATCACCTGGCAGTACCGCATTTTTATCCATGCTCAATGATGCAGTGAAAAAAGGTGGTGCGTTTGCCAGCTCACATGTGGGTGGTTTAAGTGGTGCGTTTATTCCGGTTTGTGAAGATTTGACCATTGCTGAGTCGGCTGCAAACGGCACCTTGAATCTGGAAAAACTCGAAGCCATGACGGCAGTCTGTTCAGTTGGCCTGGATATGGTGGCTTTACCTGGAGATACTTCAGCTGAAATGCTATCCGCGATTATTGCTGATGAAATGGCAATTGGTGTGATTAACAAAAAAACCACAGCAGCAAGATTGATTCCAGCGCCTGGCAAAAAAGCAGGTGATATTGTCCGGTTTGGTGGTTTGTTGGGTGAAGGCCCAGTGATGGCTGTCAATATGGGGAATCAGGAAAACCGCTTTGTGCGACTAGGCGGACGTATTCCTGCTCCGATTCAAAGCTTGGTCAATTGATCATCTTATGCTAACAATTAAAAAGCCGTGACAGAAACTGTCACGGCTTTTTTAGATAAAATAAGCGTCAGAATTACTGGCTTTTCGCTCTTCTACGCATTGCTAAAAAGCCCATCAAACCTGAACCAAATAACCAAACTGCTGCTGGTATTGGAACGGCTGAAACCCGGATGTTATCCAGCATCGCTCCAACATTATCCCCCCCGAAGTTTCTAAAAGATAATTTATCCCCATCAACCAAATCAACCAGGAAACTATAGGTATGCCAATTTTCATCCCAATCCAAGAGAAGATGATTAACAAGTGCACCTGCTCCAAACAACACCGAAACTTGGTCAGCAGGACCATTACGTTGATTACCAGATAAATCAAAACTCACTTTGTATTTTCCTGCAGAAAAACCATTTTTAGAAGACAAAATTCCTGCGTCACCAGTTGAGCCGTCCAGATCTACGCAAAAGCTACCAACTGAACAAACGATTCCCCATTGATTACCGTTTTTGATCAAATCAACCGTACCGTTTGATACATCCCAATTAACGAAGCTGTTATAGTTTAAGACAGAACTCGCCTGACCTTCACCTTCAAAGCTATCATATAGGCTATCAATGGTTGCAGCAAAGGAAACTGGAGCAAAACATAATGCAGATATTGCTAAAATTTTTGTTAAGTTTTTCATAGATATATCCTCAATTTTTGTAGTTCAGCAATCTCAACTTTGAGACCGGAAACTTTCCGTCCTTAATTCGCATTAAGTTTGGCAAAAATTAAAAATAAATGTGTCTTATAAAGTTCGACACAGATTCAAAATAATCCTTATTTAGACGTTTTTTAATTGTACTTTGGTACAAATACACTTAATAAATCACTTACGGTTAGTCCGGTAACTTATTAATGCAAAAACTCGTTGTACAAATTATTATCTTTCAGTGGGATAAATCTCAGCTTTCTGATGCGCACAAAAAAGCAAGGGCAGGATTACCTGATCGCTATCCGCTAAAATCCTCCTCTTCTGTTTTGTCTAATAAGCAAATATTGCTTGATAAGCATGGGGATGATATTTCCGGAAATCGCATTCGCTATCAACTGACAGATGATTATTTTTTAATTGATCGTTTTCGTGTTGGTTTAAAAGTCAAGACAGTGGAGTTCAAACCACGATTACAGGCCGATGAACCACCGATATTACTTACTTCGCTCGAAGAAGGGTGGGTACAGTGTCAGTACCAGTGGCGCTACCGGATGGATGAAGGCGGTTATATTTACTGGCTTTATGAAAATGTGATCGTAAATGTCTGCTTCGCAGAAAAAAACGATCCAGGTGTTTTTGTAAACTCACCTCCCGCCCAACGTTTTACAACTCTACTGACCTGACTCATCAAACGCTCACAAAAACCATAAGACCACTTGCTTTTAGTTCATGCTTGAGGATGAGATGGAGAGCACAGGTTTTTGGAGAATAAATCTCTATAATCGCATTAAATTTCTACGGGACAAATTATTTTCTTTCCTTGGAGTCAATATATTACGACCAAGGTAAAAGTCCCTGGTTTTAGTGAGAATTATCCCTTGTAATGAAAAGGTAATATGCCTAAGATGCCCCGGCATTTTAAGATCGTTAAAATCAATTAACAGTTCTGTTTAAATATTTTTAATTGCCTGTTATGAATCAGTAAGTCCTTGAAATTATTTCAACTTAATCGCTAAGTAAAAACAGACGGGGTATTGACCATCTATCTAATGACCACCTCAGCCAAAACAAAGCCAAAAAGCCTCTCGTGAACAGCTATGTAGCCGATACCTCACCGGTTGCCATAGTGAAGTTTTGTCTGCAGTCTGAGCGGCAGATAGCAATTCTCGACAGTACAGCTTCCATCGTTGATATTTTTGGTTTTACCGCAGCACAAATTATTGAAGATTCCTCGTCTGCATGGATGAGCATTGATTCAGATGATCGTGGCATTATTCTGCAGAAAATGGCTGAGTCAGCTCAAACGATGCAACCTCTGAATCTGGGTTGGCATGTGTTACACCCTCAGAAAGGTAAGGTTTTAGTGGATTGCAAAGCCATGCCTGAAGCGGATTCAGAAAACGGAATGGTATGGCATGGCTATTTTCAAAATATCACCGACCTGAAACGTACAGAGCAGGAAAATCAGTCTCATTTGTGGTTTCTTGAATGTCTGGATCAGGTCAACCGGGCTATTCAGGGCACCAATGATCTTGAGCAGATGATGAGTGATGTTCTGGCAGCGATATTGTCGTGTTTTGCATGTGACAGAGCATGGCTTTTATATCCTTGTGATCCAGCAAGTGCCACTTGGCATATCCCCATGGAGCAGACCACTCCTGACTACCCTGGTGGTCTGTCTGCTGGAACAGATTTCCCGATGACCGAAGAGGCAGCCCGAGGTCTGGAAGCCTATCTGGCCAACAGTGAACCAGTAACGCTGATTACCACTATAGAAAGTCCTGATGCACCCGAATTTCTGAGAGAGCATCATATTCGCTCAATCATCGGTACGGCCATCTATCCAAAAACCGGTAAACCCTGGGTGTTTGGTTTGCATCAATGTTCGTATGAGCGAGAGTGGACTAACGACGAAAAACGTTTATTCAGTGAAATCGGTCATCGTTTATCTGATGGCTTGACCAGCTTGCTGATATATCGTGAACAACGTGAGAGTGATGAACGCTTTCGGCAGGCGTTTGAATTTGCTGCGATTGGAATGGGGGTGTTGTCCTTGAGTGGGCAGTGGTTAAGAGCCAATCATTCCATTTATGAAATGTTCGGCTATTCCGAAACTGAACTACTGCAAATGACCTATCAGGAAATGACCCATCCCGAGGATTTGCATAAAGGACAAGCGGAGCTTGATCGGCTGATTGCTGATCAAATTCCCTATATGCAGATTGAAAAGCGCTATCGTCATCAAAATGGGGACTATTTCTGGGCAAGACTCACAACCAGCATTGTCAGAGGAAGAAACAACCAGCCGCTGTATTTAGTTTCGCAGATAGAAGATATCGAAGAGCGTAAAAAATCAGATCAAAGTATCGCCCTGTTAAATTTTGCTATCAATCAGGTAAAAGAATGCATTTATCTGCTGGATGGAAAAGGGCGCATCAGATATGTCAACGATGAAACCTGTCACACCATGGGATACAGCCGTGACGAATTAATGGCTATGTCCGTTCCTGAAGTTGACCCAGATACCTCTCAGGAGGTTTGGAACGAACATTGGCAAGAACTTAAACAAGAACGTTCCGTTCGTTTGGAAACTCGCCATAAAACAAAAAACGGCAGGATCATTCCAGTCGAGGTGAATGCCAACTATTTTGAGTATGGCGGAATTGGCTACAATCTGGCACTAACGCATGACATCACTGAAAGAAAAGCGGTTGAAATTGCTTTGCGGGAGCAGGAAGAACGTTTCCGGCAACTTGCCGATAATATTGAAGAAGTTGTATGGCTGACCGATCTTGCTATGGGGCATCTGCTTTATATCAGTCCAGCCTATCAAAGCATCTGGGGACGCAGCTGTGAAAGTCTTTATGATAAGCCGTCGTCCTGGTTGGAAACGATTCATCCTGAAGATATAAATAATGTCAGTCAGGCTGTTGTTCAAGGCAAGATAACTGGCGAATACGATATTGAATTTCGCATTATCCGCCCGGATAGCACCATTCGTCATATTCACCAAAGAGCCTTTCCGATATTGAATGAAGCGGGCGATGTGTATCGAATTGCCGGCACTGCCCAGGATATAACGGAACGGAAAGAGCAGGAAGCACATATTGAATATCTTGCCTATCACGATTCATTAACCGCTTTACCAAACCGTTTATTGACGATGGATCGTCTCGGGCATGCGATTACCCATGCTACACGTCATGCCGATGTATTGGCCGTTTTGTTTCTGGATTTGGATCGCTTCAAAACCATCAATGATTCACTTGGTCATCAGGCAGGTGACTTGCTGTTACAGCAGGTTGGTTCACGCCTGCTTGGGGTATTACGTGAAGAAGATACCATCGGCCGGGTGGGAGGTGATGAATTTCTGATTTTGCTCCCCAGTATTAATACACCTGACGATGCGGCACATGTCGCCCAAAAGCTACTCGACATTTTATCTCCACCCTTTATGGTAGTAGGTCATCAATTACATGTTAATGCCAGCATTGGGATCAGTTTGTGCCCCCGAGATGCAGTCAATGCTGAAACATTAGTGAAATATGCTGATACAGCGTTATATCTGGCCAAAGAGCAAGGCCGAGGCGTTTTCCGTTTCTTCAGTCCCGAACTGGATGATCGTGTTCATGCACGACTGCAATTGGAAAATGATTTACGAAATGCGATGCATACAAACCAGCTGTATTTGCATTATCAGCCGTTAATGGATTTAGCGACCGGAGAATGCATAGGTACAGAAGCGTTACTAAGATGGTCTCATCCTAAAATTGGCTTCATCTCTCCAGCCACTTTTATTCCGGTTGCGGAAGAAACAGGTTTGATCTTACCGATTGGTGATTGGGTTTTACGGACCGCCTGCCTGCAGGCAAAAAAATGGTTCGAGGCCGGTAAAACGAATTTTCGGATGGCAGTTAATCTGTCACGCAGACAATTGGACTATGTCGGGCTGGCTACAGATATAAGACGAATTCTTGATGAGACAGGTTGTCCTGCACATCTATTGGAACTGGAAGTCACCGAATCCAGTGCCATGCAGAACCCTGAACAGGCTATTGTTATCTTAAACTCGCTTCATGAAATGGGCATTTGTCTGGCAATTGATGATTACGGAACTGGCTACTCAAGTCTAGCGTATTTAAAACGTTTCCCATTTGATCGACTTAAAATTGATCGATCATTTATTGATGGTATCCCAGATGATGCTGATGATATGAGCATTGTGCATACAACCATTATTCTGGCGAGACAATTGCGTTTAACGGTTATTGCCGAAGGCGTGGAAACCCAGGCACAGTGTGATTTTCTCAAGAAACATCAATGTGATGAAATTCAGGGCTATTTGTTCGCAAAACCAATGTCGAGTGAAGATGTCGAAAACCGGTTTGGATTCATCAACTCATCTTCGGCGTGATTTGAATTCTGGAGCGTTGTTTCATCCATCATTAGACGAAAATGAGGTGATCTTTAGCGCAATTGGCCAGGCCAATAAATAAAATGGCAAAAATTATAGTGGTTAACCACAGCTACGTAGCGGCCCAAAGGCTGATAAAAACTAAAACAGCAAAACCAGGACGATGCTATCAATGAATGACCGCAAGCGGTTTTTCCTGACGTTTAAGTGAATAATTCCGACGGTTCATGAATAACTGCACAGATTGATAGCACGAACAGGTCGATAGCTTAGTAGTTACAGACTGGTGAGATGCTTGTCAGATGCCCGACAACACGTAAGAATATGTTATGGATAAACCTCTTCTTGATTCATTTAGCGAATACGTAGACTTACTGCTCGACGCCATTTGTGCTGTGGATGAAGACAGCCGGATTATCTATATCAGCAATGGAGCGCATCGCGTTTTCGGCTATCCAGCCGAAGAATTGATAGGCAAAAGAATGCTGGATCTGCTTCATCCCGAAGATCATGATAAAACTCAGCAAAGTATTGATAGTGTTATGCAGGACAAACATGTCCTGGATTTTGAGAACCGCTATATACGAAAAGATGGTCAGGTTGTGCATCTGCTGTGGTCCACCAGCTGGTCAGACAAGCATAAAATGCGATTGGGCGTTGCCCGTGATATCACCCGTATTAAAGCCGCAGAGGAAATGCAAAATTCGCTGATTGCGATATCAGACACTGCGCACCGAACCAACGGCATCAAACAGATCTGCCAGCAAATTCTCTTTCATCTCGACTCTCATATCTCCATCGCGACCTTCGGTGTTGAAGTCTCGCCCATAAATGATTCTAAATGGCACACCATTTTTGAGAGTGTGGGCGGCTGCATGCATATGCTGAAAAATGAGGTGAAGCTTCGCATTGCCAGTGATAATCAAATCGCGCTCGAAAAAATTGATGACAAATTAATGTTACTGGTGCCGCTGGTGTTTGATGAAGAGTCTCACGGCATTATTGGCCTGGCTTTAATGGAACAAGATTATTCGCTGAATGAAAACGATAGAGCGTTATTGACCTTTACGGCATTACAGGTTGCCACTGCAATTGAACGCCATCAACGATTTGAACGACTACAACATCTGGCTTTATATGATGCATTAACCGGCTTGCCCAATCGGGAATTATTTCAGGATAGGGTGCAACGTTCATTATTAAGAGCCAAGCGTGAACAAAACCATTTTGCTCTGATGTACATGGACCTGGATAAATTCAAAGAGGCCAATGATACCTATGGCCACGCAGCCGGTGATCAACTGTTAAAAGAATCAGCAAGACGTATTACCGATTGTGTGCGAGAAACCGATACCGTCGTAAGATTTGGTGGAGACGAATTTGTCGTGCTGTTGGATACAGTGGAAAACCGCAAAGGTGCATTGGGAGTAGCCGAAAAAATCCGTTTGTCACTGTCAGAACCCTATGAATGGCAAGAACATGAAATAGAACTTTCTGTCAGTATTGGTATCGCTTTGTTTCCCGAACAGGGAGAGCAAATTACCCAACTTATCGCTGCCGCCGATGAAGCCATGTACAAAGCCAAAAAGCGTGGCAAAAACTGTATTCGTTGAACAGTTCAACGATTGTTTAAGTTGCCCCTGGAAGTGCGATTTTGTTTTATCCATTTCTCTTCGAACTCACTAATGGTGAGAGGGTAGGAGAAGAAATAACCCTGAGCATAATCACAGCCTAAGATTTTTAATTCATTCGCTGTTTCTTCATCTTCAACACCTTCAGCCAAGGTTTTCATACCAAAAATCTGTGCCGTTGAAATGATGGTTTTAACGATCGCCATATTTTTACTGTCATTGAGCATATTGCGGATATAGAACATATCGATTTTGAGAATGTCAGCCTCAATGTTTCGCAGGTAGCTGAGCGAAGAATGTCCCATCCCAAAATCATCAATCGCCAGAACAAAGTTTTCCTGTTTGAGTTTTTTAATGATTTCTATCGCAGTTTCGGGGTCATACATGATTCCGGTTTCGGTCAGTTCCAGCTCAAAATCCGTCGGGCTTAAACCTGATTGTTTTACCTCGGCAATAAATTCATCAATGAAAACCAAATCATCAATACTTTTAGCAGAAATATTGATTGCCATGCGAATCCCCTGATCCGTAAACAAAGTATGACCTTGTTTTTTCCAGGCGTTCAGGGCATTGGCCGTTAACTGTAAAACCAGTTTAGTGACCTCATTGATTAAACCGCGTTCTTCGGCAATAGGAATAAATACACCGGGGGGAACACTACCCAGAGTGTTGTCATCCCAGCGTAACAGTATTTCGGCACCGGTAAGTTGATGGGTCTGAGCATTAACTTGAGGTTGAATTCGGATAGAGAAACTATCGGGATCAAATTTCAGTGAATATTCAATCCGTTTCGCGATGAGGGAGCGGCGTTGGATTTCTTCGCCAAGTTTTACGTTAAAAAAGTAACTGGGTTGTGATTTTTCTTTAGCAATATCCAGGGCGATTGCGGCACCACGGGTAAGCGTTTCAAAGGTCTCTGCATCTTGTGGAAATAAAGCAATACCAGTTCGGGTATTCACCATGACTTTTGAGTCTGCAATCGTGAAAGGTGCCTTTAATGTATCCTGCAATCGTGCCACCATCATTGCTGCGGCATCGGCAGATTTCACTACCGCTGCCAAGGCAAAGACTTCACCATTGATTCTGGCAAGCGAATCAAATTCCCGATCAATTGCTCTTTGATCGATATCGAAATTTCTGTGGTCATCGCTAAAAACATAACGTATCAAGGTATCGGCACTTCTGATGGTACTGGCAATACGTCGGGCGACAGCGTGCAACAAATCATCTCCGGCGATATAACCAAGTGTTTCTTTCACATCTTCGTGATTGACCAAATCGAGGTAAACAACTGCGATGGTGTAGTTAAAGCGTTTAGAGAGTTCCAGCAGATGTTTGACACGATCACTAAACAGATTTTTGTTGGCAAGCCCGGTTAATTCATCAAAATACGCCAATTGTTTAATTCTATTTTCTTTGGCCCTTATTTCAGTCAAGTCGCGCCACACCACCTGAATGCAAGCCTCTCCATGAAAGATAACTGGGGTCAGGGTTACCTCGGTAGGTGTATTCTCACCATGGATGGTGTTTTGCAGCCATTCAAAGCGTTGATAGCCCTCAGTCAATGCTTTGGAAATATAATGTTTGGCAAGATTTTTACTGGATTCCCTACTTTGGTTTGCAGAAGAAATCTTTAATGGAGATAGACCGATCAAATCCTGACGTGATGACACGCCATAAAGCTTAACGGCGGCATCATTACATTCGGTAATGACCATATCTTTGTTAATGATCCCGATCGCATCAGCTGATTTTTGCAATAAAATCGCAATCTGTGTTTCATTTTGCTGACGTAATTCATCGTTTTCATGCAAAGTTTCGGTTAATTGATCACGTAGTTTCCGTGCCTCATAGAGGCTTTCCAAGGTTTCCAGAATGGGCGTCAGACGTTTTACTGTCTTCTCGGTGTAACCTTCTTCGGCATTTGCCAGCCCTATCATGCCGACAATATTGCCATTGTGATAGAAGGGGAGACCCAGATAGGAGTTCAATGTGGGATGCCCTTCGGGAACGCCCCCAGAACGGCTATCTGAATTTGGTGAGTTGGCAATAACCGGTTTACCGGTGGTCATAACGCTGCCAAGCAAGTTATGGTGGTTATGAAACTCCAGTCCATTAGCCTGATTGGATTCATACAACGCCCGGGTTTCATCATTCCATGCAATATTAGTCAGCGCTCGAAGCTTCAGGTATGGGGCATCATTCTCGTCATGTAGTACATCGCCAATCAAACCAAAAGCGCTATTGGTGAATTCGATGAGCTCGTTTAACAGCAACTCCAAAGCACTGTCATACGATGCATTCAGAATAAAAGCCTTTTGAATACGATCGATGGTTTGTTGCAGATTTAATTGATCCTCATATTTATCAGAAACTTCTTGTCTGGCAGCATGGATCGACTTATGACTTGCATACATGTATGCATCAAATGCCAGAGTAATATCTAATAAGGCAACTTTGTATAACGCGTTGATGGAGGGTTCAATTAAAGCGGGCGTTTGTGAGAGAATTTTAGCAATGTAATGGCAGGTCAGTTCTAGGTAAACGGCGTAAGAGCCAATGTACCACTGCGTTGTCAGACCCACTCGTTCATGGGCAATACCAACACGAATACGATCCTTGGCGTAATCCAGATCATATTCACCAGCAGTCAGTCTACGAAAATAAGTTTTTTGGGTGGATTGTAGTCGGGCTCGGACTTCAGGATCTGCCAGTAACTCCTGAGCAAAATCGAATGACATCAAATGGTCGTAAAATGCGTTAATCAGCTCGGTTTCATAGATCTGCAGGGGCACATGCAAGGCAAGAAGTAGCTCAATGTCTTCAGTACGTAGGCGGATCAAATCCTTGCGGTTGTGAAAACTCGTCTCATTGAGCGATATATGTCCAAATATATCTTCCATCGCGTGCATCATCCTTAACATCCATTTTTCTAAGAGCCGCTTTGCAGAGCTAAAGTTTCAACTTTTTAATCAATTGATGACTAATTTAGTCAACTATTTATGCGGTGTTTAAAATATACTGCTTTTACGTGAAAATGCATAATCCGCTATTGGGTCTGATTTCCCAGCGCCAGTTAGCGCTAGCCTATAATGCCCCTCCAACTTAGAACAGCAATGGCAACGCCGATAATGACACCTAACAAACCCAGAATTAAGTCACTGTATGGTTTGTCTTTTCTGGGGCCAGGGATCAATACAGACTAAGAGGGATTTTTCGGGTTGTAATAAATTTTGATATCACTATTAACTGGGTATTGATCGGCAAACTCTAGAGTTTCCGGGTACATCACCGTATAAAAGGCGGGTAATGTTCCAGTGTAGTTCTGGCCGTTAATTTGGTAGTTATATTCTACATTCAGCTTTTCAACTTCTTTTATTTGCCCACCTAAATTTCGTGAACCCCAAAGCAGCACTTCAGTCAGTTGTCCAGTAACGCTGGGCCAACGTTGGCTTGCCACTGCTTTCTGATAACTGGTCACAGAATGCTTTAACAAATAAATGCCAAATAGGGTTAACGCCGATCCTGCTAATAAAGCTATGTTCATTGCTTTAACTCTTTAATGTCAAACGCCATGCTCAGCCTGGATTTTTAATAAAAACATCATAAAAAATATAATGTTAATAACCGTAAGGCCTCGCATTAGCTTTTATCCAGATTGTTGTTAATTTTGTTCATGAATAACTACAACAATATCTTCAGCATCACTGAGGTTTACCGTGGTTTTATCGAGCCGTTCAGCACCTTGGGCCCAACTGCTTATCAGTTGTAATGAGAAAATATTTTTAAACTTTTATCTTTCCATGATTAATTGAGTAGCTCTCAGCTAATCCCCGTTGAGGGTATAAACGAATTTCCACTTCCACAAATTCACCCTTTAACAATTTTTTTTGAAAGGTAGCAATCCTTTATGGTCTGTGCAAATTTGCTAATCACCCTCTTTATATGCAATTGATAATGATTTAGATTAAGGTTAACATGTTGTGCTTTTAAAATTTAAATGGAGAAATTGATGCCACGGAAAAAGCTCTCACAACAAATGTTGTTTTTGTTACCAACGCTATCCTTATCGCTCGGGGTAATGGCCGATGAAGACGCTGTTAAACTGGACGAACTAACCATCACTTCAACCCGCTCTGACACACTGCTAAAAGATTCTCCACAGGTCGTTACCGTTATAAGCCAGGAAGAAATTCAGCAGCAAATGGAATTCTCCAGCGATACCTCTCAGGTGCTCAGCAGTTTGCTCCCATCTTTTTCTCCCAGCCGACAAAAATTGAGCAGTGCAGGGGAAACCTTTCGTGGTCGCTCTCCTCTGTTCCTGATAGATGGTGTTCCACAATCGAACCCATTAAGAGACTCTCAACGTGATGGGCACACCATTGATTTATCAATGGTTGAGCGTATTGAAGTGATTCATGGGGCAAGTGCCATTCATGGTTTGGGTGCTACCGGTGGCATTATAAATTTTATTACCAAGCGACCTACGGCCAATACACTAAAGCAACGTATGTCGGTTTCAACCACCATGCCGACCAACAAAATTGATGCTGAAACCATGGGCTATCGGGCTGATTACAGCTTGCTGGGAAGCCAGAATAATTGGGAATACAGTCTGGGCTTGAGTTATGAAACGCAAGGCCTGTATCTGGATGATGACGAGGATCCTATCGGCGTCGATAACACACAGGGTGATCTGATGGATTCACGCAGCTATGACGTCTTTGCCAAATTGGGTTACTGGTTTGATGATAATCAGAACCTGGAATTGTCCATCAACCGTTTCCAGTTGGAAGGGGATAATAACTACACCAGTGTCGATGGCAATTTGGCCAACGGTACCCCCACAACCTCCATTAATGCGACCCCAATGGGGGATGCACCGAGAAACCGGGTATTAACTACCAGCCTGACCTATAAAAACTTTGATTTGGCCGGAATGGAATTTACCGCCCAGGCTTATCAGCAGGAATTTGAAGCATTATTTGGTGTGACGGACTCCACAAGTTTTGTTGACCCGGTTCTGGCCCCGGAGGGTTTTGATCAATCACAAAATGAATCCGATAAAAACGGCGCCAAATTCACCTTAATGAAAGATGGCTTATTTGATGACAAGCTCAAACTAACAACCGGTATCGATATCCTTGAAGACACTACCGAACAGCGTTTAATGCTGACCGGTAGAAGTTATGTGCCAGAGACGCAATTCAAAAACTACGCACCCTTTATTCAAGCGCAATTCAAGCCAATGGAATCTGTAGTATTCAATACCGGTTTGCGTTACGAAAAAGCCAAGTTGAATGTCGATACCTATCAAACCGTGGCAAGTAAAAATGGTGTGACAGTGGAGGGCGGTAATCCTGAATTCAGTGAAACATTATTTAATATTGGTACGGTAGTCAGCCCAACCTCCTGGTTGAGCCTGTTTGCTAACTATTCTGAAGGTTTCGGTATGCCAGATGTAGGCCGGGTTTTACGTGGAATTGATACACCAGGACTGGACGTCGATAATTTTCTCGATTTAAAACCGATAGTGACAGAAAACAGTGAAATCGGCTTTCGTATTGATTGGCAGCAAGTCAACTTTGAAATCAGCTATTACCAATCAGATTCTGATTTGGGTTCCCGACTGCAACAAGTTGGTGATGATTTTTTCATCCAACGTGAAGAAACTGAAATTACTGGTGTAGAAACGACTTTGGGGTATCAAGTAAATAAAGCCAACCATCTGCAACTCAGTTATTCACATATCAATGGTCGCTCAGATAGTGATGGGGACGGTAAAGTAGATAGAGATCTGACCGGTGCTGATATTCCACCAAATCGTTTAATCGCCAGCTGGTCAGCAAACTGGTCACCTAAAGTGAGCTCTTTTCTCCAGGCAAGTCATAACTTCACTCGCCGGTTTGATGAGAACCCGGAACTGGATTTCGACAGCTACACTCTGGTCGATGCTTCAGTCGGCTATAAACTACCAGCTGGTAAACTCAACCTGGCGTTTGCTAATCTGTTGAATAAAGATTACTTCACCTATTATTCACAGTCTGCACAGGCCAATCCAACCCGTTATTTTAAAGGTCGTGGCCGAACTGTAACGTTGGGTTACTCACTGGATTTTTAACAGCAGATTATCTTGTGCTTCGTGCCTTAGCACCGACTTACCATAAACGCTCGTTCCCACGCTCTTGTGTGGGAACGCGCTTATACAAAAAATTCCAAACCTATTTAAGTCACTAAACTATTTAATCAGGAATCTCTGCTTCAACCAGCTTGGCAAGTTGTTCAAGTGATTCTTGCCATCCCAGATAACACATTTCAACTGGAATGACCGCTGGAATACCTTCCTGAACAATACTCAATTCCGTTCCACAACTCACTGATTTTAAGTCGATTGAAACCTCCATTTCACCGGGAAGATTTTCGTCATCAAAACGATCCGTGTGGCGAATACGTTCATTAACCACAAGCTCTACAAATTCGACAGTGAAAGTATGACTGTTGCCAGTACCGAAGTTTGTGAAAGACATCCTGTAGCCACCACCAGCGCGAACATCAATTTCATGGACCGTCCCAATAAACCCATAGGGAGGGAGCCAATATTCTAAAGCGCTTTTCTCTGTAAATGCCTTATAAACTCGCTCGGCTGGAGCTCGCAAAACTCGGTGTAATCGAACTGTACCTGTTTCATTCAACATAACAATATCCTTAATTTTGATTTATTCAGATTAGGAATAAATCAGTTAGTAGCTGTAGTGGAACAGAATTTCCAAATTGAAGCTTTGGAAGACCTCTGTCTCTACTGGATTGTCGAACGAGACTTCACGAGATCGACACTGTGGGGAAAAATTACTACATAGGGGAAGGATATAAAAAGACTGAGTTGGCTAATCCACTGATTTTCAATAACAATATTTACAATTCATATATAAATTTATAGTTATTGAAATGCAGCAAGTTTTTACACTATTTCACATAAGTTTTATTTGAATAAAGAATGCATGGTGGGGCGCAAAACGAATGATGATATTTCCGGAAGCAGCTGGCGCCTGCCGGCTGATAGTCGTCGATCCAATCAACCAGCATGCGCTTGTCGGTTTATAAAAACGGCTGATAATGGAAAATTCTGAACTGAAACCTGTTTACATTATTGCAGGATGTTCTTCTAATTCAGTGAAAAGGGTATTTATTATTATTCTTTGCTGTGCTTTCAAGGCTGCCATCAATTCTGCATCGCGATGATATACATCGGGTCTGAATTCCAACCGACCATCGTCTAATGCCTCAGCTGTCCAGTAGTCCATCAAGATCGGTACGCTGGCAGGCAAGGGGATATTGCGTGTCTGTTTATTAAGCAAGGCATCGTTTATTGCGTTTTGGGTTTTCTGACTTGCACCAACGAAAAGTTTGTCCGCCAGTTGTTTGGCCGCTTCTACACGTACACAGCCGGAGCTAGAGGTACGCTTGTGGCTGGCAAACAGACTTTGATAGGGAGTGTCATGCAGGAATACGGAAAAAGGGTTGGGAAAACGGAAGACCACCAGACCAAGCGCATTGCTTGGCCCCGGATCCTGACGAAGCTTAATAGGACCTGGGTTTTGCCAGTCAATAGTGGCAGGATTTAATTCACGTCCATCCCGATCCAGTACTCTGAGTCGATTTTTGGCTAGATACGCTATGCTCCGCCGAATCTCGGGCAGCTTGTCTTGACGGTAAATGGTGGGGGGCACTGTCCAAGTGGGACTGAAGGTGAGGTGGGTTATGGAGGATCGAAGGGTGGGGGTAGGGCGGCGGGCAGTCCCAACCTGCACCCTCCCTTGCCAGCCGATTTCCCCCTCATGAGTATAGGTAGCCTTTGCCCCGGCAATGTCAACCAGCAAAAGGGTGGGTGAGATTTCCCGCGCTAGCCAGCGCATACGCTCAAGGTTGATCTGTAACTGCTCCTCACGATAATTACGTGACAGATTAAGAGCGGCCAGCGTCTCGGGCCCCACAACTCCGTCTACCTTTAGGCGATGACGGGCCTGAAAATCCTTTACCATTTCCACCAGTTCTGCATCGTAGTGATTAGCGCTATAAAAATGACGAACATTTTGCTGATCGACGCCATTGATCAGTGATGCCAATCGTTGGTGGAGAATAGATACTCTGACATCCTCCATGCCGGGTTTCAGCAGGGGGCCAGGTGGTACGATAGGCCAACTTACCTCTCTATGTAGCTCGTGCCAGTTCTTGTAAGCTGAGCGTAATTTTCGGTATGCAGGTAATTTGGGCCGGGCGCTGTCAAAACTGGCGCTGATGTTCTGCAGCCCCCGGCGAGCCACAACACCAAGGTTCTCAAGAGACGCGGCTTCGACCCCGCTGCTTTTATCCTCAACGAGTCGCCAGAGGGGGGCAATATCTGAACGATCGAGTAAACCATACTGCAAGTGGTAGAGCGCTGCCAGATAGGCCGTAGACGCCAATAGATCGCGGCAGGCAAAGGTTTCGCCATCTGCACTGCTGATTGATCGCCATTCTTCCAGCTGCAAGAGGCCATACATCTTTGGATCCAGGCCATCCCATTTTACATCCGCAAGGGCAGCAAGCAAGCCATCATAGCGCTCAATATCCGACCACAGTGGAGCTGAGAAACTGTTACCGTATAAACTTTGCAGCCAGACCGCCTGGTACTGTGACTTGCTAGAATCCGGGACACGACAAAGTCCGCCGTCAGACATAATCGGAGCAAGATCGCTGGCAAAATCTCCTAGTGAATTATTAACCGCCAACACCTGACAGGACCATACCGAAATGGCGAAAAAGCATGCAGTTAAAGCACACCACTTTGGTAACAAAATGTACAACCTTCTTGCTCCCTTCTCCAAGCCTGTTAGAATCCCCCCTAACCATAACATTGTTAATTCGGGATGCGAACGAATTGTGCTGTTCGCACCATTATTGCGGTTCTGACATATTGACTCAGCCCTGATAGGGGGCACCAGAGCACTATTAGGGGAAAACATTGATGCACAAGCCCTCATCCCGGCGCCATACGACAGCTTTTATCTTTAGCCTGATGCTGCTCCTTTCCGTTCCATCTCTTGCCGCAGATAAAGCCCCAATGCTTTCGCCACTTACGGAAGACTTGGCCATTCAGGCCCCCAACATGAATCGAGCCGTACTGGACAAAGCCATTTCCGCGATGAGGTGTGCGGTCAATCATGGTGCTGACCAGGCGGACCGACTGGCGGTCATCGATTTTTCTTTACCTTCAACCGAACCACGCTTGTGGATATTTGATTTGAACAGCCGTTCACTGATTCTCGAGGAGCTGGTGGCCCATGGTCGCAACTCAGGTGACAATGTAGCGACCAAATTTTCCAATGAACAAGGCAGCCATCAGTCCAGCATCGGTCTGTTCCGGGCTTCAGAGAGCTATATAGGCCGGCACGGTTATTCCCTGCGTATGGATGGCTTGGAACCTGGTATCAATGATCGCGCTCGAGAACGGGCAATCGTTATTCACGGTGCTGACTACGTGAACAATCAATGGATCAAACGGCATGGCCGCATCGGCCGAAGCCATGGATGCCCTGCAGTAAGCCGGGATGTTGCCGATCAGGTGGTGGATACACTTAAAGACGGCCAGTTTGTCTTTTCTTATTACCCTGATGATCATTGGCTTGCGACTTCCCCTTATCTCAACTGTCAACCCAAACGGGTGGCGGCAATTCTGCCACCAATCAACAATAAGGGTAGTTGATAGAGTCATCAGCGCGCACAAAACCAGTTTACTTGTGTACAAGCGATAACCAGTCCTGATGTCCTAAACCGTGTCATAAAGTTAGTGCTGAGATGATGTATTGTTAATGCTTCAACTTACCCCTTGATTTTCATAAAATTTAGAGTAAGCACGCATTGTTTCAATGTTCTTAATGCACTTATTAAATAAGTTTTACGCTACCAACATAATTAACCATCCAGCATTAATTACAAACCGAGTGTGTAATTCACATAAGCAGTGGCTGAGCCAGTACTTTGAAAAGGTAATTGTTGGTAGTAAAAATCTACTGCAATTCGTTGATTACTGGCGGGGCTGAAATAAGCACCAATGCTTGCCACAGGACGCGTGCGATTAAGACTGTCGTTAAAATTTTCACTGGTTAAGCCACTGACGCCCGTCGCTGTTAAATCATCTACGGAGTGAGAAAGGTCGTGTTCAATACCCACGCTACCAGTCAGATTCACTTTGTCTGTCAGTTTTTGATTGAGCTTCATACCCACTAAAGCAACGGTTGAACGGTCTTCAAGAGCGGCATAGGTCAAAGGCGAAAAGATAGAACCTTCTTCTGTATAGGCATCCTGTTTGATTCGGGTATAACGTAAAGCGGCATATGGCCTGACTAAGGTTCTCGCTTCATTCACCAGAAAGCTATAACTTAATTCACCCACATAGCTTTGGGTATTGATGGACGTGTCACCAACACCGGCTTCTGAGGTATTCATGATCTCGCGAGTAGTTGTTAAATTTTTATCCTGATAAGCATTGGCAATTTTAAATTGATAGCCCAAGTGGTCTGCATTTTGGTTCCAGACGATAAATATTCCCATCAGTGGATTTGCATTTGAAATATCCACACTTGCGACGGTGTTGGTATTGAGATTGTGATTTAAAAAGCCCCCAAAGCGCAGGGTAGGTGTAGCTTTATAACCTGCAACTATGACCGCAGAAGTCTCATGCGTGCTGGGATTATCCACATAGGTCTGTTGGCCACCCACAGAGACACAAAAACCTCTGGTATCAAACAAATCACAGTCGTAAGTATTCATGTTGGCAAAGTTTGTAGCGATAAGCTGCTGTGAAAATCCGCCGCGTAGGTCTGATGCTAGAGATTGAACAGAGGCTTGGGTATCAACAACAGATGGGCCTGCAAAAACAAATAATAAATCCCAGGCATTTAACAAGCTTTCATTTGCCACCAGACTGTAGTTAAAACGACCATAAGTGCCAGTGGTATCTGAAATATTGTTGAGGGTCGGAAAATCCTGCAAAACTTCCAGGTATCTTCCCTCAGATACAACAGAAGCATCCACCCCGGAAACAAGTGTTGTGCCCAAATTACCGTATATGTTGAACGCCATATTTCCATTGTTTGCAGCGGAAATTTGAATATTACCGGGTGCGAAACTTAAAGCTGAGAACTGACCATATTGCGTTGGACTTTTAATAATGATGTTGTAATTTTCAGGTAAGTTACCACGAATATTTAAGGGACCAGTCGTATGCGAACCTTGTAAGTTATTAAGGTTCTTTATCGAGGCACTTCCATTTCCGATGCTGGCAAATCCACCTGTAATACTGCCAATGTTAGTTAAAGAGGTGATTGTTGATTGATTACTAATGCCGTATCTGACCACACCAGTGATTTGACCAAAGTTAGCGACATCAACGTTCCCGCCTGGTTTGTTCCACAAACCCCATTGGTTATACGTATAAATTGACCCGTAATTGACCAGTTTGGCTGATGTTGATGTTTCCAAAATAACCACTGACCGACCAGTCACACCTTTCTGCGCATCATTTGAAACCGTTACCCCTGAAGCAATAGTGACATCCGCCCCGGTATCAAGGGTTAGTCCTTTTATATTGCCCCCATTACAACTGGCTGTCACTTCCAGGGTAGTTGTGACTGTCACGCCGCCATTACACTGGGCAAAAGCAGGTCGGGTAAACAATACCAATAAGATGGAAATAATTAACTTCAACTCTGTTACTCCTTAATACTGCAAATTTTTTGGTTGATCAGCGAAAAGTAAAACTACGTTTTTTTATTGAGGTTACTAATTGCTTAGAGTCGAAGTTGATATGTAACTTATTATTTCAATTGATTAAATTTATTTTGCTAAATGCCTTTGGATTTCATTCTTGAGCACTTCAATTACGGCACTCAGACCAAGGCTTTAGGAATTTTTTACAGGTTATCACTTTTTAAATAACGTGGTTAAATTGTTTATAAAGTATTACAAATTCCTCATAAATAATAATTGAAAAAGAGAAAAATTCCTTTTTCAATTATCTTGTAACTCAAAAATATAATTAATGCATATAGAGAAAGATAAATATTAATAGCCATGTTTATATTTTTATCTTATAAATAGAAATCAAAGCCAATCCATTCGTTGAAGATAAATTTGAGTGATAGGGGTAAAAACCATCCCTAAATTTTTCTGAACGATTTACACAACTACTGTCAAAACATTAACTGATTAATCAATCAGAGGAGTTATTTTGTCGATTAAGGATATACGTCCACTGCTGTTTGGTGTGCTCACCATTTCATTAATCCCTGCCTGCTCAAGCGAGTCTCAACGGGCCAACCAAGACCTGGCAGCACCATCTGAAAGTGGTGTCTTACACGTTGCTACACGTAACGGTTCAACTACGTATTATTTAGACCGTCATGAAAATCCTGCCGGACCTGAATATGCGTTGATAACAGATTATGCTGCCGCACGTGGTTGGGAAGTGGAGTGGACAATGTATGACTCCACCTCAGCGGTAATCAAAGCACTCGACAATGCTTCAGTACATCTGGCCGCAGCAGGCCTTACCTTTAACACTCTTCGTAATGCAAGATACGCTAAAGGCCCAGCACATACCGATGTGACCGAACAACTGGTTTGTCATCGGGAACTGAGTCCATTACCTAATTCATAAGATGGCTTAAGCGATTTTGAGATTGTGGTGACGGAGGATTCCAGCTACGTAGCTACTCTCAAAGAAATTAATGCTGATTATGCTGACCTACAGTTTCGTGAAGATTCACGAACCAGTGAGTTGATACTGGCCGCGGTGGCAGAAAAAAGCATCCAATGCTCAGTGGCTGATGCCAATATCGTCAATATTATGCAACGGCATTTTCCCTATCTGGAAGTTGCCATGGACCTCACCGATGGTCGTAATCTCGGCTGGTATGCACCTAATAAATTCAGAGACATTGCTAACGATGCGCATGAGTGGATGAACAGCAGTGAAGGTGATGAAGCCATTGGTCGGATGGAAAGTCGTTATTACAGCTATATCAGTGAGTTTGATTTCGTTGATTTACGTGCGCTCAATCGTAGTATTGATAAACGCCTGAAACGTTATATCGATGAATTCGAAACAGCAGAAGAAAGCACTGGCATGCCTGCAGATCTGCTGGCTGCCCTGGCGTATCAGGAATCAAACTGGAATCCCAAAGCGGTATCTCCAACGGGAGTGCGTGGCATCATGATGCTCACCCAGGCAACAGCCGAAGAACTGGGCGTGGAAGATCGCACTGATCCTGAAGAAGCTATCGATGGTGGCGCCCGCTATCTTGCTGATCGCCATCAACGCTTACCTGAATCAATTCCCGAGCCCGATCGAACTTACCTGGCACTTGCCAGCTACAACATTGGTCGAGGACATTTATTAGATGCCCGGCAGCTGGCCCGTGAATTAGGTAAAAACCCGGATTCCTGGTCAGATATGCGTGAGATCCTGCCACTGAAAGCGGACAAACGATATTACCCCAGCACCCGTTATGGTTACGCTCGAGGTTATGAACCTGTTCATTTTGTGCAACGTATTCGTAACTATCGTGATGTGATTAAGCCGGTTTTTACAGATTAACATCACAAAGAAAACGGGTAGGTTGGGTTGAGTTTACGAAACCCAACAATTCCATACATATCCTGTTGTCCTGTTGAACTTGTAACGTTTAAGAGAATTGTTGGGCTTCGTACCTCAGCGCCAACCTACCATACACCTCGTTCCCTTGCTCCTGCGTAGGAACGGACTTAAGCTGTAAATCTTACTGGCAAAGTTGTAAAAAGTTCATTTCCTGAGAATCTGAAATGTTGGGCTAGAAACCAACAGGCACGGCCAGTAACCATCTCCGAGGTATATTTTCAACTGGCATTGTCCTTGCGTTAATTGCTGGTAGACAACTTAAGCGCTTAGACCATAAGTAAGGTTAGCGCTCAACTTATCAGGAGGACAACCAATGCAAAATTCAGCGAATAATAGTAAATCTCTGCAAGGCAAAAAAATTGCGTTTCTCGTGACCGACGGCTTTGAGCAAATCGAATTGACTACGCCCTGGGAGCAAATCAAGCTTGCAGGCGCCGAAACAGAGTTGATAGCGCTCGAAGAAGGCAAAGTTCATGGCTTTAACCATCTCGACAAAGGCGATGCATTTCAGGTAGACAAAAGCGTCGCTGATGTATCGGCCGGTGATTATGATGGTCTGGTATTACCTGGCGGTGTTGCTAACCCGGATGCATTACGTACCGACCAAAATGCAGTTGAGTTTGTCCGTGGTTTTTTCACCGAACATAAACCCGTGGCGGCGATCTGCCATGCTCCTTGGACGCTAGTCGAAGCAGACGTACTTAAAGGACGAAAACTGACATCCTGGCCAAGCCTGCGTACTGATATTCAGAATGCAGGCGGCAACTGGGTGGATCAGGAAGTAGTGGTGGATCAAGGGCTAGTGACCAGCCGGAAACCAGACGATTTAGAAGCTTTCTGTAGCAAAGCTATCGAGGAATTCGCTGAGGGCAAGCATGACCGCCAGCGGGCCTGATTAGACAGATTCGAGATCGAAAAGGGGGCGGGTTTATTTTAGTTAATTAAATAGATCTGCCCCTTTTTTCTCGTTCCCACGCTCCTGTGTGGGAACGGACTTTTTTAAATCAAAATCAAGTTGGCTGACGCTTTGATTTTAAAACCGGGTAGGTTGGGTTGAGTTTACGAAATCCAACAATTAGATAACGTTGCGTCATTTATGAAGTGTTGGGTTTCATGCTTCAACCCAACCTACGGGATTTGTCTCTTTATATTGTTGATCGTTTGATGTATCCGTCAATTTACGTTCAAAACCATGTAACTAATGACGACATACCGCAGAAATTTACCTGCAGTAACCAATATAAGAAACCACTTTAAGCGAACTCGCAAAACACCAGCCATAACGGTTAATGGGTCACCGATTATTGGAACCCAAGCAAAACACAACGAAAACATGCCGTATTTAACAAAACGCTGTTCTGCTCGCACGAAATCATCTTCCGACATCCTTAACCATTTTTTGACCACAACCAAGCTAGCCCAGTAACCTAGAGCATAGTTTGTGAGTGAACCCAAAACATTTCCTGTTGTTGCAATGATGACTAGCGTAGTGGGGGATAAACCATTCAGCAATAAAGCACTCAAAACAATTTCTGAGCTTAAAGGTAAAATCGTCGCGGCTAAAAATGCAGAGATAAAAAGACCAATATGTCCGAGTTCTGATAAATATTCCATGATGCTCATTGTCTGTAGCACGGATAAAAATTGAAATAAATGGGATCAGTTACCATTGATAGTTGTGAAGTAAATTTCAATCGACTCTGACCCTATTGATTCCTTGATTTTCAGAGTAACAAGTAAACTTTTCAAGTTGGCTGACCCCTTGAACCCTTGGCCTGAGCCCAGTTCACCAGCTTAACAAACAGACCTTTCAGTTCTGACTGCAATGCAGCAGCACGGGCAGCAGAATATGGAGCAGGAGAGTCACCTTGAACTTCGTGCATGTAGCTTTGCTGAGCTATTTCCAACTGCAACCCGTGAACCTGACTGGAAGGCTGGCCATAATTGCGGGTTATCCAGCCACCTTTAAACCGACCGTTATGCACGAAAGAAAAATTACCACCGGATAAATGCTTTTCGACCAGAAGGGCAAGGTCTGGTGCGCAGCTTCGACCACTATTCGTACCCAGGTTCAAGTCGGGCAAAGTGCCGTCGAACAGTCGCGGACATTGTGAACGAATCGAGTGGGCGTCAAACAGAATGACAATGTCGTGATCCAGCAACAACCGGTCCAACTGCCCCCGAATAGCGGCATGGTAGGGTTCAAAATACTGCTTTTTACGACGTTCAACCTCTGCGTCGTCAATAGGCGCTGAATACAGCGGCTGTCCATCAAAACGGGTTGTTGGGCAAAGCTCTGTGGTGGCCTGGCCAGGGTACAATGACTGACCGGAAGGATCGCGGTTTACATCGACCACGCAGCGGGAAATAGCAGTACGAACGGTGGATATTCCCATTGAGCTGACAAAATCGTACAACTGGTGCACATACCAGTCGGTATCTGTCAGGGCTTGTTCGGTCGAACAGGCAAGCTGTGATTGGATAGCATCGGGTATTTTCGTTCCGGTATGCGGTAGGCTCATCAGTATGGGGGCGCTGCCCTGATTGATTTCCAGCCATTCGGTTGTCATCATTGAAGCTCCAAAATAAAAATTTGAGTTTTGGCCTTTCTCAGTCCGTTAGCCAAAGGAGGTAAAAAACCGTGTTACCAAATCGTAAAAACAAGTTGGCTGACCCCTTGATATCTCAATATCACCAGAACTATGATTTAGCTCACTCTTGGCCGGTGTTGCCAGTTTTGCACTCCGACCATATTGATCTGCATTAGCAGGTGATGTGAACTTCAATTGAATTTTTAAGTTGGCTGACTGATTTATCCCTAAAGTAATACTGCTCCCTACAGCTTAAATAGGCTCTCAAAGAGTGCCTGCAGCTTATTGTGTCCCAGACTATTCATTAGCGCTACGTTTCGTATTGGAACTTGATCGACATCAGGATATTCCACAATAGCTCGCTCAAGACTCGCCTCCCGAATAAGATGCAACAAGGGGTAAGGAGATCGGTTTGTATAATTCTCTGCATCGTCCGGATTTGTTCCACCAAATTGGTAATCTGGATGAAAACTGGCGATCTGATAGGTACCTTCCAGTCCCATTTCCAAAAGGAGGTTATCGGCATTACTCAAAAACTGATTGTAGTCATAAAAGTCCTGCAATACATTTGAGTGAATCAGCAGCGTAGTTTCAACTGACGGATCACTATTGAGCAGTTCCAGCTCGTCTTGCAGTGACTTCAACAATTGGTCTTCCGTTATCGCTCTTGTGGTAGCAAAGCGCACCCGATTGTTCAGCATCTCATGCTTAGCAAATGGGCATAGATTCATTTCCATCACAAAAGTGTTAACCCACTGCCGAACCGATAGAACAATTTCCTCGTCATTTCGGATCTCACTTGGTCGTGATAATTTCTTCATTCGTTTTTCATACATCGTCACCCAAAATCAAACACTCTGACCCTATTGATCGAGCCTGTAATGAATTTCAACGGCTTGTTATAAGCCATCCCTCTGCTTGATATGACCTTGTGTGTCAGTTGGTATTAAATCAGCGTATAGTTGCTCTAGTTCTTTTGGCTTCGTGATTAATTCTTCAGCGATGAAATTCAAAATACCAAACAACTTCTGAGCAATTTCAGAATTATCATCAAAGTTTATTTGTCCTGGGTGGACAGCGTTATTTCCTACAACCCTGAGAAGGTCAAGCGCCTGCTGAATCTTAGGGCTAAGACCTTCAGCAACCAAATCCTTAATGTCGCTATTTATATTCTTCCCGCTCTTCCCAACCTGTTCCAATAATTTTTGTAAAGCGAGCCGAAGCAAAGCAGTAGCTCCTTTTGGGGAATCAATAAGAATTTTAGAAGCCTCAATGTAAAGTGATTTTATATCATCATTTAGATCAGCATTTGGTGGCGGTAAAGTTGTTTTCTTGGGGTAAACAATTTCTTTATTAACCCATAATGTAAAACCATCACAAGAAGAACAGGTCGCTACTGCGAAGCCATCAGGGACAAATTTGTAGAAACTTCTTTTAAAATTATTATCAATTTCCTGTAAAAACCTGACGATTCTTTCTTGCGTATAGTCATCAATACTTGATCTATAGTTCAGATACAGATGGCTAAGAATGCCGGTGGCTGTAGTGCTAGCATTGTTAGCCGTAAACCACTCTTGAGTAGCAACTGTATTACAGTGGGGGCATTGATACTTCTTACTTCCGTACTCAGGTATCATTAAAAACTCCGATCATTGACAGTACATAACGCCCGCGTAAAGCGCGCGAGGTACGAGAGTAGATATTGCCGCGTTTGTTATGAATCATTTTCCTCAACCTCCAAGAATGTGCTCCCAATATCCTCTTGATACCCGTCAATTATTGTCATGAGAACGATGTGGTCTAACGTTGGCTCGAGCATTAATAGTGTGCAGGTTATTTGACTTAAACTAATGGCGGTTGCATGCGCAGGGTCTGTCATTCCTGAATTACTCTGCCCAACCAGTAGGACATCTTCTTTTGCCTCACACAGACCAAGACGATTTCTCATTCCTTTTGAGCCCGAATGTACGTTCTGACTGGCCCACTTATAGTAGGGGCGCATATGATCCAAACCAACATCCTTTTCTATTGCCGTAAATCCTACACGACTATGTTTAGGGAATATGTTTGAGGCCCAGCCGTAGTGATCTCCAAACTTTTTCCCATAACGCGCAATCACTTTATCGTATTCTACTTTGCAGCTCTCTATTTCCTCTGGGGAGGCAGCCTTTTCCTGGAGCCGATCTTCGTACTTTTTGTGCTCAAGCATTCCATCGTAAGAATCAACAATGTCATGGAAATAAAATCTCTCAGCACACTCTTGACCATGTTTAGCTATAAACATGCCCGTCGCATTTACTTCATGAAGCGCTCTCCACCTTGCGTGAGCGGCATCAGCAAAACCTGATTTAAGAAGACACAAGATTTCTTGAGCGATATGGCACGCTCTGGCATGATGCCGAACAACAATATCAAAGACTAAATCATTGCTATCTACAGCAGTTGCTCGATAGGATGAATTAAAATCCTCCCCAGCTTCAGTACAAATTACAATGTGGGTTTCTAGCAAATCAAACGCTTTTGACCAACGCTTTATATTACGCTTTTCGAAACCGCTCGCTAGCGTTCTATGTTCCTTAAGCATCTTCTTTGCTGATTTCTGAAGAGTGCTTTTCATCAAGCGTACGGCTTCTGGTGTTACGTCAGCTATTAACTGCTCAATATCAATATCTTCTGCCAGCTCTGGATTGCCCTCTAGCATGTCATTGAGTGTTTTTAAAAAATGCTGCTGTAAATCTTCCACTCAACTTTCCTTATGACTCATAACGCCCAAAGCAGCGGCGCGCATTAGCGCGTCCAGCCCGCAGAGCGATGCTGCCTTTGCTTGTTAGGTGATTAATCACCGTTTTGCTCACGCCAGACATCAATTGCATCCAGTGATTGCCCTGAATATTGCTCGTATACATAGCGCTCTTTTACTTAGATGGGCTTGTTTTTAGATATGGGAGTTGAATAATCAATTGCATTAGCTAATTCATTGAGATATTCGCGACCCTTCTATTTATAGGGGAAATCTCTTCCTCATTAAGGAACATCATAAAGTCGTAGCCCACAAAACTATGCGAACAGTTCACATCAAAAAGAAACCGTCCTTCCTCTTCGAATAAGAACCATGAACTTTTTTTCTTCATCGATGACTTTCATATACACCTAACAGTATGTTGATAAGGCCGTTGGCTTCATAATAATTATTAGCAGGCGGCCATCTAATTCTGAGCCATCTGACATGAATTATCTAAATATCTGAATAATCAAAGGAAAAAGGTCCGAAATAGATGAAATAAAATGGCCAATTAAAAATTCACTTTTCATACTGCCTCTTCAACAAAACATACAAAGCCCCAGTTCCACCATCTTCAATCGTTGCACTGCAAAACGCTAACACGGCATCACTTTGTCTGAGCCAGTGATTGAGTTTGCTTTTTAACACCGGTTTGTTATCGCGTGATCCCCAGCCTTTGCCGTGAATGATTCGTACGCATCTAATCTTTTCTTGCTGACATTGTTCGAGAAAATGGGAGAGGGTGGGTTCAGCTTTGGCGAGGGTGAGGCCGTGTAAATCGAGTTCGGCTTCGAGATGCACTTTGCCGTTTTTGAGTTTGGCGAATTGACGGTTTTGAATGCCGTCGCCACGGTATTCGAGATATTCTTCATTGCCGACTGTTTCGGGAGCGAACAGGCTGGAAAACTCGCTGGTGTCATGGGTGAGTTCGGCTGCGGAGGGTTTTCTGACCGTTGGCGGCGGCGGTGGTTTTCGATGCACCAGGCGGTCATGTTTTATCGGCTCGGCGTCGCTCATTTCATTGCGAAACAAGGAAAACTCGTCGTCATCATTTTTATTTTTGTTCTCTGCCATGGCCGATTTTGCCTGATTTCATGCCGTTTGATGTGACCCATTGTGCCAGATGATGCTTGTGTAAAAAATCATTTTTAGTTTAGGATGATTTCCACTTGTCGGGGTGCCCCCTCTGAATTATCAGAAAGGGCTGAGATGAAACCCGTTGAACCTGAAGAGGCTAGAACCTCCGTAGGAAACAAGCCGGAATGCCGGTACGTCTGATTGTCTGACTGTAGCCGCCGTGTATCTCCATCACCTTGTTCGCGAAAGCGCAACGTCTTCATTTCCCCGACTTTTTTATTCAAAAAGGGGAAATCAGATGTCAGCAGCCAATCCAAAAGTCATTGATATTAAAGACCGTAGTGGCATTACTACTCAGCCATTACCGGGTTCTGAAAAAATCTACATTACCGGCAGTCGTGATGATCTCCGGGTGCCATTTCGTCAAATCTCCCTGACCGATACACCGAATCGTGATCCCAGTCTGCCGGGTGAGCCAAATGCGCCGGTGATGGTTTACGACACCTCTGGTATTTACACCGATCCCACTGAAACAATCGATCTGGAAAAAGGCTTAACGCCGATTCGTCAGCAATGGATTGAGGAACGTGACGATACCGAAGTATTACCGGCGTTCAGTTCCAACTTTACCCGCGATCAGGATGGGCAGGAATTTGATATTCCGCTGTTCACCAATCGTCGTCTGCCACGCAAAGCCAAACTGGGCAAAAACGTGAGCCAGATGCACTATGCACGTCAAGGCATCATCACCCCGGAAATGGAATATATCGCCATTCGCGAAAGCATGGGCCGTGCTGCACTGCAAGCCAAAGGCGAATTGCCAGCCGATAAACCCAATCACATCACCCCGGAATTTGTTCGTAAAGAAGTCGCCGAAGGTCGTGCGATTATTCCAGCCAATATCAATCACCCTGAAGCTGAGCCGATGATTATCGGTCGTAACTTTCTGGTGAAAATCAACGCCAATATCGGTAACTCTGCTACCACTTCCTCGATTGAAGAAGAAGTTGAAAAGATGGTGTGGAGTACCCGTTGGGGTGGTGATACCGTCATGGATTTGTCGACTGGTAAACATATTCACCAGACCCGCGAATGGATTATCCGTAATTCACCGGTGCCAATCGGTACTGTGCCGTTGTATCAGGCTTTGGAAAAAGTAAACGGCATTGCCGAAGATCTGACCTGGGAAGTGTTTCGCGATACGTTGATTGAACAGGCCGAGCAGGGCGTGAGTTACTTTACGATTCATGCTGGTATTCGTCTGGCGCATATTCCACTGACCGTGAACCGCACTACTGGCATTGTGTCACGTGGCGGCTCGATTATGGCGGCCTGGTGTCTGGCACATCATGAAGAAAGCTTTTTGTACACGCACTTTGAAGATATCTGCGAAATCATGAAAGCCTACGATGTGTCGTTCTCTCTGGGTGATGGTTTGCGTCCAGGTTCACAAGCTGATGCCAATGATGAAGCCCAGTTTGCCGAGCTGCGTACTTTGGGTGAATTAACCCATATTGCCTGGAAACATGATGTGCAGGTGATGATCGAAGGGCCGGGTCATGTGCCAATGCATAAGATCAAGGAAAACATGGATCTGCAATTGGAAGTCTGCCACGAAGCGCCTTTCTATACCTTGGGGCCTTTGGTTACTGATATTGCACCAGGTTATGACCACATTACCTCGGGTATTGGTGCGGCGATGATTGGCTGGTTTGGTACGGCGATGTTGTGTTACGTGACACCCAAAGAGCATTTGGGTTTGCCGAATAAAGATGATGTTAAAACCGGCATTATCACCTACAAAATTGCAGCGCATGCAGCCGATTTGGCCAAAGGTCATCCGGGTGCTCATGAACGTGATGATGCGATTTCCAAAGCGCGTTTTGAATTCCGTTGGGAAGATCAATTCAATCTCGGGTTAGACCCTGATACTGCCCGTGCTTTCCATGATGAAACTCTGCCAAAACCGAGTGCTAAAGTGGCGCATTTCTGTTCTATGTGTGGACCGAAATTCTGCTCAATGAAGATTTCACATGATGTGAAAGAGGCGTTTACTGTGAAGTCAGAAGAGTTCAAGGCGGCTGGCAGCAAAATCTATCATCAGGTTTGATTGGATCGGATTCAGAACGCTATGAAGCATTATCTGATTATCGGTAGCGGTCTGATTGGACGCCTGACAAGCTGGCGTCTGATTCAGACTGGTCATGCCGTGACGATTCTGTCATCAGACGATAAAGCCGGTACCGACAGTGCCGGTTTTATTGCGGCTTCGATGATCGCGCCATTTACCGAAGCGGTGACCGCAGATCGGTCGATTCGCGATCTAGGTATTCAAAGTCAAGCGCTGTGGGATAAATGGCTGGCTGAGTTTGAAAAGCCAATATTTAATCCGCAGAGCGGCACGTTGGTCGTCGCGCACGAAGGCGATAAGGCTGAACTGGCACGGTATCAACGGCGTGCAGCACATATTCTGGATCCGACTGATTATCAGCAAATTGACGCTCAGCAGTTACAAAACCTGTCACCTGAACTGGCCGAGAATTTTCGGTCGGCGTTGTATTTCCCGCAAGAGAGCTGTCTGGATAATCGCCAGTTTTATCAGCAGGTCGGTGAGTTTCTAACCGAACATGCTAACTGGCACACCATTGAACCGATTGAAACGTTAACTAACGACACATTGGAACAATTGTGTCAGCAAACGCTTGGACATTCGCTGGGTAAATTTACCTCGGTGATTGATTGTCGTGGTAATGGCAGCAAGTTGGATATGAAAGAGCTGCGTGGGGTGCGCGGTGAAGTGTTGCGTGTTTATGCCCCGGAAGTGAATCTGCAACAGTGCGTACGCTTAATGCATCCACGTTATCCGCTGTATTTGGCCCCCAGACCGGATCAGCAATATGTCATTGGGGCGACGGTAATTGAATCCGAAGATCGGTCACCAGTGAGTGTACGTAGTGCTATGGAATTGCTATCGGCGCTTTACAGCATTCATAAAGGGTTTGCCGAAGCCCGGGTGTTGGAAATGCGGGCGCATTGCCGTCCGGCATTACCTGATCATTTACCCACCATTCGCCAGCAGGAGTGGGGTTATCAAATCAATGGCCTGTACAGGCATGGTTATTTGCTGGGACCGGTAATGGTCGACCAATTACTAACAAAATTATCAGAACACACAGATTCGGGAGTGCGTTATGCAAGCTGAGTCGATTCAACCCATCTCAATTATTTTGAATGAACAGCCCATAGAAACCACAAGCTTTAATTTGCAGGCGTTTCTGGCTGAACATGGCTGGACTGAAGGCCGGTTTGTGGTGGTGATTAACGACAATATTATCGCCAAATCGGCACATCCAACCTATCAATTATCAGTAGGCGATCGCATTGATGTGCTGTCGCCGATCAGTGGAGGCTGACATGCAGGCATCTGACTGGACCGTTTACGGTCAAACCCTTAGTAGTCGTTTATTTATCGGCACGGCGCTTTATCCTTCACCACAAGTGATGTGTGATGCCATTAAAGCGTCAGGCGCTCAGGTGATTACCGTATCTCTGCGTCGGCAAAGTGCCGGGCAGGCCAATAGTGGTCAGCAATTCTGGAACATGATTGAAGCGCTGGGCTGTCATTTATTACCCAATACCGCGGGTTGTTATAGTGCAGCCGAGGCAATTAAAACAGCCCATATGGCGCGTGAGTTATTTGAAACTGACTGGATCAAGCTCGAAGTATTGGGTGACAGTTTTAATCTACAACCGGATCCGTTTGCTCTATTGGAAGCGACCAAAACCCTGATTGCCGATGGTTTTAAAGTGTTTCCCTACTGCACTGATGATTTGGTGCTTTGCCAGAAACTGGCGGAAGCCGGATGTGAAGTGTTAATGCCCTGGGGTGCACCAATCGGTACTGGACAGGGATTACTCAATCCTTATGCATTGAGAACATTACGTGAACGCTTGCCGGAAATAACGTTACTGGTTGATGCTGGCATCGGCAAACCTTCTGATGCGGTGCAGGCCATGGAACTCGGTTATGACGGCATTCTGTTGAATACCGCAGTGGCCGAAGCACTTGAACCGGCGCTTATGGCTGAAGCGTTTAAACAATCCATCAATGCAGGACGTCTGGCATTTGAAGCGGGCATTATGCCAAAACGTGATTCCGCCAAGCCCAGTACACCGACGTTAGACCAACCAATCTGGCAGCAACATGGCTGATCATTCACAAAAAGCTATTTTATTAATAGGTGGCATGGATCCTCAGGGTTGTGCTGGTCTGACAGCAGATATTCAAACCGTGAGCCATCATGGCTTTCATCCTGTTCCGTTAATTACCTGTGTAACTGAACAGACACAAAGCGGTATGCGTGCATTAAATCCACTAACGGCTGAGAAATTTCTCAAACAATACGAAAGCTGTATTGCGGATTTTGACATTGCTGCTATCAAAATTGGTTTGATACCTGATTTGGAGATAGCCGAGGCGATTGAACGTATAGTTAAACGTCATGATGTGCCAATAGTGATGGATCCGGTGATGGCGGCTACGAGTGGGGGAAAGCAGGCTACGCCGGAAGTATTGGAGTTTGTGCGTAAATCAGTATTACCAAAAATTACCCTGCTGACACCTAATTTACCTGAGATAGCGTATCTCTCTGAGAATGTCACCGGCTCGGTGGAGAAGCAGGTCCGCCATTTAATTGAAGAAGGATTGTCAGCGTGTCTGGTGAAAGGCGGGCATGGTGATAAAAGTTTTGTCTCGGATTACTTTGCCAGTGCGTTTGGGCATTTTTATTGTTATCAACCCCGGTTGAATAAAAATGTTCGTGGCACAGGCTGTGTGTTGGCTTCCAGTCTGGCGTGTTATCTGGCACAAGGCCAAGATATCCGTGATGCGGTGATTTTATCGCGTAGTTATATCAACCGCGGGATTCGGGAATCGCAGACATTAGGGCCGTATCAGCTGTTTTCTCATCAGCAGCAACCGTTTGCACTTCGAGATATTCCACGACTGAGTTATACCCCGGATCTGATTGGAAAAAGTTTTAGTTTTCCCGAGTGTCCGGAACGATTGGGAATCTACCCGGTGGTGGATAGTGCGGATTGGGTCAATCGTTTATTAACCATTGGCATCAAAACCATTCAATTGCGGTTGAAACAAACGGATAACGCTTTTCTGAATGCTGAGATTGCCAGTGCGGTGGATATCTCTCATCAACATAGTGATATTCAGTTTTTTGTGAATGATCACTGGCGTATGGCGATTGATAACGGCGCTTACGGTGTGCATCTGGGACAGGAAGATTTGCATGATGCTGATTTACTGGAAATCGAAAATGCCGGATTGCGGCTGGGGATTTCGACCCATTCATATTGGGAACTAGCCAGAGCCTTAGCGGTAAACCCCAGTTATATTGCCTTGGGACCGATATTTGAAACTGACAGCAAACAAATGCCGTGGCAACCCCAAGGATTTGATCGGTTAGCAGAATGGATACGCTTATTAGATGGGCATACGCCGCTGGTTGCCATTGGTGGGATTGATCTGCCGCGTGCAATAGCGTTGCATAAAACCGGGGTGGGGTCAGTGGCAATGATTTCGGCGATTACCAAAGCAACTGATTATCAAAAAGTCACCCATGATTTACTGACGTTATGGCGTCATTCAGCGAATTAAACGTAATTCCGTGCGGCGGTTTTGAGCGCGACCCTCAGGTGTTTTATTACTCGCAACAGGCTTGTTATCACGATAGGAATGCGTTTCGATAATGCCTTCGTCGATTTCAGCCTGTTCAATCAGAAAGGTTTTCACCACTTGCGCGCGTTTATCTGACAGCTCGGTATTCAATTCTCGGCGGCCAAAACTGTCAGTGTGAGATTCAATAATGATTCTTGAGATACTGTCGTCCACTTTCAGATACTCCGCCAATCGTTTCATCCGTTGAGAAGCACTGTTGTCGAGAATAGCTTTTTCGGATTCAAAATACACACTGAATTGCTGTAAATCGTTAAAACTATCCGGGTGCATTTTGTCTGAACATTCCTGAAACTCGCGCATGGCGGGCAGAAATTGCACATTGGATAAAATCACGCTGACCGGTTGAATGCTGGTTTGCGAGGCATACTGCAGTTGAACGAACTGACCTTGTTGCAAAGCCGCCAGGGCTTTTTGCGCCGCATTACCTTCCACCCTAAATTCACGCTGTCCATAGGTGACGGGCAGAGTCATTAACTTTTGTCTGACCTGATCGAACTGCCAGGGCGTGTTGATGATCATCAATTCAGCAGTGTTTTGCGAAGCGGGATGATCTGCCGTGGAAATAGTAAGCTGCAGCGGCTCACCATTTTCGCGATGAAAAAGGATATCTCCAAAATCCGTAACGTCATGGCTTAAGCTGCAGGAAAGCGGTGAGTCTTCAGTCTGCCATTTGGCTTCGTGCACAGCTGATTGATAAACCGTGTCAGCAACAACGGGAGAGGCAAATAATAAAAATAGTAAAAACTTCATTAGTATTGGATTACGCTGTGTACGTTAACGTCAGTTAGTAAGGAACGGCCATTCAGCCCGGTGATTTCCATCAGGAATGCACAGCCAACCACATTACCACCCAATAACCGGATTAATTCACAACTGGCCTTAGCCGTGCCGCCGGTGGCGAGCACATCATCAACAATTAAAATATTGTCGTTTTCTGCCAAGGCATCGGCATGAATTTCCAGGCTGGTTTCACCATATTCCAATTGGTATTCGACCTTATGGGTAGTGTGAGGCAGTTTGCCGGGTTTGCGCAGTGGAATGAATCCGACCTCTAGCATTGAGGCGGCGAGTGAACCAAAAATAAAACCCCGGGCTTCCATACCAGCGACGGCAGTTATATTAGATTTTCGATAGGGTGCAATCAGCAATTCAACGGCCTGACGCAGTAAGACAGGGGATTGCATTAACGGGGTGATGTCTTTGAATAAAATGCCGGGTTCGGGAAAATCTGCGATATCGCGGATCTTGGTTTTTATCTCGTCCATCTGACGCCTAAATTATTTGAGAAGGGATGGTCACCACCAGTATTATAACGACACTAATTACAACAACTGTAATGCAATTTCCCAGAAATCTTTAGGAGTACAACATTTCGTGATTCACAGATGGCAGAGAGTGCTGGTTTTCGTTCTGTTCAGTTTATTGACCGGTTGTTTTGGCTTTGGTGGTGGAGATAAAGAAGCTGACGATATGCAACCGCGTTTTTATATTGTCGATGTTGATCGAGGTAATGTTGCTGCGGAGTTTGCCCAGAACCGGGTTTTACGCATTAAACCTGTTCGTATAGCACCCCATTATCGCACCGAGAATATTGTGTTTCGTATTGGCGACAATGAATATCAACCGCAGGCAGGACATGTGTTGCTTACTGATCCGCAGGTGATGTTTACCTCACAATTACAACGCTGGTTATCCAAGAGTGGTTTATTCAGTGCTGTCATTACCGATGATTCTCAACCAGCAGATTTAGTGTTGGAAGCGGCAGTCACCAAACTTTATGGTGAAGAGCGCGCCGAGTATCCGCCGCAGGCTGTTTTAGAAATGCAGTTTTTTATGAGTCCGGGCGATGCTGATCGTAGCAAGATGCTGTTTCAAACCGGTTTTCGTGTTGATGCATCGATTGATGAAACAAACCCGCAAACCGTTGTAACTGGCTGGCAAAATGCGCTGGAAGAAATTCTCGCGACGTTGGAGCAGGATTTGAGCGATTATTTTGATAAAGCTGGTACACCCTAGCAGTATCTTATAAACGTGCAGGAAATCGCTCAGAGTGGTAGGATTACTCCTTTGTTATGGTTAGCATCTGTTCGGGTTTTGGCAGCAGAAATTTTTGTCTGAAACTTCAACAAGCTAGGCTTGCTTTTGTTCATTTTGGAAGAATATTAAATGTCTGAGATTGCTCTGGAACTGGACTCGATCAGTATCGAAGATGAAATGAAACAGTCCTACCTCGATTACGCAATGAGCGTTATCGTAGGACGCGCCTTACCGGATGTCCGGGACGGTCTGAAACCTGTTCACCGTCGTGTTTTATATGCAATGCGTGAATTAGGAAACAGTTGGAACAGCCCATACAAAAAATCTGCACGTATTGTCGGTGACGTTATCGGTAAATATCACCCTCATGGTGATACTGCTGTTTATGACACGATGGTACGTATGGCCCAGCCGTTCTCAATGCGCTATATGCTGGTTGATGGTCAAGGTAACTTTGGCTCAGTCGATGGTGATCCACCTGCCGCGATGCGTTATACCGAAGTGCGTATGGCGAAAATCGCCCACGAAATGCTGGCCGATCTGGACAAGGAAACTGTTGATTTCATCCCTAACTATGATGAATCCGAATCTGAGCCAGCTGTTTTACCCACTAAATTTCCAGCGTTATTGGTCAATGGTTCCTCCGGTATTGCCGTGGGCATGGCGACCAATATTCCGCCACATAACCTGACTGAAATTCTTAATGCCTGTATTGCGATTATTGATGATCCGAGTGTTACTACTCGTGATTTGATGGAATTCGTTCCCGGCCCGGACTTTCCGACTGCCGGTATTATCAATGGTGCCAACGGTATTGCTGAAGCCTATGAAACCGGCCGTGGTCGTGTTTACATGCGTGCTCGCGCCGAAATCGAAACCAATGAAGCCACTGGTCAGCAAAGTATCATCGTCCACGAGCTGCCCTATCAGGTTAACAAAGCACGTTTGCTGGAAAAAATCGCCGAGCTGGTCAAAGAGAAAAAAATCGAAGGTATTTCTGCCCTGCGTGATGAGTCTGATAAAGACGGCATGCGTATGGTGGTGGTCATCAAACGTGGTGATGTGCCGGAAGTTATTCTGAACAATCTTTATCAGCAAACACAGTTACAAACGGTGTTTGGTATCAATATGGTGGCCATCGTAGATGGTCAGCCACGCACATTGGGTCTGAAACCGATCCTTGAAGCCTTTATTCGTCATCGTCGCGAAGTTGTGACTCGTCGTTCAATTTATGAACTGCGTAAAGCCCGTGATCGTGCCCATATTTTGGAAGGTCTGGCCACTGCACTGGCCAATATCGATGAAGTTATTGAGCTGATTAAAGCATCACCTAGCCCGTCTGAAGCCAGAGAAGCCTTGTTATCTCAAGGTTGGCGCAGCGAAATGATTCTGGAAATGCTTGGCGCTGCGGGTGCACAGGCTTCACGTCCAGAAGATTTGGCCGCTGAATTTGGTCTGGTGGAAGGACAATATTATTTATCGCCAGTTCAGGCCCAGGCTATCCTGGATATGCGTCTGCATAGACTGACCGGTCTGGAACAAGACAAAATCCTGCAGGAATACCGTGAAGTTCTCGATCAAATTCGTGACTTGCTGGCTATTTTGAGTGACCCAGACAATCTGATGGCTGTTATCCGTCAGGAATTAGTAGCAATTAATGATGAGTATGGTGATAACCGCCGTACCGAAATTCTGGATACACATCTGGATCTGACATTGGAAGATCTGATCACTGAAGAAGAGATGGTGGTCACTTTATCGCATGCTGGTTATGCCAAAACACAGCAGTTGGATACCTATCAGGCGCAACGCCGTGGCGGTAAAGGTAAAGCAGCCACTTCAATGAAAGATGAAGATTTCATTGAACATCTGTTTATTGCCAATACGCATGACACTTTATTGTGTTTCTCCAGTACCGGTAAGGTTTACTGGAAAAAAGTTTATGAATTACCACAAGGTGGCCGTACGGCCCGTGGTAAACCCATTGTGAACTTGCTGCCTCTGGAAGAAAACGAACGTATCAATGCGGTATTGCCTATTCGTGAGTTTGAAGCCGATAAATTTATCTTTATGGCAACTGCTAGTGGCACGGTCAAGAAAACGCCATTAGTTGATTACTCCCGTCCACGCGCCAACGGTATTATTGCGGTCGATCTGAAAGATGATGACAAACTGGTTGGGGTGGCATTAACGGATGGTGAGTCTGATGTCATGCTGTTTAGCAGCAACGGCAAAGTTATCCGTTTCCCTGAAACCGATGTTCGCTCAATGGGCCGTGTTTCCCGTGGTGTTCGTGGTATGCGTCTGGCCGATGGTGAACAGATCATTTCGTTGATTATTGCTCAGCAGGAAGGTGCCATTCTGACAGCAACCGAGTTCGGTTACGGTAAACGCACCAACCTGGAAGAGTATCGTGTCCAGGGTCGTGGTGGTCAGGGCATTATTTCAATCCAGACTTCTGCACGTAACGGTCAGGTCGTCGGTGCAGTACAAGTCTGTGACGAAGATCAGATCATGTTGATTACCAATGGCGGTACGCTGGTTCGTACACCTGTTAAACATGTTTCTCTGGTAGGACGTAATACTCAGGGTGTACGTCTGATTAATCTCAGTAATGAAGAAAAACTGGTGGGTCTGGAACGCGTTATTGAAGATGAAGATCAAGATATCGACGATCTGCCACACACTGATGATTTAACGGAAGAATAAGCACTTTGAGAGCCTATAACTTTAGTGCCGGCCCAGCGATGTTGCCGGACGATGTAATGCTGACTGCTCAGCAGGAAATGCTGGACTGGCATGGTACCGGTATGTCGGTGATGGAAATGAGTCACCGAGGTCCTGAATATACCTCGATCGCTGAACAGGCTGAAGCCGACTTACGTGAATTGATGGGGATTTCGGATGATTATGCCGTGCTGTTTTTACAGGGCGGTGCGTCCAGCCAGTTTTCGATGATTCCGATGAATCTGCTTAATGGCAAATCACATGCGGATTACTTTAATACCGGCGCCTGGTCGGAAAAAGCCATTACCGAAGCCGGTCGTTACACTAGAGTAAATGTGGTTGCTGATGCCAAACCATCGCATTACCGGACCATACCCGATGAGTCTGAATGGCAGTTATCGGATAATGCGGCTTATGTGCATTACACGCCAAATGAAACGATTCATGGAATCGAGTTTGCAGATATTCCTGAAGTAGGGGATACCCCATTAATTGCGGATATGTCATCAACCATTCTGTCGCGTCCGGTTGATGTGAATCGTTTTGGGCTGATTTACGCTGGTGCTCAAAAAAATATTGGTCCTGCAGGATTGTGTATTGTTATTGTACGTAAAGATTTGATTGGTAAAACCTTGCCGGGAACACCTGTGATGTTTGACTACAAAGTTCATGCGGACAATGGCTCAATGTATAACACACCGGCAACTTACAGCTGGTACCTTGCTGGTTTAGTTTTTCAGTGGCTGAAAAAGAAAGGTGGTTTAGAGGGCATGGCTGAAATCAATCAGCGAAAAGCCACTAAACTCTATGCCGCGATTGATGGCAGTGATTTTTATGCCAATCCGGTTGATATTCGCTATCGCTCATGGATGAATATTCCGTTTACACTGGCAAACAGCGATCTGGATAAACAGTTTCTGGCGGATGCAGCCAAAGAAGGCTTGCTCACACTTAAGGGGCATCGTGATTTGGGCGGAATGCGTGCCAGCATCTATAACGCTATGCCTGAAGCCGGGGTTGATAAACTGATATGGTTTATGTCTGAATTTGAGCGCAGGTTTGGTTAAACATGTCCGAGAAAAAAGCTCTTCAAGCCGTTCGTGAGCAGATTGATAAAGTCGATAAGCAACTTCAGGACTTATTAAACGAACGCACGGCACTAGCGCATCAGGTTGCAGAAATAAAACAGCAATCCGGCGAACAAGCAGATTTTTATCGCCCTGAACGTGAAGCGATGATTTTACGTCAGGTAATGGAACGTAATGTAGGCCCACTATCTGATAAAGAGATGGCCAGATTATTCCGCGAAATCATGTCAGCTTGTCTGGCCGCAGAAAAACCATTACGTATTGCCTATCTTGGACCGGAAGGCTCGTTTACTCAGGCCGCTGCTTTAAAACATTTTGGCGGATCTGCAGAACTTCATCCGGTGAGTACGATTGCCAACGTTTTCAGTGCTGTTGAAACAGAATATGCCTGTTACGGAGTGGTGCCAGTTGAAAATTCTACTGAAGGTATGGTCAATCATACTTTGGACAGATTCGTCAGTTCACCCTTAAAAATCAATGGTGAAGTGACACTTCCGATACATCACTACCTGTTGAGTAATGCTGCACAGCTTGCTGATATTAAAAAGGTTTATGCCCACCCACAGGCGCTGGCTCAATGTCGTCAGTGGTTAGGTGATCAATTGGCCCAGGCTGAACTGATTCCTCTGGACAGCAACTCCGAAGCAGCAAAACGTGTTGCTGAAATGAATCATGATAGTGCAGCAATTGCGGCCAGCACGGCAGCCGAAATTTATGGATTAAAAGTCCTGGCCAGCAATATTGAAGATGAAGCGGGCAACACAACGCGGTTTCTGGTCATTGGTCGTCAGCATGTGGGACCATCAGGTGTGGATAAAACCGCATTGTTGGTCTCCACTAAAAATAAACCGGGTGCATTACAAAACTTACTGAAACCTTTAGCTGACAAAGGCATTAGTATGAGTCGAATTGAATCCCGACCTTCACGTAAGGGTATTTGGGAATACGTCTTTTTTATTGATATTGACGGTCATTGTGAGGATCCTACGGTTGCCAGTGCATTACAGGAACTGGAGTCGGAATCTTCTGTTTTCCGCGTTTTAGGTTCTTATCCAAAGGCAGTGTTGTAAATGACCAAACTGGTATTAGCCAATCCACGAGGTTTCTGTGCCGGAGTCGATCGGGCCATTGAAATTGTAGAGCGTGCTCTGGAGTTATTCGGTGCACCGATCTATGTTCGCCATGAAGTTGTGCATAATCGTACCGTGGTCGAAGACTTACGCAACAAAGGTGCAATTTTCATTGAAGAATTAGCCGATGTACCAGATAACAGTACATTGATTTTCAGTGCACATGGTGTTTCCAAAGCCGTGCAGGAAGAGGGCAAACAACGTGGCCTGAAAGTGTTTGATGCAACTTGCCCGTTAGTCACCAAAGTACACCTTGAAGTCGCCAAACATGAAAAAGTTGCCCGTGAATGTATTCTGATTGGGCATGCCGGTCATCCCGAAGTCGAAGGTACAATGGGTCAATATACTGCTGATCCAACAGCGATGTATCTGGTTGAATCACCAGAAGATGTCGCTAAATTAACAGTCAAAGATCCCAATAACCTGTCGTTTGTCACTCAAACCACTTTATCGGTTGATGATACCAGGCTGGTGATTGATGCTTTGCGTGAACGCTTTCCAAACATCACTGGTCCCGGTAAAGATGATATTTGCTATGCGACACAGAATCGTCAGGATGCAGTAAAACGTCTGGCCGAAAATTGCGATCTGGTGCTGGTAGTAGGGTCTATAAATAGTTCAAACTCTAACAGACTCAAAGAGTTGGCGACGAAACTTGGCACAGAATCTTATCTGATTGATGATGCCAATGAAATTGATGAAAACTGGTTAAAAGATAAAAAACAGATCGGTTTAACTGCTGGAGCTTCAGCCCCGGAATCGTTGGTTCAGGCTGTGGTGGATAAGCTGAAAATGTTGGGTGTTGACGCGATTATTGAAGATAAAGGTCAAATCGAAAATATTGCTTTTTCTTTACCGAAAGCACTTAAAGTAGATATTTCCAGCCTCAGAAAATCAACTTAAGGACAGCCATGCCCTTTCTGCCGGTATTCCTGTGGACCGACATTCTGATTTTTCTTCTGCTCGCTGTTATTACGGCCGGCGTATTCTATCTTCGTAGCAAACCACATTTACGTTCCCCCTGGGTAACGGTAATGCAACGTAAGCGTGGTGTTATCTCGATAATTATCCTGCTCAGTTACGTCACCATTGGCTTTCTGGACTCATTACATTTTCGAGTCGCACTGGATTCGGAAACAACCGAAAAGCAACATTATTCAACTGAAGTGCTCAGTGTGCTTGACTGGTTGGTCACGCCGATTCGTACCCAGGTTGAAAAAACCTATTCCGCCCCGTTTGCTACGCATTTATTTGTCAAAGAAATGCAGATTATTCAGGGAGGGCAGCTGGAATACAGCTATCCAGAACTGAAATACTCCGCAAAGCATCTGCAATCTGAATCTGAAAAGTGGACAAATATCGCTTCAAGCGTAGCCAAGAGTACAGCCGCAGCGATTTTGTTAATGCTGCTGATCATGGCTATTTACATTTTCTATCGGAAAACACGTTACCAACAAGATATATTTGCCGAGCTGAAGCGAGTAATACGCGGCGATTCGGATTATCCGATACGTACCTTTTATCTGATGCTTTTTATGCTTATCTGGCTGAGTATCACCTTAATTGTTTTAAGCCAGAATTATCATGTATTTGGAACAGATAAAGTTGGTCAGAGTGTGCTTTATCAGGCTTTGAAAAGTATCCGAACGGGGCTGGCAATTGGCACTTTGACCACCTTGATAATGTTGCCGCTGGCGATTTTTTTAGGCATCAGTGCCGGCTATTTCAAAGGCTGGATTGATGATCTCATCCAGTACATTTACACCACATTGAATTCCATACCGGGAGTGTTATTGATTGCTGCAGCCGTTTTGATGTTACAGGTTTATATCAATAACCATCCTGACAGTTTTGCCACCGTGGCCGAGCGGGCCGATCTGCGGTTACTGTTTCTCTGTCTGATTCTTGGCGTCACCAGCTGGACAGGTTTATGTCGAATTCTGCGTGGTGAAACATTAAAACTGCGTGAAGCAGAATATGTACTGGCAGCCAGATCATTGGGTGTAAGTGGTTTCAATATCCTGCATCGACATATTCTGCCCAATCTTATGCATATTGTGTTGATTACTGTGGTACTGGATTTCAGTGGTCTGGTACTGGCTGAAGCGGTGTTGTCATATGTTGGTGTAGGTGTTGATCCTTCCATGATTAGCTGGGGCAATATGATTAACAGTGCCCGACTGGAAATGGCAAGAGAACCAGTGGTCTGGTGGTCGTTAACTGCCGCCTTTATCTCGATGTTTATACTGGTGCTGGCAGCTAATCTATTTGCTGACGTGGTACGCGATGCCTTTGACCCACGAATGCAGAAAGCACGATGACCTCGCCAGTCTTATTAGAAGTTACTGGCCTTAGAACCTGGTTTGATAGCAAAGATCAGCCTTATAAAGCCGTTGATGGTATTGATTTTCGTATTCATCAGGGTGAAACCTTCGCCTTATTAGGTGAGTCAGGCTGTGGCAAATCCATCAGTGCATTATCTTTAATGCGGTTAAATCCCTACCCGGCCAGCCGAATTGTGGCCGGTGAAGTCAAGTTAGATGGAGAGGATCTGCTTAAACTTTCTGAAGCGAACATGGAATCCATTCGCGGCAGACGTGTTGCGATGATTTTTCAGGAGCCGCAAAGCTCGTTGAATCCGGTATTAACAATTGGTCAACAAATCGGTGAAACGCTGCGTTGGCATTTCAAACTCTCTTCACAAGAAGTACAGCAGAGAAGCCTTAAATTACTGGATTCGGTAGGAATTCCAGATCCATTACGCCGTTTGAAAGATTATCCGCATCAATTATCCGGTGGGATGAAACAACGGGTGATGATTGCGATGGCGCTGGCTGGCGAACCCGAATTACTGATTGCTGACGAGCCAACAACGGCATTGGATGTGACAATTCAGGCACAGATCCTGGATTTACTCAAACAAATTCAGCGTGATACGGGTATGGCGATTTTGCTCATCACTCATGATCTTGGCGTGGCTGCCCAAATGGCCGATCAGATTGCTGTTATGTATGCCGGACAAATCGTTGAACAGGCTGACAGGCAGACGTTTTTTGACAGTCCTCAGCATCCTTATTCACAGAAATTATTTGAAGCATTACCCAGCGAACAGAAACGTGAACAGCGCCTGACGGTGATTAAAGGCAATGTTCCGCCGTTGAATCAGCATTTTGTCGGCTGTCGTTTTGCTGAGCGATGTGATCATGCCTGGGATCATTGTCAGCAACATGAACCACGGTGGATTGAGAGCAATCAAGCCGGGGTTCGATGTCACTTATACGATTCTGCTGTAGTGTCATCGAAAGTGGAGACTAAAAAACCATTACATGCATCCCATCTGTCGGATGTGGTTCCTTCACAGGTACATGCACTTGATGTCAGAGGATTGAAAGTTCATTTCCCCATTCGCAAAGGCATCCTGCAACGTCAGGTAGGCCAGATTAAAGCTGTGGATGGGGTTAATCTCAGCATACATAACGCTGAGACACTAGCGTTAGTCGGAGAGTCTGGTTGTGGCAAAACTACGGTAGGAAAGGGCATTCTGCAATTGGTCAGGGTGACCGCGGGTGAAGTACGTTTTCAGGGAAAAGTCTTAAACAGACTCTCGCAACGTGAGTTAAAACCTTATCGTGGTGAACTGCAGATCATTTTTCAGGATCCATTTTCCTCAATGAATCCACGGATGACCGTTGAGCAGATTATTGAAGAGGCGATCAGTGCTACTGAGATTCGAAAAGATCCGAAAGCAAAGTCCAGTCACATTGATTCCTTGCTGGAACGTGTTGGTTTAAGGCCTGATATTCGCCATCGTTATCCACATGAATTTTCTGGTGGACAACGCCAAAGAATATGTATTGCCCGGGCTTTGGCGACAGAGCCTGAATTGATTATCTGTGATGAACCTACCAGCGCACTGGATGTATCTGTTCAGGCACAGATCCTGAATTTACTACGCGATATTCAGCATGAATTTGGCCTGTCATTTCTGTTTATTACCCATAATATCGGTGTAGTCGATTATCTTGCCCATCGCGTTGCCGTAATGTATCTGGGTAGAATAGTGGAGCAGGGCAGTCGTCAGCAAGTACTGGATTCGCCGAAACATCCTTATACGCAGGCTTTATTGGCAGCAGTTCCGGACATTGGCAAGCAGGCCATACAGGTTGCCGTAAAAGGTGAATTGCCTTCACCTGCCAACCCTCCTGCAGGATGTCACTTTCATCAGCGCTGCCCACATGTAATGCCCATTTGCCATGAGCAATATCCCCCAACTACCGTGCTGGAAAATGGGCATCAGGTAAATTGTTTTTTATATGAAGAGAATGAAGATGGACAAACAGACCCAAACTGAACTTGAAGCTGCCGCTTTTCGCAGATTAGTTGCACACTTACAGGAACGAAAAGATGTGCAGAATATTGATTTAATGAATCTGGCCGGGTTTTGCCGTAATTGCCTATCAAAATGGTATCTGGCAGCTGCAGAAGAGCAGGGTGTGGCCATGGACTATGATGCAGCCCGTGAGCATGTTTATGGCATGTCTTATGAAGAATGGAAACAGAAATATCAGAAATAAAGTTTAGAATAAGGCAAGTTGCCAGCCAACATATTACTGTTTGCTGGCATTTTCTCTAAGCACTTTCGCCAGTGCTTTGGTTTTGTCATCCACAATGATTTGGTTTGCTGGCATCAATTTGATGCTGGTGATAGTTATCTTGAGCTGGCGCACGTAATTACGGCAGTTATGACAAATAAATAAATGCAGCTTGAATGCCATACGTTGCCGAAATGACAGATCTTTATCCAGATAGTCACTGGCAAGTTGTTCAATTTGGCGGCATTTAAGCATGTTAATCATTATCCTGATACTGAGCGATTTTCTGTTGAATTGCAGAGCGTGCACGATGTAGCAACACTCTTGCATTAGACGCAGAGAGGTCGAGAATATTACAAATTTCCGACATTGATTCACCTTCCAGATCATACAAGCTCAATACTGCTTGCTGTTGTGGTGGCAGTTGTTCAAAAGTCTTGCTGATGATATCGCTGAGTTGGTCGTTGGCCAGAATGGCTTCAGGTGTTTCAAGTTCCCACTGCGAAACCGGTTCTTGCCAATGACCAGTATGATCAAAACGATCTGCGGTTTCTTTTTCCTGCCAGTTTTCATCCAGCGAAACCTGTCGTTTTTCTCTGCGAAGTCTGGTTTTGGCGGCATTGGCTGTGATTTGAATCAGCCAGGTATTCAGGCTGCTGCGACCGGCAAATTCACTCAATGACCGAATGGCTGACATCCAGGCATCCTGAGCAATCTCTTCTGCGAAGGCTTCCCCTATAATAGCTTTGGCAATGGTTACCATTCTTGGATGATAGAGTGCTACAGCTGTTTCAAAAGCGGTTGAGTCACCTTCAAGCATGGCATCAATTAATGCGGCATCATTTTCGTAGAAGTGCGAATCACGCTTGTCTGTCATGTTTGTTAATGAATCCTGACGCCAGCAGCCTAGTCTAATGCCTCAAATTTATAGGCCTTACGAAACAGCTGATATTAATAACGGATGCATCTTGTGCCTGCAAGTAAAAAAGTTTGTGGTCGATCATTCGAAGTGCATTTTATGTATGGTGATCGACTTAGTGAATTCGATAACGAAAGGCAGCAATCAAAAAATGTTTTTTGACTAAAAAGACAGGTGTTTTTCAGAAAATCGCATAAAAGTTTGTAACAAATGATTTGCTGGTCAGTCTATGTCAACAAGCCCGGTTATGAAAGTCGGGTTAATCATGTGACTCAATACATAAGGAATTTAAACATGGCTATGAACAAAAAAACTTCTATCGCATTGGCTGCCAGTGCAGCGATGACTGCAGGTCTGGCTTTTTCACCAATTGCTGCTGCAGATAGCAATCCATTCCAATCAACCGAATTAAGTCATGGATACATGCAATTGGCTAAACATCACGAAGAAGGGAAATGTGGCGAAGCCAAGTGTGGTGAAGACAGTAAAAAAGATGCTGAAGGCAAATGCGGTGAAGCCAAATGTGGCGAAGACAGCAAAAAAGATGCTGAAGGCAAATGTGGTGAAGCAAAATGCGGTAATAAATAATCCGGTATTTGTGACTCATATTAAAAACAGGGGCTGCAAGCCCCTGTTTTTCTTCTAGGGACAACCACTATGATCCAGTTATTAAAAAACTTACAGTGGTCATTGAATACCACGCGTAAAGTGGACTTTTTGGCGCCTTTATTATTGAGAGCTTACCTGATACCGGTTTTCTGGGTAGCTGCCAATAACAAATGGAATCCATTCAATCCCGAGAGTTCATTACAAAGCACCATAGACTGGTTTGCTAATCCGGACTGGGGATTGGGGTTACCGTTTCCTGAGCTGATGGCTTATATGGCCTGGGGAGCAGAGTATTTTGGCGCTATTTTATTATTGTTGGGACTGGCCGTGCGCTGGGTCAGCATTCCATTGATGATTACCATGCTGGTTGCTGCGTTCAGCGTGCACTGGAAAAACGGCTGGCAAGCAATTCATGATCCGATGAGTGCATTTGCTGCTGAAAACGCGGCGGAAGCAATAGATCGTTTGGACCGGGCCAAATCAATCCTTCAGGAATATGGAAATTATAGCTGGCTGACGGAACATGGCAGCTTTGTTGTACTCAATAATGGTATTGAGTTTGCCGCAACCTATTTTGTGATGTTGCTGGCATTGTTCTTTATCGGGGCTGGTCGATATATCAGTATTGATTACTGGTTAGCCAAACGTTATATGGCAAATGAGGTGCATCATGTGGATTCGTAAAAAACATTCGTGGGATATTCCTGAGTCAGAAGTCACGGACTATCAGGTCTATTTGAACCGTCGACAATTTATTAATGGTGCAGCGGGATTGGCTGCAGCAAGTGCAATGCCACTGAGTTTCGCTGCTAAAGCACCAACCGGAGAAGCTTTTACTGATTTGCAGCAAAGCGATTTTTCCACTGAGGAAAAAACAACGACATATGAATCTATTACCACCTATAACAATTTCTATGAATTTGGCACTGACAAGGAATCACCCTCGGCATTAGCTGCCGATTTTCCTGATCGCAGCGAGCCATGGATGATTACTGTGGATGGTGAGTGCGATAAACCAGGTAAATATGATTACAGTGAGCTAATCAAAACCCAGACATTGGAAGAGCGTATTTATCGTCTGCGTTGTGTTGAAGGCTGGTCGATGGTGATTCCCTGGGTAGGTTTTCCGTTAGCCGAAATCCTTAAACAGGCTCAACCCAACTCCAAAGCCAAATTTGTTGAGTTTACCACGTTGTATGATCCTGAGCAGATGCCGGGACAACGTCGTCGCGTGTTAAATTGGCCTTATCGTGAAGGATTGCGCATGGATGAAGCCATGCATCCTCTAACGTTGCTGGCTGTTGGTTTGTATGGCCGTGAAATGCCGGGGCAAAACGGGGCGCCGATCCGTCTGGTGGTACCGTGGAAATATGGTTTTAAAAGCATCAAATCCATCGTGCGGATCCGTTTTGTTGAAGAAATGCCATTAACCGCCTGGGTTCAGGCCAATGCCGGTGAGTATGGTTTTTATTCAAATGTAAACCCGGATGTGAACCATCCACGCTGGAGCCAGCGACGGGAAAGACGCATTGGTGAGTTTCTTAAACGAGAAACGCTGATGTTCAATGGCTATGGAGACGAAGTCGCAGAGCTGTATAGCGGCATGGATCTTAAACGATATTTCTGATGCAAAAACATATCACCAGTCTGAAACGGCTGGTTTTTATCATTTCGTTATTACCGCTTAGCTGGCTGATCTATGCATTGCTGACCGATCAGCTGGGTGCTAATCCTATAGAAGCGGTAACTCGGGACACCGGCGTATGGGCATTGCGCTTTATTATGGTGACTTTGTTGATATCACCGCTACGTAAACTGACGGGTATCAATCACTTTATCCGCTTTCGCCGAATGCTGGGACTTTTTGCTTTCTTTTATGCCAGCGTGCATATGCTGCTGTATCTCGGACTGGACCAGTTTTTTGATGTACAGGAGATATGGCTGGATATTGTTAAACGTCCTTTTATAACCATTGGTTTTATCAGCTTTGTCTTGCTGATTCCATTAACGGTTACCTCTACCGACAAGATGATGAAACGCCTTGGTGGTCGTCGCTGGAAAAAATTACATTATTTAATTTATCTTATTGTCGTGCTTTCTTGTGTGCATTTTTATATGCTGGTCAAGCAAGATAAAACTGAACCATTAATTTATTTTTTCATTGCTATCCTGTTGCTTGGCTTCAGGGTATTCAGCCAGCGCAGGCGTAGTCAATCAGCCGCTTCATAAAGCTTATTTAACCGGCTTTTACAGCAGTTTTTTGTTATAAATTTTTTCCACAAGGTTTTGATTTTCTTGTCAGAATGGCGCTGTAGCACGCTTTTGTCGGCGTGCTGCAGTGTGAATTAAACAAAAACTGTTACAATGTGCGGCTGTAATTTATCGCGTTGAGATTTAAGAAGGTATATATGACTGATTTTGTCGATCACGATCCACAAGAAACGCAAGAATGGTTGGACGCTCTGGAATCTGTGCTGGAAGCGGCCGGTGACGAAAAAGCCCATTTCATTATTGAAAAACTTATTGATAAGGCCCGCCGTAGTGGGGTAAACCTGCCATACAGTGCCAATACTGCATACGTTAATACCATTCCGGTGGATCAGCAGGAACGTATCCCCGGTGACCAGGCAATGGAGCATAAACTACGCTCTTATATCCGTTGGAACGCGATGGCGATGGTGGTTAAAGCCAATATGAAACCTGGCGCAGTCGGTGGACATATTGCGAGCTTCTCATCAGCCGCAACACTTTATGATGTCGGTTTTAACCATTTCTACAGAGGTAATGATCATGAAGACGGCGCCGATATGGTGTTTGTTCAAGGTCACTCTGCACCGGGTATTTACGCCCGTTCTTTCCTTGAAGGTCGTCTGACCGAAGAACAACTGGATAATTTCCGTTTTGAAGTCGATGGCAAAGGCCTGTCTTCCTATCCACATCCTTGGTTAATGCCTGATTACTGGCAATTCCCGACAGTATCAATGGGGCTTGGACCGATTCTGTCGATCTACCAGGCACGATTCATGAAGTACATGCATCATCGTGAAATTGCCAAAACAGCGGGCCGCCATGTGTGGGCTTACTTAGGCGATGGCGAGATGGATGAACCGGAATCTTTGGGTGCAATCACCCTGGCCGGTCGTGAAAAACTCGACAACCTTATCTTTGTCGTGAACTGCAACCTGCAACGTCTTGATGGCCCGGTTCGTGGTAACGGCAAGATTATTCAGGAACTGGAAGCCTTATTCCGTGGCGCTGGCTGGAATGTATTAAAAGTCATCTGGGGCAGCGGCTGGGATCAATTGCTGGCTCGTGATACCGATGGCTGGTTGCTGAAACGCATGGAAGAAGTGGTTGACGGCGAATATCAGAATTACAAAGCCAAAGACGGCGCCTATGTGCGCAAGCACTTCTTTGGTAAATATCCGGAATTGCTCGATATGGTCTCAGACATGACCGACGAGGATATCTGGCACTTGAGTCGTGGTGGTCACGATCCACGCAAGATTTACGCAGCATATAAACAAGCAGTAGATCATGTCGGCCAACCAACTGTTATCCTGGCTAAAACCGTTAAAGGTTATGGTCTGGGGCAGGCGGGTGAAGGTCAGAACACAACGCATCAGCAGAAAAAAATGGAACTGGAGCACATGAAACGCTTCCGTGATCGTTTCAATATTCCTATTCCTGATGATGAAATTGAAGAAATTCCATATATCAAACTGGATGATGACAGCGCGGAGAAAAAGTACCTGCTGGAACGTCGTAAAGAATTAGGTGGATTTATCCCTAAACGGAATCACAGTGCCCCTGCATTGGAAATTCCGCCATTAAGCATTTTTGATGCAGTACTGAAAGACAGTGGTGATCGTGAGTTATCTACCACCATGGCCTTTGTCCGGATATTAACCGCATTAATTCGTGATAAGAAAATCGGTAAAAACATCGTTCCAATCGTGCCCGATGAAGCACGTACCTTTGGTATGGAAGGCTTGTTCCGTTCGATTGGTATCTATTCATCTTCCGGCCAGATGTATGAACCAGAAGACTCAGGCAAGGTCATGTGGTATCGCGAAGACACCAAAGGCCAGATCCTGGAAGAAGGTATTAACGAAGCCGGTTCGATGTCTGAGTGGGTTTCTGCAGCAACGGCTTATTCCAACTACAACGTGAATATGGTGCCGTTCTATATTTACTACTCAATGTTTGGTTTCCAACGGGTAGGTGATTTGTGCTGGTTGGCTGGTGATATTCAGGCCAAAGGCTTCCTCATCGGTGGTACAGCAGGTCGCACGACATTAAATGGTGAAGGCTTGCAGCATCAGGATGGTCACAGTCTGATTCTGGCTAATACCATTCCTAACTGCCTGAGCTACGATCCGACTTATGCCTATGAAATGGCTGTTATCGTTCATGAAGGTATGCGCCGGATGTACGAAAATCAGGAAGGTGTGTTCTATTACATTACCGCGATGAACGAAAACTATACTCATCCGGCAATGCCTGAAGGTTCGGAAGAGGGCATCATAAAAGGTCTGTATAAGCTTAAATCTGGCGGAAAACACAAAGTTAAAGCGCAATTGATTGGTAGCGGTACCATTTTGCGTGAAGTTGAAGCCGCGGCTGAAATGCTTGAGAAAGACTGGAATGTCTCTGCCAATGTATGGAGTGCGACCAGTGTGAACGAACTGGTTCGTGAAGGCATGGATGTTGATCGTTATAACCGTCTGCACCCAACTGCTGAGAAAAAACGCAGCTACATTTCACAATGCATGGATGAGCAGGATGGGGTTGTGGTGGCTTCCACAGATTATATGCGTCTGTATGCTGAGCAATTACGTCCCTGGATCAAACAACGTTATGTTGTTTTGGGTACTGATGGTTTTGGCCGCAGTGATACCCGTGAAAGATTACGTAGCTTCTTTGAAGTGGATCGTTATCATGTGGTTGTTGCCACGCTCAGCGCGCTGGCTGATGAAGGCACTATTAAATATGATGTGGTTGCCAAAGCCATCAAACAGTACAAGATTGATGCTGACGCAACGAATCCAGTGAAGGTTTAAAACATGGCAGATTTAATCGAATTAAAAGTCCCGGACATTGGTGATTTTGACAGTGTCGAAATTATCGAAGTGTTAGTTGCTGAAGGTGATTCAATCAATGCTGATCAGGAAGTGATTACCATTGAATCCGATAAAGCGATGATGGAAATTCCATCATCGTTAAGCGGCATCATTAAGGAAATGAAAGTCAAAGTGGGTGATAAAGTCAGTGAAGGTTCAGTTATTGCCTTGATTGAATCTTCTGATGCCGGTGCTGAAGAAAACGAAAAGCCGGCTGAAAAAGCAGCTGAGAGCAAACCAGCAGAGAAAGAAAAACCTGCTGCGGCTGAGAGTAAACCGGCGCCAACTCCTACTCCTACAGTAGCGAATCCTGAGCCAGAAAGAACTGAAACATTACCTTATGCACCGGATACCGGTTCAGCTAAAAAACCTTCACATGCATCACCTTCAGTACGGCAGTTTGCACGTGAATTAGGTGTTCCTTTGGCTGCAGTTGTCGGCAGTGGTCAAAAAGGCCGTATTACCAAAGAAGACGTGCAGAATTTTGTTAAACAGGTGATGAATGCACCTGCACCAAAAGCTGCTGAAGGCACTGGTATTCCATCGGTTCCAGTCATTAACTTTGAACAGTTTGGCGAAATCGAAAGCAAAGAATTATCACGGATCAAGAAAATTTCCGGCAAACATCTGCATGCATGCTGGTTAAATATTCCACATGTCACACAGTTTGATGAAGCTGATATCACCGAATTGGAAGAATTCCGCCAAGAAAACAAAGAAATGGCTGCCAAGAAAGGTGTCGGCCTGACACCATTGGTATTCATTATGAAAGCCGTTGTTGCTTGTTTGAAACAGTATCCGGAATTTAATGCTTCGTTAAGCGAAGATAAACAAAGCCTAATTTACAAAAAGTATTACAACATCGGTGTGGCTGTTGATACGCCAAACGGTTTGATGGTGCCGGTGATTCGTGACGTTGATAAAAAAGGCTTTCTCGAACTTGCCGGTGAACTGGGCGAAATCAGTTCCCGGGCCCGTGAAGGAACATTAACAGCCAAGGATTTACAGGGCGGAACATTCTCTATTTCCAGCCTTGGCGGTATCGGTGGTCAATTCTTTACCCCGATTGTGAATGCTCCTGAAGTCGCCATTCTTGGCGTCAGTAAACACCAGATGAAACCAATCTGGAACGGAAAAGAATTTGAACCACGACTGATGTTGCCATTGTCGATTTCATATGATCATAGAGTGATAGATGGCGCTGCCGGTGCACGCTTTACGGTGATGCTGAATAACATGTTGTCTGATATCAGAAAGGTCTTGTTATGAGTTTGATTGAAGTCAAAGTACCGGATATCGGCGATTTTGATGCGGTTGAAATTATTGAAATCCTGGTTGCTGAAGGTGATTCAGTTAGTGAAAATCAGGACATTATTACGCTTGAATCTGACAAAGCCGCGATGGAGATTCCAAGTTCAGCTGCCGGCATCATTAAGTCTATCAACGTAAAAGTGGGTGATAAGGTCGCTCAGGGTGATGTCATTCTCTCTGTTGAAAGCGAAGCGGATTCTGCAGCTGAAGAAAAACCTGAAGCACCTAAAGCAGAAACTGCTCAGCCAGAACCCGCTGAAACAGAAAAGGCTGCTGAAAAACCCAAAGCAGCAGCTGTAACTAAATCTGAAGTACCTACCGATGCTGATATGCATGCTGAAATAGTTGTATTAGGTTCCGGTCCTGGTGGTTACACGGCAGCATTTCGTGCTGCTGATTTAGGCAAACAGGTGATTCTGATTGAACGTCACCAACGAATTGGTGGGGTGTGTCTGAATGTTGGTTGTATTCCTTCAAAAGCTCTTTTGCATACTGCCCACGTAATTAATGAAGCAAAACATATTGCTGAAAATGGGGTGACCTTTGGCGAACCGAAAATTGATATTCGCAAAGTCGCAGATTGGAAAGACGGAATTGTTGGCAAGCTGACGGGTGGATTATCAGCGTTGGCCAAGCAACGTAAAGTAACTGTTGTACATGGTGAAGCACAGTTCTCCGGTACTAATTTAATGCAGGTAAAAACAGAAGATGGTGATAAAACCATCAGTTTTGAAAACTGCATTATTGCTGCGGGTTCACGTGTCACGAAAATCCCGGTATTTCCCAATGATGATCCACGAATGATGGATTCTACTGATGCACTGGAGCTCGAAGATATTCCTAAGAAGCTACTGGTCATTGGTGGCGGCATTATCGGTCTTGAAATGGCGACCGTATACAACGCTCTGGGTTCTGAAATCAGTGTAGTCGAATTACAGGACAGCCTGATCCCCGGTGCTGATAAGGATCTGGTTAAACCGTTACATAACCATATCCAGAAACAATACAAAGCGATTTATCTGAAAACCAAAGTCAGCAAAATCGACGCGTTAAAATCTGGTCTGAAGGTCACCTTTGAAGGTGATAATGCACCGGACCCACAAACCTACGACAAGATTCTGGTCGCAGTGGGCCGTTCACCCAACGGTAAACTGATTAATGCAGAAGCTGCTGGTGTGGATGTAAATGATTATGGCTTTATTGAGGTCAATCAGCAGATGCAGACCAATATGCCGCACATCTATGCGATTGGTGACATTGTCGGTCAACCGATGTTGGCTCATAAAGCAACACATGAAGGTAAGGTTGCTGCTGAGCATATTGCCGGTAAAAAAGTGGCCTTTGATCCGATGACGATACCTTCAGTTGCCTATACTGATCCTGAAGTTGCCTGGATGGGTCTCAGCGAAGATGAAGCGAAAAAACAGGGCATTGATTACGTTAAAGGTGCCTTCCCATGGGCTGCCAGCGGTCGTAGTTTGAGTGTCGATCGTGATGAAGGTCTGACCAAAGCCTTGTTTGATAAAGAAACCGGGCGTTTATTAGGTGCAGGTATTGTCGGGCCCAATGCTGGTGAATTAATCGCTGAAGCGGTATTGGCACTGGAAATGGGGGCTGATGCAGAAGATATCGGATTAAGCATTCATCCACATCCAACCTTGTCGGAAACGTTTGCCTTTGCTGCGGAAATGGCTGAAGGCAATATTACGGATTTGATTCCACCTCGTAAAACATTACATTCCAAGTAATATCAGTCTATCCGTTCGAGACTTTTTGTCTCGAACGGATAAATAACCTCATATAGTAATCAGTAATGAACTGCTTTTCATGCAGCGGAACCGAGCGGTGATAAATCAGCTATGACCAGAGAAGCTTCTTTGCTTAAACCTCCGCTAAAATGGGCTGGTGGCAAACGCTGGTTAATTCCCAGACTGTTGAAATTATGGAAACAGTTTCCGGATCATCGACTGGTCGAGCCTTTCTGCGGTGGATTGTCTGTAGCGTTGGGATTAAATCCTGATAAAGCATTGTTAAATGATCTGAACCCGGCTTTAATCAATTTTTATCAGCAACTGCAGCAAGGTCTGACAATTGATTTGCCACTGGCAAATGATGAGCAGCTCTATTACCAATATCGTAAACAGTTCAATGATATTTCAGCACATACAGACGCTGAACGTGCTCAATTATTTTATTACTTGAATCGCACTGGTTATAACGGCCTATGTCGTTTTAATAAAACGGGTGGTTACAACGTGCCATTTGGTCGTTACAAAACAATCAATTATGTAAGCGATTTTGCGCCTTACCAATCGGTATTAAATCAGTGGGAATTCAGCAATATGGATTTTGCCCAGCTGGATATCCGACAGAATGATTTTATTTATGCTGATCCGCCCTACGATGTGCCATTTCGGCAATATTCCCAGCAGGGGTTTGACTGGGATGACCAGGTTCGATTAGCCGAGTGGCTGGCAAATCACGACGGACCAGTGGTACTGTCAAATCAGGCAACGGATAAAATCAAAAAACTCTATCGTGACTTAGGGTTTACCCTGAAATTTCTTGATGCACCTCGGACAATAAGCTGTAAAGGCGATAAACGGCAGGCTGCAAGAGAAGTGCTTGCTTTACGTGGATTTTGATACAATAACGCACCAATTTTTAATTTCTTCGATACAGGATTTCTTCCCCCATGTCTGACATCAAAAAAGTCGTTCTTGCCTATTCTGGCGGTCTGGATACTTCCGTTATTCTTAAATGGCTGCAGGATAAATATCAATGTGAAGTAGTGACCTTTACAGCTGATCTGGGTCAGGGTGAAGAAGTTGAGCCAGCACGAGCCAAAGCAAAATCGTTGGGCATTAAAGAAATTTACATTGAAGATTTACGTGAAGAATTTGCTCGTGATTATGTGTTCCCAATGTTTCGTGCCAATGCCATCTACGAAGGTGAATATCTCTTAGGTACATCGATTGCACGTCCTTTGATTGCCAAACGTCTGGTTGAGATTGCGGCTCAAACCGGTGCAGAAGCTGTCTCGCATGGCGCGACTGGTAAAGGCAATGACCAGGTGCGTTTTGAACTTGGGGCGTATGGTCTGAACCCGAACATTAAAGTGATTGCTCCGTGGCGTGAGTGGGATTTGTTATCACGGCAAAAACTGTTGGATTATGCTGAACAACACGGTATTCCAGTTGAAATGAAACAAGGCAAAAAATCGCCTTATTCCATGGATGCCAACCTGCTGCATATCTCTTACGAAGGAGGTATTCTCGAAGATCCATGGGCTGAAGCCGAGGAAAGTATGTGGCGTTGGTCTGTTTCACCGGAAAATGCCCCTGATAAAGCAACCTACCTTGAACTGAGTTATGAAAAGGGCGATATCGTTGCCATTAATGGCGAGCGTATGACGCCTGCTCAGGTGATGATTTATCTGAACAAAGTCGCTGGTGAAAATGGGGTAGGTCGACTGGATATCGTTGAAAACCGTTATGTGGGTATGAAATCACGTGGCTGTTATGAAACACCTGCCGGAACGGTTATGCTCAGAGCGCATCGTGCGATTGAGTCATTAACACTGGATCGCGAAGTCGCTCATTTGAAAGATGAACTGATGCCACGTTATGCCAGCATGATTTATAACGGTTACTGGTGGGCACCGGAACGGCAGATGATGCAGACAATGATAGATGCATCACAGACATCCGTGAATGGTGATGTCAGAATAAAACTGTATAAAGGCAACGTCATAGTTGTTGGCAGACAGTCAGCCACCGACAGTCTGTTTGATGAATCCATCGCCACATTTGAAGATGATGCTGGTGCCTACGATCAGAAAGATGCAGAAGGTTTTATCAAACTTAATGCGTTAAGGTTAAAAATAGCAGGGAAGAAGAAAAGATAGGCATACGGATTTTGTCGGAGTACTTATGAAACATAGCGAATATGAAGAGCGGACTGCCGAATGGATGCGGCTTGCGCTTTCAAAAATGAACCAATATAAAATCGCTCCAACTCCGGCAAATTATGCGCTTTGGTTTGAGTACGTTTCCGGTACGAATATGGCTTTGGTAGAGGCCGTAGATAATGAAATCGAACTGACGGGAAAAATTACTGAACAGCAAATCCGTTTATTACACGAACAGTTCTTTGACGAGGATAAAGATAGAGCTGCGATGTTTGAGATGCGTCAGGAATTGGCACGTCTTCTTAAACAGACTTTGAACTATATCTATACGGGCGTCACAACTACCGATCGAAGCAACAGTCATTTACAAAGTATGTTGAGTCGCCTGCAACCGGACTTAAACCGTCAGCAACTACATACGCTGATTGAAGAAGTACTTATTGAAACCCGACTGGCCGTTTCGTCTGGGGAATTGCTCAACGAGCAGTTAAACAGTGCGATGGCAGAAGTTGCTGCATTGAAAAAAGAGTTAAGTGATTCCCGACGTGAATCGATAACCGATAGTTTGACTGGATTAGCTAATCGTAAACATTTTGATGAGCTAATCAACGAGATGACCCGTGATGCAGATATTAACGGCATGGATGTGTCGGTCATTTTCTGTGATATTGATTTGTTCAGTGTTATCAACGAAAAACATGGCCAGCTAGTGGGAGATCAAGTGCTCAGAGTGATTGCTGAGTTGTTGAGAAAATCATTAAAAGGTCGTGATTTGGTTGCCCGCTATGGCGGTGAGGAATTTGCTGTTATTTTGCCTAATACCAGTGTGCAAAACGCCCGTCAGCTGGCTGAGAGCATTCGTCAGGATATTGCCAGCAAACGAATCCAACGCAAGGATACCCGTGAACCACTTGGTGCAATCACCATGTCTTTTGGTGTGGCGCGGTATGTCCCTGGTGAAGGCGTTGACAGTTTCCTGCAGCGTGTTGATCGGGCGGTTTATCTGGCAAAACGCAGCGGACGCAACCATGTTTCTGATGCGCCGCCGCCAATTATCTGATTAAAAACTATCCGTAAAAAACACTTCTTCGAGTGGTAACTGGCCCGCTCGAGGACGTGCATCTTCAAGCTTTTTCCCAACGGTAATCATCATCACAATAATATGATCATGCGGTAAATTGATGATGCGGGCGACTTTATCAAAGTCAAAGCCATCCATCGGGCAAGAATCATATCCCATGCCTCTTGCCATCAACATAATATTCATGGCTGCAATGCTGGCCGAGCGAACGCACTCATCACGCTGGCCTTGATGATGGTTGGTATAATAATTTTCGATCGCTGGCAGTATGGCATTCTGTGCTGCCTGTGGAGCATGTTGCCAATAGCGTTCAGGCTGTTTTTCCCACGCATTCAAATCAGCGCACAAAACCAGCAGTAAAGAGGAATCTACTACTTGGGCCTGCCCCCATGCGGCTTCCAAAATTTGCTGGCGTTTTTCAGCATCTTTTACCCGGACAAATCGCCAGTGCTGAATATTAAACGCAGTAGGTGAGAGGATGGCATGTTCCATCAACTCATTAACTTCTGCTTCAGTCATTTGATGTGCCGGGTCATAGTGTTTGACCGAGCGACGAGTTTGAATCGCTTGTTTTATATCCATTGTTTTGCAGGGGTACTCAGTTAAGTTCAATTTTGAGATACAGCCATTGTTGTTCATCCTGATGACTGCGATAGGTTTTTGTATTCGTTTGCTGGCGTTGTTGTTCACCAATCTGGCCAATTAAAATCCATTGATTTAGCGGACCATTGACCGTGGTCAGTAAGCTGGTTGTTGAGATATCACCATTACGCTGCATCTTAGAGAATAATGGCAGGATATCGACCCGGGCCTGTTGATTGCCGAGAATATTCACTCTTGCCTGAAAGCCATTATCCAGTTGAATGTACTGGGTCGTTTCCTGAACTGCAATACCACCATGAGGGTAAAAAATAAGCTGTTGCTGATTATCAGCGACAGCGCGGCCCATTTGTATATCAATAGGCTGACCGGCAATACCCCTTGCCTGGTACTGCTGATCCCGTTCTCGACTGTTTTTGGTGGACCAGCGATTTATTTCCACGGATGAATTTTTCGGGTTCTCTAAATCAATATTAAGTTGATCATCGGCAAAATGTTCATCATTTAACTGTTGCTGGGTTCGCAGCACTGTGACTGTAAGGCTCTGCTGCCTGCTATCGAGCTGTTTGACCAAACGCTCTATTTCCTGAAAGTTTTGCGACGAACTTTTTATAATCAACAGATTGTCATGGCCACTAATGATTGTGTAGTTGTCTATCATGGGTTCAATCATGGGCAGTATTTCCGCCGCAAGTCGATGTTGCAATTCAATGGTGCGTATTTGATCGGCGTGGGCGGGTAATGCCAGCAAGAAAAACACTAGCGAAAAGATGATTTTCATAAATGTAACCGCCTTGTCGCAACATCTGCAGAGCTGTGATTCCAGCATTCTTCAAATTGTTGTTTGAGTTCCCGGACTGTCAAAGGATCATGCAGATTAGCCTGACCTTGATAGCGTTGATTGTTGAGACAACGTAAATAGCCGGAATGATCCACCAACATCACTATATTTTTTGGTCGTTGTTGTTTTTCTGAAAGAATATTCACGCTGATCGAACTGGTGAGTTTAGCTATTAACGGTAGCAGTCGATGGGAATTAATAATGCTACTTTGGGTTTCATCTACTAATATTCTTATCTGCGTACGGCGACTATTGATACAAAGTTGTTTCAAACAGTCGATTACTGACGGATGATCAAGCAGAACCATATCCATCTCACTGCCCAGAAAACAGATTTCCCGATGGGCAGTTTCAACCAAAGCCAAGGCAGCCGCAGCTGCCTCATGTTTTCCATCAAATGCGATGATTTGATTAGTGTCGGCCTGGTTAGAATTATCAGTCATTTAACAGTTTCTTGCCTGTTCAACAGCGTTACCGATATAACTTGCAGGCGTCATTTCTTTTAACGCAAATTTAGCGGCATCTGGCAAATCTAGAGTATCAATAAATTCATGCATGATTTGTTTGTTGACTCTCTGTCCACGAGTTAATTCTTTGAGCTTTTCATAAGGATTCTCAATTCCATATCGACGCATAACCGTCTGGATAGGTTCCGCTAACAACTCCCAGTTGGCATCTAAATCTGCAGCCATTGTTTCGGGAGCAGCTTCCAATTTGCTAATACCTTTCAGTGCAGAGCTGTAAGCCAGCATGGAGTGAGCAAAACCGACGCCGATATTGCGTAAAACGGTGGAGTCAGTCAGATCGCGCTGCCAGCGGGAAATAGGCAGTTTCATTGCCATATGATCAAAAGTCGCATTAGCAATACCCAGATTACCTTCTGCATTTTCGAAATCAATTGGGTTAACTTTATGTGGCATGGTGGATGAACCGATTTCGCCTTTAACGGTTTTTTGTTTGAAGTAACCAATGGAGATGTAACTCCAGACATCACGACAGAAATCAATCAGCACGGTATTAAAACGAATCATTGCCTGAAACAGTTCAGCAACATAGTCATGCGGTTCGATCTGGGTGGTGTATTTGTTCCAGCGCAGTCCCAGTCCAGTGACAAACGCATTGGCCATCATTGGCCAGTCCACATTAGGATAAGCCGCATAGTGGGCATTGTAGTTACCGACTGCACCGTTCATTTTCCCGTAAAGTAAAACCGCGGCGACGTGAGTGCGTTGCAGTTCAAGACGTTTTACAACATTGGCTAATTCTTTACCCAGTGTGGTGGGAGAGGCCGGTTGACCATGAGTGCGAGACATCATTGGTGTTTCAGCCTGTTCCTGTGCCAGTTTCTTCAGCGCACCTATTAAGGTGTCCATTTCCGGCAGAATAACGTTTTCCCGGGCATTTTTAAGCATAATGCCGTAAGCAGTATTATTGATGTCTTCCGATGTGCAGGCAAAATGCACAAACTCATTTACCGCATCAAGCTCGGCATTGTTTTTGAATTTACGTTTAATGAAATATTCAACCGCTTTCACATCATGGTTGGTTTCACGTTCGATAGCTTTAATCTCAGCCGCGTCTTCTACCGAGAAATCATTCATCAAATCGTTGAGGAATTTTTCAGCGTCTTCACTCAGTTTAGGTACTTCCTGGATATCTGCATTGGCGCCGAGTAAATGTAACCAGCGGCATTCCACTTCAACACGGGCTCGCAGCAGACCATACTCACTGAAATAGGGGCGTAAAGCCTTTGTTTTATCGGCATAACGACCATCAACTGGCGAGATGGCAGTAAGAGCAGTTAATTCCATGAAAACTCCATTAAAAATAAGCTGAAAATTGGCCGAAATTATAGCAGAACTCAGTCCTGATTCTGGATTTGATTCAGTTTGCTTTGTGAATTTGCGTTAAAATAACGGCCATCTTAGTTTCAACTTCGGAGCGTTTTCGTGCTGCAAGAATATCAAAAACATGTTGAAGAGCGTGCCGCAGAGGGTTTACCGCCTCTGCCGTTAGATGCAAAACAGGTATCTGACATCATTGAAGGGCTTAAACAACCTCAAAATACCGATAGAGAAGCACTGCTTGAGCTACTGATTCACCGCGTTCCACCCGGCGTGGATAAGTCAGCTTATGTAAAAGCAGGTTTTCTGGCGGCGATTGCCAAACAGGAAACACAATGTGATTTGATAACACCGGTTTATGCGACTGAACTGCTCGGTACCATGATGGGGGGATATAACATCCAACCCCTGATTGAGTTACTGGATTATGACGCAACCGCAGAGGCAGCAGAAAAAGCGCTTTCCAAGATTGTTATGGTTTATGACGCCTACCATGATGTAGTGGAAAAGGCTGAAACCAACCAATATGCCAAACGCATTTTACAATCCTGGGCTGAAGCCGAATGGTTTTTATCCCGACCCGCGTTAGCTGAAGCAATTACGCTAACTGTGCTGAAAGTCCCGGGCGAAACCAATACCGACGACTTATCACCAGCAACAGAAGCCTGGAGTCGTCCTGATATCCCGTTACATGCCAAGGCGATGCTGGTCAGCAAAATGCCTGACGCGCTTGATACCATTATCTCGCTGAAACAAAAGGGTCATCCCATTGCTTATGTCGGTGATGTTGTTGGTACCGGATCTTCGCGTAAATCTGCGATCAATTCAGTGCTCTGGCACATGGGCCACGATGTGGCCTATGTCCCGAACAAACGCCAGGGCGGTGTGATTTTAGGGAATAACATTGCGCCTATTTTCTTTAATACCGCGGAAGACTCTGGTGCCTTGCCAATCGAATGTAATGTTGATCAACTGGAAACAGGTGATGTCATTACGATCAAGCCATATGAAGGTAAAATTTATAACGAAGCCGGTGATGTCGTTTCTGAATTCACTTTACGGCCAACCACTATTGCTGATGAAGTACGTGCCGGTGGCCGTATCCCTTTGATTATAGGTCGTGGTTTAACCGATAAAGCTCGCGAAACATTAGGTATGCCACCATCAGATGTTTTCAAACGCCCTGTAGAACCTGTTCATAGTGATAAAGGCTTTACGCTGGCGCAGAAGATGGTCGGTGTGGCCTGTGGTGTGGAAGGTGTGCGTCCAGGTGCCTATTGTGAACCTAAAGTCACCACCGTCGGCTCGCAGGATACAACTGGGGCAATGACCCGTGATGAGTTGAAAGAATTAGCCTGTCTGGGGTTCTCGTCTGATTTGGTGATGCAGTCTTTCTGTCATACCGCGGCTTATCCAAAACCGGTTGATATCAAATTACAGCATGAATTACCGGAATTTATCAGTACACGCGGTGGTGTGTCATTACGTCCTGGTGACGGGGTTATTCATTCCTGGTTAAACCGGATGATCTTACCTGATACCGTTGGTACCGGTGGTGATTCGCATACCCGTTTCCCGATTGGTATCAGTTTCCCTGCTGGATCAGGTTTAGTAGCGTTTGCCGCTGCGCTTGGCGTAATGCCATTGGATATGCCGGAATCAGTATTAGTCCGTTTTAAAGGCGAAATGCAACCCGGTATCACGTTACGTGACCTGGTGAATGCTATTCCCTATGCGGCTATTCAGGAAGGATTGCTGACGGTTGAAAAGAAAGGTAAGAAAAATATCTTTAATGGTCGTGTTTTGGAAATTGAAGGTTTACCAGATCTGAAAGTCGAGCAGGCATTTGAACTGTCAGATGCATCGGCAGAACGTAGTGCTAATGGTTGTACTGTCAGATTAAATAAAGAACCGATCATTGAATTTTTGAATTCCAATATCTCATTAATGGAATGGATGATTGCAGAAGGCTATGCCGATGCCAGAACACTGCAACGTCGCATAGATGCCATGCGTGCATGGCTGGCTGATCCTCAATTGCTTGAGCCGGATGCTGATGCAGAATACGCTGCGGTTATCGAGATTGATTTGAATGAAATCAAAGAGCCATTGCTGGCCTGTCCGAACGATCCGGATGATATCAAACCCTTATCCGAAGTCGCTGGTGCTCATATTGATGAGGTGTTTATTGGTTCCTGTATGACCAATATTGGTCACTATCGTGCCGCCGGTAAAGTGCTGGAGAAAATGGGTAATCTGCCCGTTAAATTGTGGGTTGCTCCGCCGACCAAGATGGATCAGCATCAATTAACGGAAGAAGGTATCTACAGTATCTTTGGTCGTGTTGGTGCCCGCACTGAAACGCCGGGTTGCTCGTTGTGCATGGGTAACCAGGCACGGGTGGCTGATAATGCCACAGTTGTCTCAACTTCTACCCGTAACTTCCCGAATCGTCTGGGTAATGGAGCCGATGTTTATTTATCATCTGCAGAACTCGCGGCGGTAGTGGCCAGTTTGGGGCGTATTCCAACAGTTGCCGAATATCTGGAGAAAGTTGCCGGTATTCAGCCAATGGCTCATGAGATCTATCGTTATCTGAACTTTAACGAGTTGGAGCACTATCAACGTGCTAAAGCTAGTTAAATTGGTAACTCACAGAAACCAAAAAGGGCTGTTTTCACAGCCCTTTTTTTATGACTATTATTGGTAACGAGCTTTATTAGGTTTGAGCGTGTAAATCTGTCGCTGCCTGTAATAATTTATTGCTCTGCAATAAGAACTGCCAGCGTCTGCCACCTTTCTGTTGCCATAACACTGCAGCGCGAATTCCAGACAGCAGCAGAGCACGAATACGATTAACGTTATCAGCTTGTTGCAGATAAGTGGAATCACCAAACACCTGAATACGCGGCGTGAGTTCACTGACGGTACGCTGATAGATATCGGCGAAACGGGCAATTACCTGCGGACTGGTGATGCTGCCAAAGTATTCAATCTGTTGCGGAATCTGATCCAGTTCACGGGTAATCAGATCCAGCATTGCGGGGCGCTTTGCCAGTTTGCGTTGCAAGTGCAAAATTCCGATTGCATAGCGCAACACCACAATATCGCCAGGTTGTTTACGTTTCGATAGCTGATTATTGAACTGACGGATCCCCGTTGTTAATTTACTGATTTCACCATAAACCGATTCAGTATCAGGCGCATCCATCACCAGTAAACTCTGCAGCATGGTCTGCATATCATCGTTATCGACCTGACCGGTTTCAGCAATCTGCTGCACTAAAGTCACGGATTGCATCAAAGCGGAGAGAGCAATGACACGATCATGAATAATTGTTCTCTGACTCATGGATGCATCCCCGGAGCGTTGGTATCGATAATAATGCCACCGCCCAAACAGACATCATCCTGATAAAACACAACAGATTGTCCTGGTGTGACGGCGCGTTGTGGCGAGTCAAATTCAACCTGAATATTGCCTTGTTCATCCTGAGTGATGAGGCAGGGCTGATCTGGTTGACGATAGCGGGTTTTTGCACTGGCACGACATGGCAATTCCGGGGCTTCGCCAGCCACCCATGAAAGTTGTTCAGCGGTAAGTTTAGTGCTGTAAAGCCATTCATGTTCACCTTGAACAACATATAAAATTCGCTTTTCCATATCCTTGCCAGCCACAAACCAGGGCTCACCGCTGCTGTTTTTACGACCACCAATGCCAAGGCCCTGGCGTTGGCCGAGGGTGTAATACATTAACCCTGAATGTTCACCAATTTTTTCGCCTTCCGGGGTGCGCATTTCACCGGGTTGAGCCGGAATGTAACGCCCCAGAAACTCGCGAAAACGTCGCTCCCCGATAAAGCAGATACCGGTGCTGTCTTTTTTGTCGTGATTGATAAAGCCAGCTTTTTCGGCAATCTGACGCACTTCGGTTTTTGGTAATTCGCCCAGCGGGAAAAGAGTACGGGATAATTGCGCCTGACCAAGGGTATACAGGAAGTAACTCTGGTCTTTGCTGTTATCCAGGCCTTTCAATAACTGAAATTTACCTTCATGTTCGCGCACTCGTGCGTAATGACCGGTGGCAATCAGATAGCCACCCAATTCCATGGCGTGATCTAAAAAAGCTTTAAATTTGATTTCACGATTACACAGAATATCGGGATTCGGCGTGCGGCCCGCTTTGTATTCATCCAAGAAATGTTTGAATACATAATCCCAGTATTCCATAGCGAAATTGGCTTCATGAAAAACGATGCCCACTTTATCAGCAACTGATTGGGCGTCTTTGCGATCATCCTCAACAGTACATTCGCTTTCATCCGCATAGTCGACCCAGTTTTTCATGAACAGACCTTCAACATCAAAGCCTTGTTGTTTAAGTAACAACGCTGAAACAGAGGAGTCCACGCCGCCGGACAGACCGACAACTATTTTTTTGTGTTCAGACATAATTAATCAGTTAATAAATCAAGTGGATAGCGTTTTCCAGCGAGGTAATCCTGTAAACATTGCTCGACTAAAGGACTGCGAAACTGTGATCGACGCTGTTTGATAGTGTCAGCATCCAGCCAGACAGCCTGATGAATGTCAGTATCCAGTGGTCTATCCAGCTTTTCCCCCACGCTTCCGCTAAAACAGAAACGAATATAGGTATTTTCAGTTTGCTGATGTCGCCAGCGATAGATACCAATCAACGACTCAGGCGTAAATTGCCAGGCTGTTTCTTCCAGTGTTTCCCGGATAACCGCTTCAATCAGGCTTTCTCCGTCTTCGAGATGGCCGGCTGGCTGGTTGAGTTTGAGTTCGCTGCCGATCATTTCCTCGACCATCAGAAATTGCTGGTCGCGTTCTATTACGGCGGCTACGGTGGTTCTTGGAGTCCAAATCATCGGCGTATTTTATCACGGTCTGAAAATTAACTTCGCACCATTGTCCGGGTTGCAGATCATTTAATTGCCAGGGGCCAATCGCTACGCGGATCAATCTTAATGTTGGATGGCCGACTGCAGCAGTCATACGGCGTACCTGTCGGTTTTTGCCTTCACTGATTTGCAATTCCAACCACTGGGTTGGAATCGATTGTCGAAATCGTACCGGCGGAACTCTTTCCCACAAATCAGGTTCATTGATAAGTCTGGCATTAGCCGGTTTGGTCAGACCATCTTTTAACATGACACCCTGTTGCAATTGTTCAAGCGCAGCAGCATCCGGAATGTTTTCCACCTGAACCCAGTAAGTTTTGCTTAATTTATGTCGTGGATCGCTGATATGATGTTGCAATTGACCATCGTCGGTCAGCAATAATAATCCTTCACTGTCCCGATCTAACCGACCTGCCGGATAGATGTCCGGTATATCTATGTAGTTCTTCAGTGTCTTACGACCGTCGCTATCGCTGAATTGAGTCAGCACGTCATAGGGTTTATTAAATGCAATTAGTCTGGTCATGGTTATATCAACGCCATAGATCATGTAAAATGCCACTTTTAACTTCAGGAGCCGTGCATGGCATATCAACACATTAGTGTACCGGAACAGGGTGCAGCCATCGGCGTTAATGCCGATTATTCATTGAATGTACCTAATCAACCGATTATCCCTTTTATCGAAGGTGATGGCATCGGTATCGATATCACACCGGCCATGATTGATGTGATTGATGCGGCAGTGAACAAAGCCTACAACGGCGAACGCAAAATTTCCTGGATGGAAGTCTACGCTGGCGAAAAAGCCACACAGCTTTATGGTGCTGAAACCTATTTGCCAGAAGAAACCATTGATGCGTTGAGAGAATATTCGGTATCGATCAAAGGTCCGTTAATGACGCCAGTGGGAGGCGGGATTCGCTCTTTGAATGTGGCATTACGTCAGACGCTTGATTTATATGTCTGTCAGCGCCCGGTACGTTATTACCCTGGTACGCCAAGCCCGGTTAAAGCACCCGAAAATATCGATATGGTTATCTTCCGCGAAAACTCAGAAGATATTTATGCCGGTATTGAATGGGCTGCCGGTACACCTGAAGTTCAGAAGGTCATCGACTTTCTGCAAAAAGACATGGGTGTCAGCAAAATCCGTTTTCCTGAAACCTCGGGGATAGGCATCAAGCCGGTTTCCAAAGAGGGAACAGAGCGACTGGTACGTAAAGCCATTCAATATGTTATCGACAATGACCGTGATTCATTGACCCTGGTACATAAGGGTAACATCATGAAGTTCACCGAAGGGGCTTTCAAACAATGGGGCTATGACCTTGTTGAAAAAGAGTTTGGTGCTACGCCGCTGGATGGTGGGCCCTGGAAAACCTTTAATAATCCAAATACCGGTAAAAAAATCGTTATCAAAGACTCGATAGCCGATGCATTTTTACAGGAAATTTTATTGCACCCTAAAGATTATGATGTGGTTGCCACATTGAATCTGAATGGTGATTACATTTCTGATGCCCTTGCTGCACAGGTTGGGGGAATTGGCATCTCACCGGGTGCAAATTTAGCGGATGCCGTTGCGATGTTTGAAGCAACACATGGCACAGCACCGGCTTTGGCTGGAAAAAATAATGCGAATCCGTCATCATTAATCCTATCGGCCGAAATGCTTTTAAGACATTTAGGTTGGGGCGAAGCGGCAGATCTGGTCGTTTCCGGCGTCTCAGGCGCCATTTCTAATGCGCGTGTCACCGGTGATTTAGCTCAGGCTATTGGCGTCGATGCGTTGAGTTGTAGTGATTATGCTGCAGCTGTTATTCAAAACATGTAAGGAGTTTCCATGAAAGTTGCAGACAACAAAGTAGTCGTGATCGACTACACGCTCACCGACAACAGCGGCACAGTCATTGATAGCAGTGAAGGTGCCGGCCCGCTGGCGTATCTGCATGGCGCTGGCAATATTATCCCTGGTTTGGAAGATGCCCTGGCGGGCAAAGAAACTGGCGATAAAGTCCAGGCCAGTATCGAACCAGCAAATGCTTATGGCGAACGCCATGATGCGCTAAAACAGGATGTACCTGCTGAATTATTCAGTGGTGTAGAAAAAGTTGAAGTGGGTATGCAATTTCAGTCCGAAACCGAGCAAGGCCCGGTTTTGGTCACTGTAGTAGCAATCAATGATGAAACTGTTACCGTCGATGGAAATCATCCTCTGGCTGGCGTACATTTGAACTTTGACGTTGAAATCCGTGAAGTTCGTGAACCAAGTGCAGAAGAGCTTGAACATGGACATGTTCATGGTGAAGGCGGTCACCAGCACTAAAAACTAAAACTTAGATTTAGTCTCAAAGACGGGCATTGTGCCCGTCTTTTTGTTTCAGACGTAGAATTTAATGCAAACTATAGAACAACTAAAACAACAATTTGCTATTGCTGATCGCCTGGATTTTTCAATGGGGCCGTCAGAATGTGTAATGATAAATATCAATACGCCTCATGCCAAGGCACGTATAACAACTCAGGGTGCGCAGGTATTATCTTACCGCTCTGCACATGCATTACATGATCTATTGTTTTTGAGTCGAATGAGCCGTTATGGTGATCGGCGGGCAATTCGAGGAGGTGTCCCGGTCTGTTGGCCATGGTTTGGTGTTGATCCCAGTGGTAAAGGCCGTCCTGCTCATGGTTTTGCACGTAACCGTGTTTGGGATTTGATTGATGTGCAACAGACTGAAAATGATGGCATTAAATTGACTCTGTCATTATCACCGGATCCTAAGGACGAACCGCTTTGGCATTGTGCTTATAGTTTGAAAATGGTGATTGAGATCAATGAACAGTTAACATTATCCTTAACTACTGAAAACCTTGATCAAGAAAGTTTTGTTATCTCACAGGCATTGCATACTTATTTTGCAGTGGGAAATATCGAAAAAACTCAGGTGAGGGGGTTGAGCAATCATCATTATCTCGACAAGGTAGAAAATTTTCGTGAGAAACTTCAGGCTGGTGAGATCGTTTTTAACGGCGAAACAGACAGAGTGTATTTGAACAGTCCTGACAAGCTATTTATTGAGGATTCTGACTGGGCACGCCGCATTGTGGTAGAAAGTTCAGGTTCAAATACCACAATAGTATGGAATCCTTGGGATAGGGTGGCAACATTAAAAGATATGACTGATGACTCGTATCAGTACTTTGTCTGTGTTGAAACGGCCAATGCCGCCAATAACAGTATCAGTTTGGCACCGGGTGAATCGCATACGATTTCAGCTGGTTACAGAATCATGCCATTGGGTTAGAAAGTGACATTTCAATCTCAGCTGTTCAACAACGATATAGAGTGTGCTTAAGTCCAGCGTTGACGTAATTCTTCACGATGTAAAGCCAGCCATTGGATAGCAATAATCGGAATCGCCGAGATAATTTTACCTGTTTCCAGCAAGGCATAGACTTCATCGAATGATAATACACTGACTGAGATATCTTCATCTTCCTCATCCAGGCCATGTAATCCACCAATATGGGTGCTATCTATGCGTCCACAAAACAGGTGTAATAGCTCGGATGTACCGCCCGGAGAGGTGAAAAACTCACTTATCTTGATCATTTCCAGTATTTCACATCCTGATTCCTCAACGGCCTCGCGATAGGCCACGGATTCTGGTGTTTCGCCAGGTTCAATTGCCCCAGCCACAATCTCAAGAAGCCACGCACGCTCATCATTTAGTTGTATGGCGCCGGGACGAAATTGTTCGATAATAACCAACGCATCTTTTTGTGGATCATAAAGTAATACCGCAACACAGCTTCCACGATGAAAGACTTCTCGGGTTAGCGGTGCACTCCAGCCACCTTTGTATAATGTATGTTTTAAAGAGACAACTTTTAAACTAAAAAAACCGCTATAAGCGGTTGTTTCTTCAATGATTTCAAACTGTTTTTTGCTCATCAGTTTTCCTTACATTTCAGGGATGTTATTCGACAGGGGTAAATGCTGATTTTGATATACCCTCTACACGACGCAATACCGCAGTAAATTTGGTGCCATCTTTTTCAATGTGCTCCAGTTTGACCGGCAAATAATTCAATTCCGGTGCACACCACAAAGTGGTTTCCCGATCCTTGTCGCTGTCTCTATCACGTTGTCTTTTGAATTTAACAGTGTTTATGCTGCCAAGTGGTGTAGTTATCGTTTCCTGCTCAAGTCTTTTGATCTGATAATGTTTTAGACGGCCGCCATCTGCAATTAAATAATTAAAGGTTTTCTGTTTGGGATTCTGCAGCAAATCCAATCTCAGTTGTACCTGATAAACATGTTTTTCCAATGTACTATCTTCAATTTCAAGATCCCATGGATGAACCCTGTCATCTATATGTACGGAGCGATTACGCCAATCAAAGTCCATGCGTAAATATTTATCTTTTTTGCCACCATTGCGTTGATAAAGATATTGACGGGGCTTAATCTGCTGTTGGGAGAGGGTCCATAAGCTGGTTTCCTTGACCGTATCGCGTTTGAATAAAGCAACTACACCTTTGGCCTTAGTCGCTGAACGAAAGCGATGCAAACCATCTGTTAAGGTTTCCAGCTGCTGGTTCAGCTCGCCAGCCTGCAAACCATTCATATTGATTTCATATTGTGCAGAATAATCAGCTAGGTCTTGAGCACAAACCGTAGCAGACATAAACAGCAACACCAGGTAGGAAAAATAGCGCATGAATAATCAGTTCTGTTGTTGAATCAGCAACCTTAAGGCATCAGGATAAAGCTTATGTTCCTCAATCAACACTCTGGCTGCCAGAGTGTCTTCAGTATCATTTTCCAGAATAGGTACTTTAGCCTGTAATATTATCGGTCCGGCATCCAGTTCCTCGGTAACAAAGTGTACCGTCGCACCATGTTCTTTTTCACCGGCTTCGATGGCTCGTTTGTGCGTATGCATACCTTTGAATTTAGGTAACAGCGATGGATGAATATTGATTAATTTATTCGCATAGTGCTTAACAAATCCTGCGCTCAAAATCCGCATAAAGCCAGCTAATACAACATAATCCGGAACAAAAGAATCAATCAGCTTCATCAGCTGTTCATCAAACGCTTCACGACTTGTAAAAGCCTTGTGATCCAGTATTCGGGTGGCAATGTCAGATTGCTGAGCAAATTCCAATCCAGCTGCATTGGGACAATTACTGATTACGGCAGCAACCTCCGCATCCAACTCATTTACCTGAATCGCTTTAACAATTGATTGCATGTTGCTGCCACGTCCTGAAATCAGGATGACCAACTTGGGTTTCAAGGCAGTAGTCATTTAATAATGACTTGTTCTTCGGTGTCACTATTTTCAATATGGCCAATACGCATAGCCGTCTCACCCAGTGCAGTCAGAATCTGTACGGTTGCATCGGCATCCTGCTCAGCTACACAAACCACCATGCCAATACCATTATTAAAAGTGCGATACATCTCACGATCGACCACATTTCCCTGCTGTTGCAGCCAGTCGAAAACGGCCGGTCTTTGCCAGCTTTTACTATCAATAATTGCCGTTACATTTTCTGGTAATACGCGGGGAATGTTTTCCAATAAACCACCACCGGTAATATGAGACAATGCGTGAATATTAATTTTTTCATGTAGTTGTAGTAATGACTTAACGTAGATTCTGGTCGGTGCCAACAGTTTTTCACCTAATGTTGCACCATCAAATGACATATTCAGATCAGCTTTGCTGACTTCAATAATCTTGCGAATCAATGAATAGCCATTTGAGTGTGGTCCGGAAGACGCGATCCCGATAATGGCATCACCAGCTTTTACCTGAGATCCATCAATAATGTTGTCTTTTTCTACAATGCCGACACAAAAACCTGCTAAATCAAAATCACCTTCCTGATACATGCTTGGCATTTCAGCTGTTTCGCCGCCTACCAATGCAGCCCCTGATTGAAGACAGCCTTCAGCAATACCGCTGACAACATCCGTTGCTACATCAATATTCAGTTTTCCGGTGGCATAATAATCAAGGAAGAATAACGGTTCCGCGCCAAGAACCGCGATATCGTTGACGCACATGGCAACTAAATCAATACCAATGGTGTCATGTATTCCAGCCTCGATTGCCAGTCTTAATTTGGTGCCAACACCATCTGTTCCTGAGACCAAAACCGGTTGTTTATATTTATCGAGCGGTAGTTCAAACAGGCTGCCAAAACCACCCAGTCCAGCCATGACACCAGGACGACGGGTTTTGGCTGCTAAGGGTTTGATACGCTCGACAAGCGCATTTCCGGCTTCAATATCAACACCGGCATCGCGGTAACTGAGAGCTTGGTTTGATTGGGTAGGTGGAACGACTGGATCGGTCATGCTGGCTTCCTGATTATTTGGACATCACACACAAAAAACAGCGTGTTAGAATACCACAATGCCTAGATTATTTTTCTCACTGATTTTCGTTTTCGCTGCGTCGATTGTCTCCGCCGCGGAAGTTACTGATTTATATCAAGCTCAAGCACCTGTTGCTTCGCAGAGTGAAGAAGATCGTCAGCGACTCGCGCCGGAATTGCTCAAACAGGTGGTAGTAAAAGTCGTTGGTGACCGTCGCGCGGTGGAGCAGGCAGATATTTCTGCTCTGGTAACCGATGCAGACCGGTATGTCGATCAATATTATTATCAGCAAATTCCAAATCCTGACAGCGATGTTGCGGAACAACAATTAGCTTTAACGCTCGAATTTAATGCTGAAGGCATCAATAACGCCTTACAACGAATCGGGTTGCCAGTATGGGACAAAATCCGACCTGAGACACTGTTCTGGGTGGCTATTGAGTACGCAGGGAAACAACAATTGATTGGGGAAGGTGATGAAGATTCATTACTTTTTCATATCGAACAGGCAGCAAAAAAACGCGGTATTCCGTTATTGTTGCCATTGATGGATCTTGAGGATCAGACTCAGCTGACTTTTAACGATGTTGCCACGGGTAATAATACTGCTGTAAAACAGGCCTCCGAGCGATATGGTTCTTCTGTCATTGTGTCAGCTCGTTTACGGGGTAATGAGGAATCTGTCGAAATAAGTTGGCAGGCATTGCTTGGTGAAGAGGTTGAGCGCTGGTCAAGTCAGGGTGATGTTAAAACAGCGATTCAAAACGGGGTGGATGAGTTTGCTGATCGGCTGGGTAGACGGCTGAATATCTCATTCAGTGAATCAGATAATACCGAAATGGAAATTCATGTTTCTGGTATTGAAGACTACGATGGCTACAGTCGACTAATGGATTATCTGGGAAGCTTACAGGTCGTTTCGGATATTAAAGTCGGTAGCTTGGGCAGTGAGAAGCTCGATTTGGTTTTACTTATTCAGGCTGAGCCGGAAAAATTCAGACAATTACTAGCGATGGGACGGGTAATTGAGCCCGATACCACTGATGATAGCGGCTCTCAATACAGGTTATTACCTTGAGTCCACGGGATATTCCCAACCTCATTTGTGTATTTCGAATTTTATTAGTTGGCCCTATTGTCTGGCTGATGATTGAAGAAAAGTTTTCCACTGCATTGATTCTGGTGGCCATCGCTGGTATTTCTGATGGTGTGGATGGTTTTCTGGCTCGTCATTTTCACTGGCAAAGTCGTCTGGGCTCTATTCTTGATCCACTAGCAGATAAATTTCTGCTGGTCGCAACATTTACCACATTAACCTATATGCAACTATTACCCTTGTGGCTATTATTGCTGGTGTTTGGTCGAGATTTACTGATTGTTTGTGGTGCTTTGATTTATCATTTCAAATTCGGTGAATATGAACTGTCTCCGCTCTGGAGCAGTAAAATCAATACAGTTTTTCAGATTGCTTTAGTGTTGCTTGTTATTTTGCAGCAAGAATGGCTTCCGCAAGTAGCGACATGGAGTACAACCTTAATCTGGTTGGTGGTGGCAAGTGTCATCATTAGTGGTAGTGAATACATTGTGGTATGGGGGACAAACGCGTGGCGTCAGATGAAAAAAAGCTCATGAGTGATACCAATAAATTCCTGTTGCTAGGGCTATTGATTTTATCTGGCTGGCTAATGATGGAGTTATCTTCTGTTTTAACACCATTTTTTATTGCGGCATTATTGGCTTATCTGGGAGACCCACTGGCCGACAGATTGGAAAACTATCGTTTATCCCGCACTTTAGCGGTATGTGTTGTTTTCGCTATATTTGTGCTGACGGGAATGATTTTATTACTTATTTTTATTCCCATGCTTAGTGCTCAACTGGCATCTTTATTTGAAAAACTGCCAGCTTATCTGGATCAACTGCAAAACTCGCTGGAGCATGTGTTGCAAAGAGTCGGTTTATCAACAGATATGATCGACCTTAATACCGTTAAAACCGCTTTGCAGGATTACTGGTCGGAAGCGGGAAAAATGGCGGGTGATGTCTTTGGATATATGACCCGTTCAGGCCTTGTGATATTGCAATGGTTAACCAATCTGATCCTTATCCCGGTACTGACGTTTTATCTGTTGAGAGACTGGGACGATCTGGTGGCCAGGTTTCGCGAATTATTGCCGCGTAAACATGCAGACAAAATCATTAAGATTAGCGGTGAATGTGACGATATGCTGGCAGGCTTTTTACGCGGGCAGTTGATGGTAATGCTGGCCTTATCAATCATGTATTGTATCGGTCTGACATTGATTGGACTCGACCTGGCTTTACTAATTGGAGTGATAGCCGGTATTGTGAGTTTTGTACCATATCTTGGTTTATTTATTGGTATTCTGCTCGCCGGTCTTGCAGCCTATTTACAGTTTCAGGAATGGTTACCCATCCTGTGGGTCGTTCTGACATTCGGTTTTGCACAGATGGTTGAAGGAATGTTTCTGACACCTCGATTTGTGGGCGAACGGATTGGTCTGCACCCCGTGGCAGTTATTTTCGCAGTGATGGCTGGTGGCACATTATTCGGGTTTGTCGGTGTATTGTTAGCACTGCCAGTGGCCGCTGTAGTGATGGTTTTGTTACGGCATGCTCATCACCGCTACCTGAACAGTCATCTGTATTCCTGAGCAGCAGGTGATGAATAAGCAGGAAATACAGCTGACGCTGCGGTTAACACCGCATGAAATCTTCACGATAGATAACTTTATCTTTGAAAGCGATGAGTTAGCCTCTGTTGTGGATGCGTTCTGCCTGGAAAAAAAACCTGATTTTCTCTATCTTTGGGGAGAGTCCGGGGTTGGTAAAACCCATTTGAATCTGGCAATTGCCGAACGCCTGCAAAATCAGGGGTATCCGGTGAGTTATATTAATCTACAGGAACTTCGCGATACAGCAGATGCTGAGGTATTAGCTTCCTTAGTACAGAGCCATGTTGTCTGTTTGGATGATCTGCAGGCAATCTGTGGCGATGCTGCATGGGAAGAGGCGTTATTTCACTGCTTTAACCGTTTACGTGAGAAAGAGCATAAATTACTGATTTGCGCTGATCAGAACCCGGCACAATTAGCCATTGAATTGCCTGATCTTCGATCCAGACTGGCAACGGGATTAATTTATCAATTGCCTTCAATGACTGATGCATTGAAACAACAGGCGTTGATCAGTCATGCACAGAGTAGAGGATTGATTTTGCCTGAAGAAGTAGCCCAATATCTATTACGCCATTACAGCCGGGATATGCCGTCATTGATGTTAGTATTGCAACGTCTCGATAAAGCGTCTTTACAGGCACAGCGTCGATTAACCATTCCATTTGTCCGGGAAGTTATACAACGTGGCTGAAAAGCCATCAGTGACAATTATCTGGCCTGGTTTAGCCACTGCGATGCAGGAAATTAATCAGTCTTTATTACCCGAAGAACTGAAAAAATTATTAAAAAAAGCACATTTCACTGCTAACAACCATACGTTTGAAAAAGCATTAATTCAGCTTTTTAGTTCCAGGCTCCTCACAGGTGCTGATTTGCCCGCTTCGGCATTACGAAATCCAGGTCAACTAAGTCTTTGCGCTGATCCGTGTTATCTGCATGCTGATCGAGATCATCTTTTATTGTTTTCAATTAATGATTTAACAATGGAAGAGGGCACCCAGCTTAGAGAATGCATTCAACCTTTATTGAATGATTTTGATGCTCAACTGGTGCCTAATGATTTAAACCATTGGTCAGTTTGGTTGGAAAATATGCCCGATATTTCCCTAACGGCAATGCCATCACTGATTGGTAAGTCGGTAGTCTCAGCGTTACCGACCGGACAGGAACAAAATGCCTGGTTACGTTTGAATAATGAAATTCAAATGGCTTTATTTGAACATCCGGTTAATCAACAAAGACAGTCAGCTGGCAAATTGCCAGTGAATAGTCTCTGGTTTTGGGGCAAGGGAGACTGGCAACCGTCTACCAATGGATGGGATAAGGTCTATGGCGATTCGACTTTATTAAAGTTACTGTCCTCTGCGTGTTCTGTCAGCTTTAACTCTTTTTCTGAGTGGAAACCTGAGCAGTTGGGAGGTGGAAATCAATTACTGCTGTTACCGGAACTGGATTTGCAGAATGATTGGCAGCAACGCTTGCAGCTTGTGACGGCACAACAAATTTTGCCTTTAAAACAAAAATTACGCCGTTATCAAATTCAACAGTTACGTTTAATCATTCCTGAACATGGCCAATATCAGTGGCGCTGCTGGGATGTATGGAAGCCTTGGCCATTATGAATATTCAACAGCGTAATATAGGTGATATCAGTGAATTACCTGAGGAATGGCCAGCATGTATTCGAAGAATCATGGCGGCGAGGGGTATTGTTAAAGCAGATGAATTAACCTTTGATTTAGCTGGATTGCCAAAACCCTCGGAAATGCTGGGGATGGAAGCAGCCGTAACATTATTGATCAAGGCATTACAGCAGCAATGGCGAGTAATGATTGTGGCGGATTTTGATAGCGATGGCGCTACCAGCTGTGCAGTAATGATGCGTGGTTTGCGCATGATGGGGCTGCAACATATTGATTTTATCGTTCCAAATCGATTCGTGCATGGTTATGGCTTAACCACAGAATTACTTAACGAAATTGATAGTGAAACCCAGCCGGATTTATTGATTACCGTGGATAACGGGATTGCCAGTCTGGATGGGGTTGCTCTGGCCAAACAACGTGGTATGCAAGTGTTGATCACTGATCATCATCTTGCCGCAGAACAATTGCCACAAGCCGACGCTATCGTTAATCCTAATCAACCCGGAGATAACTTTCCCAGCAAAATGCTGGCAGGGGTTGGGGTGGCATTTTATGTGCTGGTCGGTCTGCGGCAGGGATTACGTGATATTAACTGGTTTGAATTACAGCAACTGACAGAACCTCGTCTGGTGGAATTGCTGGATTTGGTCGCATTGGGCACCGTCGCCGATGTCGTGCCTTTGGATAGGCTCAATCGCACACTGGTGGATCTTGGACTGAAACGTATGCGGCAGGGACGCGCCTGTGCAGGTATCAGCGCTTTATTACAAATTGCCGGTAAGGACATCAATCGATTATCTGCACAGGATTTGGGCTTTGCCATTGCGCCGAGGTTAAATGCAGCGGGCCGTATGGATGATATGGGGTTGGGCATTGATACCTTACTGACGGATAACTTTGCTATGGCTCAGCAAGCTGCTCAGTTGCTGGATCAGATTAATATTGAGCGTCGCTCGGTTGAACAAGGCATGCAGCTGGAAGCTCTGGCGATGCTGGAAAAACTGCAGCTGAATGAAACCACTCAGGCAGCTGCTTATTGTTTATATGACGAAAGCTGGCATCAAGGGGTAATCGGATTACTCGCCTCTCGAATTAAAGAAAAACTGCATCGGCCAGTCATCGTGTTTGCACCGGGCGAACCTGGTGAAATCAAAGGTTCAGCGCGCTCTATAACGGGCGTTCATATTCGTGATGTCCTGGTTAATGTCGCTGCTAAATATCCTGATTTAATTTTACGCTTTGGCGGACATGCGATGGCAGCAGGGTTAACATTAAAGCAGAACGACTTTTCATTGTTTGAGCAGGCATTCAGGGAAGCTGTTCAGCTTTCAGCCGATCCCAGTGTATTTGAACGCGCTTTGTATTCTGACGGTGAATTATCGGCGCAGGAACTGAACCTCCAGCTGGCCGAGCAATTACCGGTTCTGGCGCCATGGGGTCAGGCTTTTCCGGAACCACAGTTTCATGGACAGTTTGTGTTACAGAATTATCGTCATGTCGGTCAGCAATCAGACCATTTGCGTTTAACCGTAAAACTGGATGATGGGCGTGAAATCACGGCAATGGCGTTTCGTCAAACAGCTCCAGTATGGCTCCAGATTGGACAGAAGGTTGTCTTGCACTACCGTCTGGATGTAAATGAGTTTCGACAAAGCAAATCACTACAGTTGCTGGTTGATAACCTGTTGCCGAGTTAAATATCCAGTGTTTGAATAGTTACCTGCTGTCGAAAATCGGCCAGTTCATCACCGTGAAATAATTCTGTTCCGGCGTGCATGACGGTACCGGCTCCACAGGCAATACCATAACGCAGTGCTGTTTCGGGCTGATCATCAAGGCAGAAACCGGCCACCAGCCCCGCGACCATTGAATCACCTGCACCCACAGTAGTATTCACTGGTACTGATAACGCTTTCGCATAAAAACTGTTGCTCGGACTGACTAATAGAGCTCCTTGATCACCTAAAGAAACACAGACATGTTTAACACCGGACAACTGCAGTTTTCTGGCGCATTCAGCAATTGATTCGATAGTGTCGAGTTTTATTTGTAGCAGGGTTTCCAGTTCATACAAATTAGGTTTAATTAAAAATGGTTTCGCCTCAATTGCCAAACGCAATATGTCACCATGACTATCGACGACAGTTCGTCCACCATGTTGCTGGATTTTATGCACCAAATCAGCATACAGAGAGGTTGGTACAGTGGGCTGGCAGGATCCGGTAAGAATGCCATAACCATTCCCTACAGAATTGGCAAAATTTTCCACCAGTTGAGTTAACTGGGCTGCCGGGACAGGTGTGCCAGCATCAGTGATTTGAAATTGAGATTGTGTATCAAGCTCAATAATCGTGCTGTTAATACGCGTCTGTCCTGAGACATGATGGAACAGAACATTGGGTAGTTGTTCATCAAGCATGTCTTGCAGAATCTCACCAATGGAACCGGCAATGACACAATAAGTTGTTGCCTCTACCTGCATACGAAACAAAGCCCGGCCAATATTGATACCATTACCCCCTGGATCATGACGGGCAGCATCGGAACGTGATTTTTGGTCGGGGATTAACTTTTTGACATGGTAAGTCACATCCAAAGCGGGGTTTAAACATAAAACATGAATGTTTCCCGATGACGACGTCATTACTGTCTCCATTAATAAGATTTGTTCGATAAAATGATGCTCAGCAGACCAATAGTAAACTGCATTTCTGATAAAGGCTCCAAATGAAACCAACTCATGTCGCGGTATTCAGCGCAAAACCTTATGATCAGGCCTATCTCACGAAAATGGCCGATGAGCAAGTATCATTATGTTTTTATGAAATGGCGTTAAATCCAATGACAGCAGCTTTGGCCAAAGATGCTGAAGTGGTCAGTGCGTTTGTGAATGACGATATTTCGGCTGAAACGCTTAGCATTTTGGCAGAAAACGGCATTCGTTTAATTGCGTTACGCTGTGCCGGGGTTAATCAGGTGGATTTAACGGCGGCTAACAAGCTTGGTATAACTGTCGTCAATGTCCCAGCCTATTCACCTTATGCGGTCGCTGAACATACCATTGCACTGATGTTGGCATTAAGTCGGAAGATACCGCGGGCCTATAATCGAGTTCGCGATGGTAATTTTTCTTTGGATGGTTTGCTGGGTTTTGATTTCTTTGGTAAAACCGCGGGCATTATTGGGGGCGGTAAAATAGGTTTGTTAGTCGCTGAGCGATTGCGGGCATTTGGTTGCCAGGTTTTGATTTATGAACCGCATAACGCTATACCAGCCAAACAATCAGGCTTTGAAGTGGTGACACTCGACAGCTTGCTCGGTCAAAGCGATATTATCAGTCTGCATTGTCCATTAAATGATGAAACACATCATATTATCAATGCGGCCAGTCTCGGGCTGACCAAACCCGGCGTGATGCTGATAAATACCAGTCGCGGAGCCTTATTGGATACAGTGGCTGTATTGGATGCCCTGAAAGCGCTGCATATTGGCTATTTGGGAATAGATGTGTATGAACAGGAAGGCAGTCTGTTTTTTGAAGATCATTCCACCGATATTATTCAGGACGATATATTCCAGCGTTTATTGACCTTTCCAAATGTGCTGGTTACCGGGCACCAGGCCTATTTCACCCGGGAGGCATTACAGCATATCGCTCAGACAACGTTGCAGAATATTGATGATTTTATGGCTGGTAAGGCACTGAAAAACCGCGTGGAAATACGTTAAGTGTTTGATGAAATATTTATCTGTATCAATAAGTTGATGCCGGATTTTAAAGCCAGACCGCAACAAGTTGAAATGAGTCGATTTATTCATCAACGGCTACAACAGTCGCAAAATAGAATGGCGGTAGTGGAAGCTCCAACCGGCGTGGGGAAAACGCTGGCATATCTCAGCGGTGCAATTGAAACAGCTTTGAACAGTAAAAAATTGCTGGTGATCAGCACTGCAACAGTCAATCTGCAACAGCAATTAATTCAGAAAGATCTGCCACAGTTTTCAGCGGCTTTGCCACAACCGATACGGTTTATGCAAATCAAAGGTCGTCGCCGCTATGTCTGTCCCAGCAAACTGGCACAACTGGCAACCACTCCCGAACAGCAGGATTTGACGCTGGATGTGGATCAGAAATATCAGCAAGTATTAAGACAGACTCAAGCAAAGAATCTGTTCCAGGATTGGGATGAACATCGCTGGGATGGTGATCGGGATAGTCGTACTGATGCCATTGATCCGGCGCTTTGGCATGAAGTATCTACTGATTCAGAAGGCTGTGCCGGTAAAAGCTGTAGGTATTTTTTGAGCTGCCCCTATTACTTGCTACGTAAGGAAATGCAGCTGGCACAGGTGGTGGTGGTGAATCACGATTTATTACTCAGTGATGCTGACTTGGGCGGTGGGCTGGTATTGCCCAATCCTGAAGAGCTGATTCTGGTGTTTGATGAAGCACATAATCTGCCACAAAAAGCGCTGGGACATGCCGCCAAAGCATTGAACTTTGCCCAGCTTTATCAAACGGTTGAAACCGCTGACAGTCTGATGAAAAAGCTGCCCACTGCTTTGGCTTTCCGGCAGCATGACTTTGGTTATATGTTTAAGGAAATTCGTCAGGATTTACCAGCCATCATCAATCTGTTGCAGCAATTGCTGGATATTCTGGGCAGTGATGCCACAGTAAATGAAATGCTGGAAGGCCGTATCAGTGAGCCACGGATTTTCTGGGGCAGTCCGTTACTTAATGCCTTGTTTATTCCCTGCCAGAACCTGTTACAACGAGCTAATTCCATCTATAAGCATTTCTCGCTGATTGGCAAATGGATTAAAGAAGGGCTGGAGAAAACCCAATTAAGTAATAAGGTTGGTGAAGCATTATTACCGCAAGTGGGAACGGTACAGAATATTTTTGGTTATCTGATTGATTTTATGGCGCTGTTTCTCGATGAGGATAAAGCCGAGCGCCCACCTAATGTGCGCTGGCTGGCACAGGAACAGTTTGCCAAACAGCATACGCTGGTGATTCATGCCGGGCCGATGACAGCGGCAGGTTTTCTGGATCGCAGTTTATGGCAGCGGGCTTATGGGGTGGTAATGACATCAGCCACGTTACGAGGCATGGGATTATTCCAGCGTTTCCGGGCGGATTGTGGCTTACAGCGTTACGATGAAAAACACTTTCTGGCGCTGCCTTCACCGTTTCGATATCAGCAGCAGGCTGTGCTAAAACTGCCGATGATGCAGTATTTACCCAATGAAAATCTGCCGCAATGGCAGCAGGAAGTGGTCAGCCAACTCAAATCAATTATTGATATTCAAGCGGCGACACTGGTGCTATTTACCTCACGCCAGGTGATGTTGCAGGTATATAAGCAATTGCCATTGTCATTGAAAAATTTGATTCTTTTACAAGGTGATCAGCTGTCGCCCAAAAATATGATCGTCAAACATATTCAGCGGATTGAAGCGGGGCGGGGCAGTATTATTTTTGGGATGGATCGGTTTGCCGAAGGCGTCGATTTACCCGGCAATTTATGTACCCATGTAATCATTACCAAACTGCCATTTCCAGTATTTACCCGCCCGATTGAACAGGCACGTCAGGAGTGGATCATAAAACGCGGCGGTCAGCCATTTATCAGTTTGTCATTACCGGCGGTCAGCGTGAAGTTGATTCAGGCCTGCGGTCGTCTGTTACGAAAAGAAACTGATTCCGGCCAAATAACCATCCTGGATCGTCGGTTGTTAACCAAAAATTATGGCAAACAATTACTGTCTCATTTACCGGATTACCAGGTAATAACCGAATAAAAAAAAGCCCGGCGAGACCGGGCTTTCAGGGTTTATCAACAAACTTATTCAGTACGGCTGGTAACTTCCAGCAAATGATAGCCAAATTGTGTTTTAACCGGACCCTGAACGGTGTTAACCGGGGCGGAAAAAACAACTTTATCGAATTCCGGCACCATCATGCCTGGGCCAAATTCACCCAGATCACCGCCTTGGCGGCTGGATGGGCAGGAAGAATTTTCTTTGGCGACGGCAGCAAAGTCTGCGCCTTCTTCGATTTCGCGTTTCAATTCCAGACAGATTTCTTCACTGTCCACCAGGATGTGTCGTGCGGTTGCTCTAGCCATAATAGTTCCGTAATTGATTTGTAAATTGCTGACTTATGCCAGCTGTTTTAACAGGGCCTTGGCCGTGGCTTCTGAAGAAGCCGGGTTTTGTCCTGTAATCAGTATGCCATCCGTAATCACGAATGAACTCCAGTCGTCACCTTTCTCGAAATTTGCGCCACGTTGTTTCAGGGCATCTTCAAGTAAAAATGGTACAACATCAGATAAGCCTACCGCATCTTCTTCACTATTTGAAAATGCAGTGAGCTGTTTACCTTTAATCCAGGGCTCATCGCCAATGGTTTTGACATGTAACAAAACAGCAGGTGCATGACAAACTGCAGCTACTGGTTTATTGGCGAGCACGAAACTTTCAATCAGTGCAATTGATTTTTTATCTTCGGCTAAATCCCATAACGGACCATGTCCGCCTGGGTAAAACACTGCATCATAATCAGCGGCGTGTACGTCGGCTAATTTAACTGTGTTTGCTAATCGGTTTTTAGCTTCAGCATCATTTTCAAAACGTCGGGTAGCATCCGTTTGAAAGTCAGGCTGATTGCTTTTTGGGTCAAGAGGTGGTTGCCCACCTTTGGGTGAGGCCAGAGTTATTTCTACCCCAGCATCTTTCATTGCGTAATACGGTGCTGCAAGTTCTTCTAACCAAAAACCGGTTTTTTCACCGGTATTGCCAAGCTTATCGTGCGAAGTTAGTACCACTAATATTTTCATGGTTATGTCTCCTGAAATCTGTGGTTTTGAGGAATTATTCAATGTTGCCTACCTGATATGGGGTTACGGCGATAAAATTCAAGCAATATTGCATTTCATTCTTATCGTCGTAAACTCGCATAATGCTCTGAAAGATCAGCAAACCCTAAAATAATAACAGCGAGAGAAAACTATGAAAAAAGAAACGATTTGTCTGCATGAAGGTTATGAAACTGATCCCGTTACAAAATCCTGTGCGGTGCCGATTTATCAAACAGTCGCTTATGAATTTGATAATGCCCAGCATGGAGCCGATTTATTCAATCTGGATGTGCCAGGCAATATCTACAGCCGCATTATGAATCCCACCTGGGATGTGTTGGAAAAGCGGGTAGCTGCTCTGGAGGGTGGCATTGCTGCTTTGGCCACGTCAGCCGGTAGTGCTGCGATTCATTATGCCATTATTACTATTGCTGAGGCCGGCGATAATATTGTGACAACACCGCAGCTTTATGGTGGAACCTATACCTTATTCGCCCATATGCTTCCTAAAATGGGGATTGAGGTACGCTTTGCCTCAAGCGATCAGGCCGCTGATTTGGAAAAACTGATTGATGGCAAAACCAAAGCGGTTTTCTGTGAATCAATCGGTAATCCGGCCGGTAATATTGTGGATATTGAACCCATTGCAACAATGGCACATAAACATGGTGTTCCAGTGATTGTTGATAACACTGTGGCAACACCGGCGTTACTTAATCCAATTGAATATGGTGCTGATATTGTGGTGCATTCCCTGACCAAATACATGGGCGGTCATGGCACAACCTTAGGCGGTATTATTGTAGATTCTGGCAAGTTTCCCTGGGCTAAACACAAAGAAAGATTTCCGGTATTGAATCAACCAGAACCGGCCTATCATGGGGTGGTATACACCGAGCAATTTGCTGAAGCAGCTTTTATTGCCAGAGCGCGGACCGTACCTTTACGGAATACCGGTTCGGCATTGTCACCAATGAATGCGTTTCTATTATTACAAGGTATTGAAACGTTACCATTACGTATGGAACGACACTGTGACAATGCCATTGCAGTCGCTAAATATCTGCAACAGCATCCTAAAGTAGAGTGGGTGAACTATGCCGGACTGCAAGGAGATAGATATTTCGATCTGGCACAGAAATATTTCAATGGTAAACCTTCATCAATTCTCACATTCGGTATTAAAGGTGGCTTTGATAATGGCGTGAAATTCTATGATGCACTGAAGCTGGTCAAACGACTGGTGAATATCGGTGATACCAAGTCACTGGCCTGTCATCCCGCTTCGACCACTCATCGTCAGCTGGAAGAAGCCGAACTTAAAGCCGCGGGGGTCACACCGGAAATGCTTCGCTTATGTATTGGCATTGAGCATATCAGTGACATTATTGATGATCTGGAACAGGCCTTTTCAGCAGTTTGACTGGAAGATCCCGGCTCGATTAATTGAGCCGGGATTTTTTATACAAGTTTCCAGTGGATGGTCTCACCGGCACGCATAGGCACCAGTATTTCATCTGCGAACTCCAGCGTGTCGGGAACCTGCCAGTCCGTTTTTTGCAAGGTGATTTTCTGTTCGTTTCTCGGCAGGCCATAAAAATCCGCACCGTAAAAGCTGGCAAACCCTTCGAGTTTATCCAGACATTCATAGCTGTCGAACACTTCGGCATACAGCTCTATTGCCGCATGGGCGCTGTAGATGCCCGCGCAACCACAAGCATTTTCTTTACTGTATCGAGTATGTGGTGCACTGTCGGTTCCCAAAAAGAATTTCGGATTACTGCTGGTTGCAGCGGCAATAAGCGCTTTCTGATGGGTATTACGTTTCAGCACTGGCAGGCAGAAATGATGAGGCCGAATTCCCCCCACCAGCATATCGTTACGATTTAGCAGTAAATGATGTGGGGTTATCGTTGCTGCCACAAAGTTGCTGGCTTGAGCGACAAAGTCTGCAGCATCTTTGGTCGTTATATGTTCAAAAACAATTTTCAGTTCTGGAAAGTCTCTTAACAGTGGAATCAGTTTTTCATCAATGAACGCCTTTTCACGATCAAAAATATCGGTTTCGTGATGAGTCACCTCACCATGCAATAATAATGGCATACCTGCCTTTTGCATTGTATCCAGAGTTTTATAACAATTACTGATGTCCGTGACCCCAGCATCTGAATTTGTTGTTGCACCTGCCGGGTAAAGCTTGACGGCTTTAATGAATCCAGCTTGATTGGCCGCAACAATATCTTCGGGAGTCGTATTATCAGTCAGATATAACGTCATCAATGGCTCAAAGTCAGAGTGTGCTGGACGAGCTTCAAGAATGCGTTGTCGATAAGCAGTTGCCTGTTCTACGTTGGTCACTGGAGGACGCAGGTTAGGCATAATAATTGCGCGTTTGAAACATCTTGCACTATCTGTAACAGTACGCTTTAAGGCATTATTATCGCGCAAGTGGAGATGCCAATCATCAGGCTGGCTAATGGTAATTGAATTTAATGCTGTTTTTTTCATAAAGCAGATTATGCCATAGCTGTTTAGCTTTGCAGTTGAAAAGTTGTTTCTGTCAAATCAGCGATATTGCATCAGAAGGCGGTTTTTCTTGACCTTGACGGGCATTCACAGTAACTTTACCCGTTTGATATTTTGAAGCAGATCGCGTTAGCGATACGAGAGAGGAAGACGTGGAATTAAGCGGCGCCGAGATTCTGGTCCATTGTCTAAAAGACGAAGGGGTTGAGTATTTGTTTGGCTATCCGGGTGGTGCAGTGCTGCATATTTACGATGCACTGTATAACCAGGAAGAGGTCAAGCACATTCTTGTGCGCCATGAACAGGCGGCAACCCATGCTGCAGATGGTTATGCGCGCGCCACAGGTAACCCTGGTGTTGTATTGGTAACGTCCGGTCCTGGCGCAACCAATGCGGTAACCGGTATTGCTACAGCTTATATGGATTCGATTCCAATGGTGGTTATCACCGGTCAGGTGGCGACGGCCAATATCGGCAGTGATGCATTTCAGGAAGTTGATTCGGTTGGTATTACCCGCCCATGCGTTAAACATAACTTTTTAGTTAAAGATATTAACGATCTGGCAGAAACCATTAAAAAAGCTTTTTATGTAGCAACAACAGGCCGTCCTGGTCCAGTTGTGGTTGATGTACCGAAAGATATTACTGATCCCAATATCAAGATTCCGTACGTTTACCCGCAGAGCGTTAAAATGCGTTCTTACCAGCCTGTTACTAAAGGTCATCCTGGGCAGATAAAGCGTGCAGTTGAGTTGATGCTGAGTGCCAAAAAACCAATGATTTATACCGGTGGTGGTGTCGTGTTAGGTAACGCTGCTGAACCATTACGTAAGTTTGTCAGCACTTTGGGTTATCCGGTGACTTCAACTTTGATGGGACTTGGTTCTATTCCCTGGGATGATCAACAGTTTCTCGGCATGCTGGGAATGCACGGCACCTATGAAGCCAATATGGCAATGCATGATTGTGATGTGCTGATTGCGATTGGTGCACGATTCGATGATCGGGTAACCGGAAAAATTGCTGAATTCTGTCCGCATGCCAAGATCGTTCATATTGATATCGATCCGTCATCCATTTCCAAGACAATTTCAGTAGATGTGCCGATTGTTGGTAATGTTGCCGATGTTCTGAATGACATGAATCAATTGCTTTCAGCCAGCAAGACCAAACCTGATCAAACAGCGTTGACTGACTGGTGGAATATCATTAACGGCTGGCGTGCTAAAAAATGTATGTCCTATGATCGCAATAGCGATCAGATAAAACCGCAGGCAGTTGTTGAGATGGTTCATGAAATCACTAACGGTGATGCCTATGTAACCTCAGATGTTGGTCAGCATCAGATGTGGGCGGCACAATACTATGGTTTCAGCAAACCCAACCGCTGGATTAATTCAGGTGGTTTGGGAACAATGGGCTTTGGTTTGCCTGCAGCGATGGGTGTTCAATTGGCATTTCCTGAGGAAACGGTCATCTGTATTACAGGTGAAGGTAGCATCCAGATGTGTATTCAGGAGTTATCTACCTGTCTGCAATACGGTTTGCCGGTGAAAATTGTAGCGTTGAATAATCGTTATCTTGGCATGGTGCGTCAGTGGCAGGAGTTTTTCTATCAGAATCGTTATTCACATTCCTATATGGAATCCTTGCCTGATTTTGTCAAACTGGCAGAAAGTTATGGTCACGTGGGTATTCGTATTGAACGGGTTGAAGATTTGCGTCCCAAACTGGAAGAAGCCTTTGCGATGAAAGATCGCCTGGTGTTTCTGGATATCGTGACTGATCAAACTGAAAACGTGTATCCGATGATCGCTCAGGGTAAAGCGCATAATGAAATGCATATGTCGCCCTATTGCGATCTACCACAAGATCCAGAGCGGGAGCTGTCATAATGCGTCATATCATCTCGATTCTGATTGAAAATGAAGCAGGGGCCTTATCGCGTGTTGCGGGGTTATTTTCTGCACGTGGCTATAACATTGAATCGTTAACTGTTGCGCCCACTGAAGATGCGTCGCTGTCAAGGATGACGATTGTCACAACCGGTACTGATCGAATTATTGAGCAGATAACCAAACAGCTCAATAAACTTGTAGATGTTGTGAAGTTGATGGAGTTGTCTGAAGGTCCGCACATTGAGCGGGAAATGATGTTGATTAAGGTCAAGGCTGCGACCATGGATCAACGTGATGACGTCAAACGTCTGTCTGATATTTTCCGTGGACATATTATTGATGTGACTGCCTCGACCTATACGATTGAACTCACGGGGGCTGGCAGTAAGCTCGACTCGTTCATTGAAGCTCTATCTGAACATAAAATACTTGAAACCGTACGCAGTGGCGTCTCGGGCATTGCCCGTGGCGAAAAATGTCTGCAATTGAATTGATTTAAAAACGAAGGAATTGATAATGAGTTTGAATATCTATTACGACAAAGATTGTGACCTGTCGCTGATCCGTGGCATGAAAGTCACAATTATCGGCTATGGTTCACAAGGCCATGCTCACGCCTGTAACCTGAAAGATTCCGGTGTTGATGTAACTGTAGCTCTGCGTGCGGGTTCGTCTTCTATTGCTAAAGCGGAAGGTGCGGGTCTGAAAGTTGCCGATACCGCATCAGCTGTAAAACAAGCTGACTTGGTAATGGTGCTCACACCGGATGAGTTCCAATCTTCTTTGTATAAAGATGAAATTGAACCAAACCTTAAACAAGGTGCTGTTTTGGCTTTCGCTCATGGTTTTGCGATTGTTTATAACCAGATTCTGCCACGTGAAGATCTGGACGTCATCATGGTTGCTCCAAAAGCACCAGGTCATACCGTTCGCAGTGAATTTACCCGTGGTGGTGGGATTCCTGATTTGATCGCTATTGAACAGGATGCCTCAGGTAAAGCCAAAGCAATCGCTTTATCTTATGCCTCAGCTATTGGTGGCGGTCGTACCGGTATCATTGAAACTTCTTTCCGTGATGAAACTGAAACGGATCTGTTTGGTGAGCAAGCGGTATTATGTGGTGGTGCAGTAGAATTAGTTAAAGCCGGTTTTGAAACATTGGTGGAAGCAGGATATGAGCCTGAAATGGCTTACTTCGAATGTTTGCATGAACTGAAACTGATTGTTGACTTGATGTATGAAGGCGGTATCGCCAACATGAATTACTCAATTTCTAACAATGCAGAATATGGTGAATACGTTACTGGCCCGAAAGTCATTAACGAAGAAAGCCGTTGGGCGATGCGTGAAGCGTTGAAAAACATTCAGGAAGGCAAATACGCCAAACAGTTTATTCAGGAAGGTCAGTCTGGCTATCCTGAAATGACGGCTATGCGTAGGCTGAATGCAGAGCACCCGATTGAAAAAACCGGTGCCAAATTGCGTGAAATGATGCCTTGGATTCAAAAAATCGTCGATAAAACCAAAAACTAATTAGTTTTTTGAGTTGTCCTCAAACAAGGGCAGGTTGCTTGGCAATCTGCCCTTGTTTTGTTTATGAAGGTACGGATGTCATAATGAAACTACTTCTTCTCTGAATACAGGACATTTATGGATAATCATGAAGAACAACAAAAACGCGGCATTTACCTTTTACCGAATCTATTTACCACAGCCTGCCTGTTCGCTGGTTTCTACGCCATTGTCGCTGCTATAAGAGGCGACTTTACCACTGCAGCAGTCGCAATCTTTGTTGCGATGATTATGGATGGGTTGGATGGACGCATTGCTCGTTTAACCAATACCCAGAGCGCTTTTGGAGCAGAGTATGACAGCCTTGCCGATATGGTTGCCTTTGGTCTGGCGCCTGCTTTGGTCATGTTTGAATGGGCTTTGAATGGTTTGGGTAAGTTTGGTTGGATGGTGGCATTTATTTACGCTGCCTGCGGTGCGTTACGTCTCGCACGCTTTAATACTCAGGTAGGAATTGCTGATAAACGCTATTTTCAAGGATTGCCAAGTCCTGCTGCCGCAGCCTGTATCGCTGGCTGGGTCTGGGTAGGACATAACAATCAACTGGATCCTTCATTGTTATCATTTGTAGGTGTGCCACTGACGTTTGCCACCGCAATCCTTATGGTCAGTACTGTGCGTTACCACAGTTTTAAAGAACTGGATTTGCGTGGAAAAGTACCCTTTATGGTGATGCTGGGCTTGGTGTTGGTTTTTGCACTAATTGCAACAGATCCGCCAATTGTTCTTTTCACCGCATTTTTACTTTATGCGATTTCCGGACCTGTTTTTACACTGATTCAATTACGTAAGCATCGTAACGAACGCGCACAATCAAAATAAACCAACGGATAGTAGTGAGACCAACCATTTCTCACATCAGTGCGAGAAATAGATGTTTATGAGGAAAAATAATCTTGCAATTCTTTCTGCAACCCTCATTTAACCTCATTATAATGACAATAAAAAATGTGCTCAGCGATGAGCAGAATGTTCGGAGCGAGCGAAATGAAAGACCAGTTAATAATATTTGATACCACGTTACGTGATGGGGAGCAGAGTCCTGGCGCATCGATGACCAAAGATGAAAAGGTGAGGATTGCCAAATCTCTGGAACGTATGCGGGTTGATATTATTGAGGCTGGGTTTCCAATTGCCAGTATAGGTGATTTTGAGGCCGTGCAAGCTGTTGCTAAAGCGGTTAAAGACAGTCGTATTTGTGGCCTGGCTCGTGCCCTGGACAAAGATATTGATCGGGCCGGTGAGGCGCTTAAATCAGCCAATGCGTCTCGTATTCATACCTTTATTGCCACCTCACCCATCCATATGCAGATGAAATTGCGGATGCAGCCGGATGAAGTGATTGAGAATGCTGTAAAGGCGGTGAAACGGGCACGACTTTATACTGATGATGTTGAGTTTTCACCGGAAGATGCCGGGCGCAGTGATCTGGACTTTCTCTGTAGGGTGCTGGAAGCTGTTATTGATGCCGGCGCTAAAACCTTGAATATTCCGGATACTGTTGGTTACAACCTGCCGCATCAATTTGGCGAATTAATCAAAAATCTGCGGGAAAGAATTCCAAATTCGGATAAAGCCATTTTCTCGGTGCATTGTCACAACGATTTGGGTCTGGCGGTGGCTAATTCGCTCTCAGCCGTTATGAATGGTGCCCGACAAGTTGAATGTACCATTAATGGGTTGGGTGAAAGAGCCGGCAATGCTTCTTTAGAAGAAGTGGTGATGGCCGTGCGAACACGTCAGGATATGTTTGATTGTGATACCCGCCTGGATACCACACAAATATTGGCAGCTTCACGTCTGGTTTCAGGTGTCACCGGTTTTGTAGTGCAGCCGAACAAAGCGATAGTCGGTGCCAATGCCTTTGCCCATGAGTCCGGTATTCATCAGGATGGTGTACTGAAAAATCGCGAAACGTATGAAATCATGCGAGCTGAAGATGTGGGCTGGAATACCAATCGTATGGTTCTTGGCAAGCATTCCGGACGCAACGCCTTCCGTTCACGATTAAAAGAGTTGGGAATAGAACTGGAGTCCGAAGAAGATTTAAATACAGCATTTATGCGGTTTAAGGAATTGGCAGATAAAAAACATGAAGTTTTTGATGAAGATATTCAAGCACTTGTCAGTGATACCTTGACGGAGGATAACGAGCGGATTCGCTTGATTTCAATGCGAGTATGCAGTGAAACTGGAGAGATTCCGGTAGCCAATGTCACCCTTGCGGTTGACGATAGCGAAGTTAAAACCGAGATGAAAGGCAGTGGACCGGTTGATGCCGCTTTTAAAGCGATTGAATCAATGGTACAGAGCCATACGGAATTGCAGTTGTATTCTGTAAGCAACATTACCAGTGGCACCGATTCTCAGGGAGAGGTCAGCGTCCGGCTGGAAAAAGGTGGTCGTATTGTCAGTGGTCAGGGTACTGACACTGATATTGTTATCGCTTCAGCCAAAGCTTACATCAATGCCCTCAATAAAATGTTATTGCCCTCTGATCGGGCGCATCCGCAAGTCTGATGAGTTTATCTGCTGAACAATATTTTGCACTTGAACAGATGGGTATTCCTGTCTGGGTGCAAAGACAAGATGACGCTGTTCAACCTGATTTAACCACTTCGGAAAGTGAAATTGTTAATCATATTGATTATACAAATTCTTGGTTAGTTATTTCTGAAAATGCACTTACACCAGTGGAAAACCGACTGTTACGAGCCATTTTTGTTAGTATTGGTATTAGTCTGGACGATGTGACAGTGATGGATAAGCAGTATGTAAACGTTCTAAAGATGTTTTCGGCTGATAAAACCGTAGCATTGGTATTAGGTTCAGAATTGGCAGCGAAACTGAACGTAAAGCCCCATGAAGCATTATCCTGCCAGCAACTCGAAAATAATCTGCAAACGTTGGTCGGGCCAAGTCTGCGAACAATGCTGGAGCAACCACTGCTTAAGTTCGAGATGTGGCAAACTATCCAGAGACTTCGGAACTTAAGAGCATACCCGAGTGACTGAGTTAGCAATTAGTCATATGCAACTGGCAGATATAGAAAAAGTCTGGCAGATTGAAAAACAGTCAAATCGTTTTCCCTGGTCCAAAGGTAATTTTGAAGACTGTCTGAAAAGCGGTTATCGAACATTTCTCTACGCAATAGATAATGAGATAATTGGCTACAGCGTTGTACAATCTGTACTGGACGAAGTTCATTTACTGAATATTTGCGTCAAACCCGGTCATCAGGGTAAAGGCTTTGGTAGACAAATTCTGAATCATGTTATTGAGATTGCACTGGAGCAATCTGCTGCAATTATTGTATTAGAAGTTCGAGCCAGTAACTTCAGGGCTCAACAGCTTTATTTATCAACCGGTTTTAATGAAATGTCAGTACGTCGAGGTTATTATCCTGCTGAACAGGGCAGGGAAGATGGCGTTTTGATGGGACTGGAACTTGGCATGTTCGCGCAGCTTGGTCAAAACTTGCTATAAGACATGCCCTCACTTAGACTAACGTGTTTACGTTGGTTATTTTCAATCAAGGAGATTTTTTATGGCTTTTGAATTGCCACCACTTCCTTATGCAAAAGATGCTTTGGAACCACACATCTCTGCAGAGACTCTTGAATACCATTACGGTAAACATCACCAAACATATGTAAATAACCTGAACAATCTGGTTCCTGGAACCGAATTTGAAGGTCAACCGCTGGAAACCATTATCACTAAATCCAGTGGTGGTGTTTTCAATAATGCTGCACAGGTTTGGAATCACACTTTCTACTGGAACTGCCTGACACCGAATGGCAAAGATGCTGTTTCTGGTGATCTGGCTGCTGCAATTGATGCCAAGTTTGGTTCATTTGCAGAATTTAAAGATCAATTTACCAAGTCAGCGACCACAAACTTCGGTTCAGGTTGGACATGGCTGGTAAAAAATGCTGATGGCAGCATTGAGATTGTGAATACCAGCAATGCTGGTTGCCCGCTTACAGCAGGCCAAACACCATTACTAACCTGTGATGTTTGGGAACATGCTTACTACATTGATTACCGAAATGCCCGTCCTAAATATCTGGAATCATTCTGGACACTGGTAAATTGGGATTTTGTTGCGGCTAATTTCGCGGCATAAACGTTAAGATTAGTCAGTAGTCTTATGACTGCTGACTGATTCGTTATATAATTTATGGTTTTTGGAATATGGCAGTTTTCTTTTGAAACTGCCATTTTTCGTTTCAATCCAGCAGAAATATCTGCTGATATGTCGCCTTGAAAAACAGGCAGGGAGATAAATGCCATGACCGAATCTGTCATGCCTACTTATGGACGTTTGGATATTACTTTTGCTAAAGGGGAAGGTGCTTGGCTGACTGATACCCGTGGCGAACGATATCTTGATGCATTAAGTGGTATTGCGGTTTGCAATCTTGGGCATTGCCACCCTGCGGTGACGCGAGCGATTTCTGAGCAGGCGTCAACATTAATACATACCTCGAATATGTACCACATCGAAAAACAGCAGCTATTGGCAGATAAGCTGACACAAGTGTCTGGTATGGAACAGGTTTTTTTCTGTAATTCCGGTGCTGAGGCAAATGAAGCAGCCATTAAAATTGCCCGTAAATATGGTCACAGCAAAGGCATTGATAAACCGGTGATTATTGTTATGGATGGAAGCTTCCATGGTCGGACAATGGCGACCTTAACGGCAACCGGTAATGCCAAGGTTCAGGCTGGTTTTGAGCCATTGCTTCCTGGCTTTGTGCGGGTTCCATTCAATGACATTGATGCGGTACGCATGGCGGTCAGCCACTGGCCTGAAGCGGTAGCGGTCTTAGTTGAACCGGTTCAGGGTGAGGGCGGTATCAAGGTTCCCGACAGTGAATATTTGTCTGCTATTCGGGATCTCTGTACGCAGCGCAAATTATTGATGATGCTCGATGAAGTACAGACAGGTGTGGGTCGGACTGGAAAATGGTTTGCCTTTCAACATAAAGCGGATTTATTGCCGGATGTCATGACGTTGGCAAAAGGTATGGGCAATGGTATGCCTGTAGGCGCCTGTCTGGTTGCTGGTTTGGCTAAAGGCGTATTACAGGCCGGTAATCATGGTTCAACATTTGGTGGTAACCCGTTAGCCTGTAGTGCTGCTCTAGCCGTTTTGGAGACGATTGAAAAAGAACAGTTATTGGGTCATGTCAGCAGACTGGGTGAGCAGATGTTTCAGCAATTTAAACAACAGCTGGGCAAGACTGAAGGCGTGAAAGAAGTACGTCATCTGGGCTTTATGTTTGGTATTGAGCTCACCACGCCATGTGCAGAACTGGTTAAATTGGCTTTGCAGGAAAATATTTTGATCAACGTAACATCTGAAAAAGTTATTCGTTTATTGCCGCCAATGATTATTAATGCTGAGGAAGCGGTGTTGATCGTCAATAAGGTAAGTCAATTGATCAAAACCTTTCTGGCGTCACGGCCTGTAGAGAGCGTAGCCTGATATGAGACATTTTCTTACGCTTAAGGATTTATCGCCAGCCGAACTGGGGCAGTTGATTGCACGTGCCACAGAACTGAAAAAGATGCACAAGGCGGGCGAAATCTACCAGCCATTGAAAAATAAAGTCCTGGCAATGATTTTTGAAAAATCTTCAACTCGTACCCGCGTATCGTTTGAATCAGCGATGGTGCAGTTTGGTGGTGGTTCAATCTTTTTATCACCCGATGATACCCAACTGGGCAGAGGCGAGCCGATTGAGGACTCCGCGAGAGTCATTTCCAGCATGGTTGATGCCGTCATGATCCGAACCTTTGAGCATAGCAAGATTGAAACCTTCGCTAAATATTCATCGGTACCGGTGATCAACGCCTTGACTGATGATTTTCATCCCTGTCAATTGCTGGCTGATATGCAAACCTATCAGGAACATCGTGGTGATATTCGTGGAAAAACGGTTGCGTGGATTGGTGATGGCAATAATATGTGTCATTCCTATATTAATGCTGCTCAACAGTTTGGTTTTAATTTAAATATTGCCACCCCTGAAGGCTATGAGCCCAAAGCAGAGGTTATCAATGCAGTAGATGCACAGGTTCGCCTGTTTAATGACCCTGTACAGGCTGCTGAGCATGCTGATTTAGTGGTAACCGATGTATGGGCCAGCATGGGGCAGGAAGAGGAACAGCGAAAACGAGAAGCCGCCTTTGCTTCGTTTCAGGTGGATAAAAAGGTCATGCAACATGCCGCTACAAATGCATTATTTATGCATTGTCTGCCAGCACATCGTGGTGAAGAAGTCACAGCAGATGTCATTGATGGCCAGCAAAGTGTCGTTTGGGATGAAGCTGAAAATCGACTTCATGCGCAAAAAGCCTTACTGGAGTTTCTCTGCGCCTGAAGGCCGTTAAATGTCGAGTTGCTTGGCCAGTACAGTTAAGCGCTCGACCGTTCCAATATCAGACCACTGACCCTGATAATGTTGCCCAGTCGCTTTTTTCTGCTTCATAACCTCAACAAAAAATGGCTTTAAGGCACGTTTGGCAACCGGATGCTCTGCAAACATTTCCGGACGGTAAATTCCAATACCACTGAATGTCAGTTTTGGTTCACCTTCAAGTGATAGCAAACCTTCTGAATCAAGATAAAAATCTCCGGCAGGGTTGTGCGCAGGATTATTCACCATAACCAGGTGACATAGTTGCTCTGTAGATAACTCAATCTTGGCGAAATCAGCAAACGGAAAATCTGTCCAGATATCGCCATTTACCACCAGAAAAGGTTCATTGCCTAGCACTGGTAATGCCTGAATTATTCCACCAGCGGTTTCCAGCCCGCCAGCGACTTCAGCTGAATATTCAAAATGGGCATGATAGCGTTCACCACTGCCCAATATTGGCTCAAATTGCTCACCAAGATGAGCATGATTAATCACAATATCATTAAGCCCTGCATCGACCAGTTTCTCAATCAGATATTCAATCAAGCGTTTTGGACCAGCATGCAGCAAAGGTTTAGGAGTGTGATCGGTAAGCGGTCTGAGCCGTTCACCGCGACCTGCTGCGAGAATCATTACTTTCATATTATGGCCGCAATTTTAGGTTGTTCAATAAGATATTGATAGAGATTTTGTAGCTCTGGATAGCGCTCACAAACTTGATAGACATAATTTAAAGTCAATGCTAAATCATTCATATAATTAGGTTTATTGTCGCGATAATTCAGGCGACAGAAGATCCCAAGTATTTTAAGGTGGCGTTGTAAGCCCATTAAATCAAACCAACGAGGAAATTTTTCTGCTTGCTCGGTTGTTAACAATCCATGTTGTTGTGCCTGTTCAATATAATATCCAACCCACTGCTGTTGTTCAGCCGAAGACCATTGGATATACACATCACGCAACAATGAAACTAAGTCATAACTAATGGCGCCAATCACGGCATCCTGAAAATCAATTATTCCCGGTTTTTGTCCCTGCAGGTACATCAGATTTCGTGAATGAAAATCCCGATGCACAATAACCTGAGGTTGTTCTAAAGCGTTTTGCGTTAAAAATTCGAATGTTGCAGCTAACCATTCGGGCGGATGTAATCCCAAATGGCGCTGCAAAAACCAGTCATCAAACAGCAGTATTTCACGTTGTAATAATGCGGCATCATATTGAGGTAATGAATGGTTTTCGCAGGGAATCAGCTGCAGGGTTATCAGACTGTCAATGGCTTTTTTATAAAGCTCATCAGCCGTTTCAATGGATAGCTGTGAAAGGTAAGGGGTATTACCCAGATCGCTCAGTATTAGAAACCCCTGCTGCAGATCCTGCTCGTAAATATGGGGTACATTCAGCCCGTATTGCTCCAGCAATGTCGCCACGTGAATGAATGCATGATTATCTTCATGCTCCGGAGGCGAATCCATAACAATAAAACTGGCATCCATTTGCTGTAATCGAAAATAACGTCGAAAACTGGCATCGCTGGAGGCAGGTGTTAACGAATAGTTTTTATCGGTCACGAAGTCTTGCAACCATTGTTGCAATTGTTGAAAGCGTATATCTTGTTTATGGTTCATCTGGGATGTGCGTTATTAAGTTTAAGAAATTATCCCAACAAGTGAGATAACTGCATTGAATTGGATGGCAGATTGTAGCGTATTCGCACTCAATGGGATAATTTGACCTATAAGCGCGGTCTCAGCATGGCAACAAAAAAACTATAAATATCTGGAGAGGATGTAATGATTAAGCACTATCTGGCTGCTGGTTCACTGGCAATTTTCAGTACTTTTGCAATAGCAGAAGAATCGATTCTGACCCCTTGGGATATGCCCCAGGAAGCCATTAATGAAATGACAAGTAATATCACCGCTTACAACAAGTGCATGATGGAGTCACGGTTAAATGCCAGTAAAACCGGCAACTCAGCTACACAAAATGCTGATGATATTCTGCAATCATGTGAGCCTAAACTCGACGAACTGAAAGAATTGTTGACGGCTAATAATGTGAATCCCGGTCTTACCGAAGGAATGGCAAGAAGTTTACGTTCAAAAGCAGCCCGTCAGTTGATGGGACAGACGATGAACAATTTGGCAGCTCAGGCTGCAGCAATGGAAAACGTTGAAAAAAGTAAAAAGCAATAAACGTGGTTTAATCGCACTGCTGTGCCAACACATCCACACCTTCGTTGGCCAGCAGTTCTATCAAGCGAATCAGCGGTAAACCAATCAAACTATTTGGATCCTGTCCGCGCAACTCCTTAAACAGGCTGATGCCAAATCCTTCCGATTTAAAACTTCCTGCGCATTGATAGGGCTGTTCAGTCGTTAGATAAAACTCAATCTGTTCGGCAGAAAGTGCTCTGAAAACTACTTCAAAATAATCGACTACAGATTGCATATTTCCCGTGGCAGCATTAAACAAAGCCAGTCCGGTCATAAACGTTACGGTATTACCGGAAGCTGCAGAAAGCTGTTCAATCGCTTTGAGATGATTTCCTGGTTTACCCATCACCTGACCATTCAATACGGCGACCTGATCAGAGCCAATGATAAGGCTGTCAGGATACTGTTCAGCAATTTTACGGGCTTTGCTTTCTGCCAGTCGTCTTACCAGGTGGTCTGGCGTTTCATTGGGATTTGGGCTTTCGTCAATATCTGGTGAAGCTGTCAGAAAGCTCAAATGTAATTTAGCAAGCAGTTCAGCACGGAAAGGGGAGCTGGAACCTAAAATTAATGTTTGCATGCGTGGTAGTTAACCTAGGTAATGACAGTTGGAACATTGCGACCAGTAAGCGATTTGATTTTGGCAAGACTATCAGCAAGCTCAATCAAATCCTTCAATCGTGTTTGGGTGTCCTCAAATAATTTATCCGGATTATCCTCGATAGCTTCGATATATACCCTTAGAGTTGCCCCTTGGGTGCCGGTGCCGGAGAGTCTGAAAATAATACGGCAACCATCAGTAAAGCCAATACGGATACCCTGGTTTTCAGCAATGCTTTTGTCGACTGGATCGTGATAACTGAAATTATCCGCATAATCGACGATATAACCATTCAGAGACTGACCCGCTAAGTCAGGCAATTGCTGCTGTAACCCTTCCATCAACTGATTGGCTATCTCGATTGGAATTTCTTCATAATCATGGCGAGTGTAATAATTTCGACCATACTTCTGCCAGTGCTGACGTACAATTTCACTGACAGATTGCTGTCTGATTGCCAGAATATTCAGCCAGAATAATACTGCCCATAAACCATCTTTTTCCCGGATATGATTAGAGCCGGTGCCAAAACTTTCTTCACCGCAAATAGTTGCCATATCAGCATCAAGAAGGTTGCCAAAAAACTTCCAGCCAGTCGGTGTTTCATGCATGGGGATATTTAAAGCATGAGCGACACGATCAGCGGCCTGACTGGTCGGCATGGAACGGGCGATACCTTTAAGTCCTTTTTGATAAGCCGGAATTAATTCTGCATTCGCTGCCAGTATCGCCAGACTGTCGGAAGGAGTGACAAATATACCGTGACCCAGAATCATATTGCGATCGCCATCGCCATCCGAAGCCGCACCAAAATCCGGACCAATATCGGCAAACAATTCTTCCACCAATTCTGCGGCGTAGGTTAGGTTGGGGTCAGGATGTCCGCCGGCAAAATCGGGTTGTGGAACTCCATTAATGACCGTACCAGCTTCTGCACCCAGACGTTTTTCAAGGATTTCTTTTGCATAAGGGCCAGTTATGGCATGCATGGCATCAAAACGCATTTGGAAACGACCATTGCATAGCAGGGCTCTGATGGCCGGGAAATCAAAAATATCAGACATCAATTCAGCATAATCGGCAACCGGATCAATAATATCAATCTGCATATCCTGTAAATATTGTGTACCAATTTCTGTCAACGAAATATCTGCACATTCCAATATCTGGTAAGAAGAAATATGTTGACTGTTTTTGTAGATAGCTTCAGTAATACTCTCGGGAGCCGGTCCACCATTACGGATATTGAACTTGATACCAAAATCACCCTCCTGACCAGCAGGATTGTGGCTGGCTGAGAGTATCACGCCACCAAAGGCATGGTATTTACGAATGACACAGGAAGCTGCTGGCGTTGACAGCAGCCCATGCTGGCCGATAATCAGTCTTTTAAAACCATTGACTGCTGCCATTTTGACAATTGTCTGGATGGCTGTTTGGTTATAAAATCGCCCATCTCCGCCAATAACTAATGTCTGATCTTGAGTGTCACCAACAGAGTCAAACATTGCCTGTACAAAGTTTTCCAGATAATGTTTTTGCTGAAAAACCCGGACTCGTTTACGCAGTCCAGAGGTGCCAGGACGTTGATCATTAAACGGCTGACTATTGATGGTGGTCGACATGATATTTCCTGAAAATGGCGAATAATTTCTGATTGGTTAATACAATGTAATTTTGCTTTCCACTGTGATTGTGTCTCACTATACTGAGAACATGTTACGGTCTCAACACTTCAGTAATGCCGCTTTAATGCGAATAGCAAGTTATGCGTCGGTCATTACTGCATTAGCGCTTATTACTGCCAAGTTAACCGCCTGGTATATTTCTGATTCCATGAGTATTCTGGCAAGTCTTATTGATTCCAGTCTGGATTTGCTGGCGTCACTGGTGAATTTGCTCGCCATTCGGCATGCCCTTCAGCCCGCGGATAAAGAACACCGTTTTGGTCATGGTAAGGCCGAGCCTCTTGCTGCATTAGGTCAGTCCATGTTTATCACTGGTTCTGCGATAATGCTGTTGTTTCAGGCCAGTGGTCGACTGATAACTCCTCAACCCTTAACAACCGGTATTGAATTGGGAATAGCGGTGATGCTGTTTTCCATGCTTGCCACTATCGGTTTATTGTTTGTGCAACGCTTTGTCATCATTAAAACTAATTCGTCTGCCATTCGGGCCGACTCTCTGCATTATCGATCTGATTTATTAATCAATTTCAGTGTCATTATCGCGCTGTTTTTATCCCATTTTGGGTTAATTTGGCTGGATCCGCTCATGGCGATTTTCATCGCAATTTATGTTTTGTTCAGTGCATGGAGAATATTAAGAGATGCTGTTGATCTACTAATGGATCATGAAATTACTGATAAAGAGAGACAACAGATAATCCAAACTGCCTTAACGCATTCTCAAGCAAAAGGTGTACATGATTTACGCACCAGACGCTCGGGTACCACTACCTTTATACAATTACATCTGGAACTGGATCCCGAACTGAGTCTGCAACAGGCCCATGATGTCAGTGTGGCAGTAAGTCAGGATATTCAGGGGTTATTTGATGAGTCAGAAGTTATAATTCATCAGGATCCAATCAACGATCAGTCAATTGAACAAAGCCCGGCTTAATCGCCGTATAATATAAATTTCGGGAGTACCATTCATTTGCTTGAAGAATTTTCTGTAGAGTTGGCCGTCGGGCTAAGCATTGTTGCAGTAATTATTATCTGTTTACTCTATCGGCTTTTTTTTCGTAGAAGTCCTTCACAGCTCCAAATCGAGCAAGTGTTAAAACCCTACAAACAGGATGAACTTAACAATGTCATTCTTCCAGACGGGGTCGGCGGTATACTGGAAATTGAAAAGCTTTTTCTGCTGGAACAAGGTATTTTGATTTTGCGGGACTATCCAATTAGTGGTCATTTATTCGGTGCAGAACAAATTGAACAATGGACGCAAATTGTGGATGGGCGGAGTTATAAATTTACTAACCCCCTGCATCATCTTGAAAATGCGCGGCAGGCCATCCGCTCTTTGATTCCTAAAATGCCGGTATTCTGTCATGTGGTTTTTACTGCAGAGAGTAATTTTCCCAAAGGTAAGCCCGCATCCGTTTCAGTATTGACGAGTTTTGAACAGGATATGCAGAGGTTGTTTAATAGCCCGAAACTGCCAAAAGAGAGCCGAGAACAAATGTGGAACGTGATTAAACAAAATATACGCAACGATGCTCAATCATTGATCAGGGAGTAAACGTGGAGACGGGGACAAAACCATTGGTAGTGGCTATTTCATCACGTGCTTTGTTTGATTTGGATGAAAGCCACCGTATCTACGAAGAGCAGGGCACAGAGGCCTATTGCCGCTTTCAGATAGAAAATGAAGATGTGCCTTTGGAACCAGGTGGGGCATTTAATCTGGTCAAAAAGTTACTTGCCTTAAACGACAATAATCCTAAAACACCGCGGGTTGAAATTATATTACTGTCACGTAACAGTGCAGATACCGGATTACGGGTTTTCAATTCAATTCAATATCATAATTTAGGCATCATTCGCGCCGTGTTTACCTCCGGCAGCAGTCCATATCGGTACGTTGCACCATTTAGCGCCAACCTGTTTTTGTCTACCAGCCCCGAAGATGTTCGTATGGCTCTTGAGGCAGGTATTGCCGCTGCGACTATCCTGCCATCAAATCTGGGACATAACTCTGAGTCAGAACAATTGCGCATCGCCTTTGATGGGGACGCTGTGATTTTTTCGGATGAATCTGAAAGAATATTTAAAGAACGCGGTCTTGAAGCCTTCACCGAAAATGAGCAGCAAACAGCCAGACAGGCTCTAACGGGTGGTCCTTTTAAAGACTTTTTAATGGCCCTGAATAAAATTCAAACTGAATATCCAGAAAACAGTTCGCCGATTCGTACTGCATTAGTCACCGCACGTTCTGCTCCGGCTCATGAACGGGTCATCCGTACCTTGAGAGAATGGGGCATTCGTATTGATGAAGCCATTTTTCTGGGTGGGATGGAAAAAGGGCCTTTCCTTAAATCGTTTGGTGCTGATATCTTTTTTGATGATCAGGAACGACATTGCATATCTGCAAAAGATCACGTGGCAACAGGCCATGTTCCGCATGGCATTGCCAATCAGCTTATATTGAAAGATAACAACGAATGACACCAATTCCTGTTGCCGCACAACGGTTTATCCATCAGCTGACCAATAAACACATGCCGGTATTTCCAAATACCATGTTGGAGATTAACCAGATTCTCGAGCAGGAAGATAGCGCGGCAGTTGATGTTGCGCAGGTCATTCTTCGTGATGCAGCATTAACCAGTCGTTTGCTGAAAATGGCCAATAGTGTTTACTACAATCCTCAGGGTCACCATATTAATACTGTATCGCGGGCATTGATGTTGTTGGGGTTTGAACAAGTCAAAGTGCTCGCGCTGACACTGGTGTTGATTGACTCTCTAAAGGCCACCAAACGCCACGACAAAGTACTTAAGGAAATGGCTGTTTCCCTGCATGCCGCTGTTCAGGCACAAAATATGGCAATCCTCTGTCATTCCGAAACGCCTGAGGATATTTTTATCGCTGCATTGTTATCACGTTTAGGACATTTAACTTTTTGGGCGTTTGCTGATGACAAAACCGTAACCGCGTTTGAAAACCAGGATTGCAGTGTTGCTGCCGAGAGTGACGTGTTGGGTTTTACGCTTCAGCAACTTACTCAGGGCCTGGCAGAAGCCTGGTCGTTAAATGATTTATTAATCGATAGTTTTCGGCCGAATGTGAAATCCGAATCCGTTCTAATCATTAGATATGCTGGACAGTTGGCGATTGAAACCAGTAAAGGTTGGAATGCGGACAAACTTAACCCATGGTTTGAGAAAGTTGTCTCGTTGACACATCAAAAACTGGAAACCTTGAAACCCTCTGTATATGACAGTGCATTGTCGGCACAAAAGTTACTTAACCTCACCGGTAGTGAGCGTGTGAGAGGTTTGATACCACTTCCTCCAGAATTAAAAGCTGAAGGAGAGCAGCAGGATTTTGTGAGTGATTTTGAAGAAACCTCAGATTATCCGGCACCCGACCAATCTATGCAGCTACGCATTCTGCAAGACATTTCACAAGCTATCCAGGAGCATTGTGGTATCAATCTGATACTGGAAATGGTGATGGAGGGTATTTATCGCGGCGCGGGAATGGATAGAGTGATTTTTGCCGTATTATCCGCAGATAAAAAGCAACTGAATTGTCGTTATGTACTTGGTAATCAAAACGAACAGTTTTGCGAGTTGTTTCAGGTATCAATGGAGAGCAATGCTCAAACCCTTTTTAAAGATTTACTCGCTGCTGAAGATGCCGTATTGATCGACGACTCACAACCTGCGCTGTTAAAAAAACTGCACAGGGAAAGTAATCAACTAATGGCGGGCAAACCGATGCTGGCTATGCCGTTAAAAAAATCCAACAAACCGGTGGGGTTATTTCTGGCTGATAGACATGCTTCTGAGCGGGGATTAAATCGTCAGGATCTGATCGCTTTTCGTCAATTTTGCCAGCAGGCATCATTGGCATTCACCTTTTTGACAATACAAGGCTAGTTTTGGTTAGTTTATCTGGCTATAATGGCCGACTTGATTTGATATGAATGCATATTAATAACGATTTGCGAGAGTGGCGGAATTGGTAGACGCGCTGGATTTAGGTTCCAGTAGGGTAACCTGTGAGAGTTCGAGTCTCTCCTCTCGTACCATTTACAATTGTCGGCGCATAGACGCCAGCAATGCGCTTAATCCCCGTGTTTGAGGTTTAAAGAATGCAAGTAACTGTAGAAAATGTCAGCGAACTCGGTCGTAAAATGACCATCACCGTGGAAGATGCAAATATTGAACAGGCTGTTGAAAAACGCTTGGTTTCTATCCGCCCGACTGTTCGAATGGCTGGTTTCCGTCCCGGTAAAGTTCCGATGAAGATGCTGGTTAAAACGCATGGTCCCTCAGCACGCCGTGATGTGATTGATCAGATTGTTCAAGACAGCATGCGCGAAGCGTTCACTCAAGAAAATGTTAATCCTGCAAGCCCTCCTCATATCGATAGCATGAAAGAAGAAGATTCAACATTAATATATACGTTGAATTATGAGATCTTTCCGGAAATCGATGCAGTAAAGGTAGACGATATCAAGCTGGAAAAAACCGTTGCAGAAGTCAGTGACGAAGATGTCGACAAAATGCTTGAAACCTTGCGTGAGCAACGCATGACATGGGAACCATTAAAACGTGCCGCTAAAGAAGAAGATGGTGTCACCATCGATTTCGTCGGCAGTATTGATGGCGAAGAATTTCAGGGCGGTAAAGGTCAGGATGTTCTCGTTGTCATTGGTAATAACAGTATGCTGCCTGAATTTGAACAGCAACTGGTTGGCGTCAAACCCAACCAGGAACTGACTATTTCAATGACCTTCCCGGAAGATTATCGCGCTGAGCACCTGCGAGGTAAAAAAGCCGATTTTGCTGTCACTGTTAAACAGGTGGCCAAAAAGAAATTGCCAAAACTGGACAAAGAGTTTGCTGAAATGTGTGGCGTTGAAGGTGGCTTAGCCGCTTTGAAAAAAGAAGTCCGTTCAAATATGGAACGTGAACTTGCAGCGGCACTTAAAAATGTGAACAAGCGCAAAGCAATGGATAGTGTTGCAGCCAATAATGAAATTGCTTTACCTGAAGCACCGGTTGAGCGTGAAGCTAATTACTTGATGGAACAGGCTAAGAATAACCTGCGCAATCAAGGTGTTAACGTTGAAGGCTTACCTTTTGAATTAAGTAATTTCAAGGAAAATGCAGAAAAACGTGTCAAACTGAGTCTGCTTATCGGTAAGATTATTTCTGATAACAACATTCAACCTGAAGAAAAACGGGTTCGTGAAGCCATTGAAGCTATTGCTGCCAGTTATGAAGATCCTGAAGACGTTATGAACTATTACATGACCAATCAGGATAAATTATCTGAAATCCAAATGATGGTTGTCGAAGATACTGTTGTTGAATGGATCTACGATAATGTTAAAGTTGAAGAAAAAGCATCTTCATTTTCTGAAGTGATGAATGCTGTAGCCTAAAGGCACTAGCAAGTTTTTTTACAAAGACAGCCCGTGCTCAAACTTTTGGGCACGGGTTATTTTTTATTTGGCATTAAAACAGGACCGCTATGAGCACTAAATTTTCTGAGCAACTCAATCCAGTTCAAAATGCATTGGTTCCAATCGTAGTTGAACAAACTTCACGTGGTGAACGTTCTTACGATATCTATTCCCGTCTGCTAAAAGAACGTATTATCTTTTTAGTGGGTCAGGTTGAAGACCATATGGCGAACTTGATTGTCGCCCAGATGTTGTTTCTTGAATCTGAAAATCCGGACAAAGATATTCATCTTTATATCAATTCGCCGGGTGGTGCTGTGACCGCCGGTCTGGCAATCTATGACACAATGCAATTTATCAAACCCCAAGTCAGCACTTTGTGTATTGGTCAGGCCGCCAGCATGGGCGCATTATTGCTCACTGCGGGTGCTAAGGGAAAACGTTTTGCCTTGCCAAACTCACGCATTATGGTGCATCAACCTTTAGGCGGATTTCAGGGGCAGGCATCGGATATCGATATTCATGCAAAAGAAATTTTAAGCATTCGTGATCGATTAAATGGAATTATGGCCCATCACACTGGTCAGGATATTAAGAAAATTGAACGTGATACTGACCGTGATAATTTCATGAATGGTGAACAAGCAGCAGAATATGGTTTAATTGATTCTGTTATGAAAAGCCGACCTGAAGAAAAGTCTTGAGCAATCACAAACGTTAGGAAAGTAGTGCGATGAGCGATGACAAAAAAAACGACGACAAATTACTTTACTGTTCATTCTGCGGTAAAAGCCAACATGAAGTTAAAAAACTGATCGCTGGACCTTCAGTATTTGTCTGCGATGAATGCGTTGAACTTTGCAATGATATTATTCGTGAAGAGCTACAAGAAAAAACCGATGAGGCCGCTGATTCGAGATTGCCATCACCCCATGAGATTGATTCAGCGCTAAACAATTACGTTATCGGTCAGGCAAAAGCTAAACGAGTGTTATCGGTAGCGGTATACAACCATTACAAACGACTTCGTCACGGCAACAAAAACGATGATGTTGAGTTATCCAAAAGTAATATCCTGCTAATTGGACCTACAGGTAGTGGTAAAACGCTTCTTGCTGAAACCCTGGCAAGACAGCTTAATGTTCCATTCACTATGGCTGATGCCACTACATTAACCGAGGCCGGTTATGTGGGTGAAGACGTTGAGAACATCATTCAAAAGCTGCTGCAGAAATGTGAATACGATGTCGAAAAGGCTGAAACAGGTATTGTCTACATCGACGAAATCGACAAGATTTCTAAAAAGTCTGATAACCCTTCCATTACACGTGATGTGTCAGGTGAGGGTGTCCAGCAGGCTTTATTGAAGTTGATTGAAGGCACCATCGCTTCTGTACCACCTCAAGGTGGCAGAAAACATCCACAACAGGAGTTTTTGCAGGTTGACACCAGCAAGATCCTGTTTATCTGTGGCGGTGCATTTGCCGGATTGGATAAAGTTATCCGTAACCGTACCCATAAAGGTGGCATTGGCTTTTCTGCTGATGTTAAGAGTGTCGATTCCAACTCACCAACAAGTGAAGCATTACGTGGCGTTGAGCCAGAAGATTTAATCCAATATGGTTTGATTCCTGAATTTGTAGGTCGTTTGCCGGTAGTTGCAACGCTTGAAGAGCTTGATGAGGCTGCTTTGGTGCAGATTTTAACTGAGCCGAAAAATGCGCTGACCAAGCAATATGAAAAACTGTTTGAACTGGAAAACTGTGAGCTGGAATTCAGAGCGGATGCGCTAAGAGCCATTGCCCGCAAAGCAATGGAGCGTAAAACAGGTGCTCGCGGTTTGCGTTCCATTATTGAAAACGTCCTGTTGGACACCATGTTTGACCTGCCGTCTTTGGATAATGTGACCAAAGTGGTTGTTGATGAGAGTGTTATCAACGGTGAAAACACGCCTATTTTGATTTACGAAGATCATCCTGCTGATCTCGCTTCAGGTGATAAATAATTTCCCACCTGTTGGATCTTTAAATTTTTGGCTGATATCGACGCGTCCGGTTTCTCCGGACGCTTGATTTCTTGATGCCTGTCCCCATATTGTTTTCACGAACACAATTACTGTGTCAGTTGACTCCCTTAAGAGGTCCGCATTGATGGAAAAAGAATTTGAAACTACATTAACTGATGGCAATGCACTGCAAAAAGTGCCTGTGCTGCCTCTTCGTGATGTTGTTGTATATCCTCACATGGTTATTCCTTTGTTTGTTGGACGTGAAAAATCCATCAAAGCACTTGAACATGCTACCGATGAAAACAAGCAAATCCTGCTGGTCGCTCAAAAAGATTCCGGTGAAGATTCACCTGCGCCCGAAAATCTTTATGAAACCGGAACGCTTGCCAATATTCTGCAATTGTTAAAATTACCTGATGGTACCGTGAAGGTATTGGTTGAGGGAACGCAACGTGCCAAAGTTGCTTTGTATGATAATAGCAACGCATTTTGCGAGGCAGAAGTTGCCAGTTTTATCGATGAACATCCTGATCAGCGTGAGGCTGACGTTTTAATGCGCACGTTGCTCAGTCAATTTGAGCAGTACGTCAAACTCAACAAAAAAATTCCACCTGAAGTTATTGCTTCTTTATCGAGCATTGAAGACCTCGCGCGCATGGCGGATACCGTTGCTGCGCATATGACGTTAAAACTTGAAGATAAGCAGCTGTTATTGGAAATGGCGGATGTAAAAGACCGCATTGAAAAATTAATGGCTTTTCTGGAATCGGAAATCGATATTCAGCAGATTGAAAAACGCATTCGTAATCGCGTCAAAAAACAGATGGAAAAAAGTCAGCGCGAATATTATCTGAACGAGCAGCTTAAAGCCGTGCAGAAAGAGCTTGGCGAGTTGGATGACACTGGTAATGAAGTCGAAGAATTAGCGGAAAAAATTGCCAATGCGGGCATGAGCCCTGAAGCACGTGACAAAGCTGAATCTGAGCTGAAAAAATTAAAAATGATGTCGCCGATGTCTGCTGAAGCCACAGTGGTTCGCAACTATATCGAATATCTACTCGAAGTGCCGTGGAAAAAACGTTCACGTGTCACTCTGGATCTGGATCACGCTCAGAAAGTGCTGGATGAAGATCATTATGGTCTGGAAAAAGTTAAAGAACGCATTATTGAATATCTCGCTGTCCAGAAACGGGTAAAAAAACTGAAAGGCCCGATTCTTTGTTTGGTTGGACCGCCTGGTGTTGGTAAAACATCGATTGCTCAATCAATTGCGCGTGCGACTAATCGTAAATTTAGCCGAATGGCGCTGGGTGGGGTACGTGATGAAGCTGAAATCCGTGGTCATCGTCGTACATACATTGGTTCAATGCCGGGTAAAGTGATTCAGAATATCTCCAAAACCGGTGTGCGGAACCCATTGTTTTTGCTAGATGAAATAGACAAGATGGCTCAGGATTTCCGAGGCGACCCCGCTTCGGCATTGCTGGAAGTCCTTGATCCTGAACAGAATTCAACATTTGCCGATCATTACCTGGAAGTTGAATATGATTTGTCTGATGTGATGTTTGTTTGTACTGCAAATACACTTAATATTCCGGATGCATTGCGTGACCGGATGGAAATCATTCGACTGGCGGGTTACACCGAAGATGAAAAACTGAATATTGCCTTACAGTACCTGCTTCCAAAAGCTATTAAAGACAATGGTTTAAAGGCCGGAGAAATTGAGATTACCGAAGCTGCAGTGATGGAAATCATTCGCCGTTATACACGCGAAGCGGGTGTTCGTAATCTGCAACGCGAAATCTCGAAAATCTGTCGCAAACTGGTTAAACAGATTCTTCGTGAATCACCTAAAGAGACAGTGGTTGTAACAGCGGATAACCTGGAAGATTATCTTGGTGTTTACCACTATCAATATGGTGTTGCCGAGGAAGATGATCGCATCGGTCAGGTCACTGGTCTGGCCTGGACTGAAGTCGGTGGCGAATTACTGACTATTGAATCTGCGGTGATGCCAGGTAAAGGTAAAGCGAGTTATACCGGTAAACTGGGTGATGTGATGCAGGAATCTATTCAGGCAGCAACCACTGTTGTTCGTTCAAGAGCAGTAGAGTGGGGTATTGCTGAGGATTATCTTCAAAGTCACGATTTGCATATCCATGTTCCTGAAGGTGCTACACCAAAAGATGGTCCTAGCGCGGGTATCGGTATGTGTACGGCGCTGGTATCTGCGATTACCGGAATTCCGGTTAAATCCAATGTGGCGATGACTGGTGAAATCACGTTGCGTGGTGAGGTCCTGGCAATCGGTGGTTTGAAAGAAAAATTGCTTGCTGCACATCGCGGTGGAATTGATACGGTTTTAATTCCCAAAGATAACGTCAAAGACTTACGGGAAATTCCAGATAATGTAAAATCCGGTTTGGAAATTATTCCGGTACGCTGGATTAATGAAGTTCTGGAAAAAGCCTTGCAACATATGCCAACAAAAGTGTTACCGACTCCGGATACTGCAACTGTTCTGCCGCCAGAACAGGCCAGTTTTCACGAAGTTAATACACAAAACCGGCACTAATCTGATAAAAGCGAGTAGCGGAGATTTATGATGACCCAAAAACAACAACAGCGTTTAATCGGGACGCTATTGCTTGTCTTTTTCATCGCCGTGCTCGCTTATATCGTTTTATCCAAAGTTAGTCAGACAGAATCCGGCAGACAGGAAGTCGAAGAAGAACCCATTCAGTTTTCATCGGTGATTGAGCCTTTACAGGAAAAGGTAGATGATGACTCAGAGTTGGAAACAGCTATGTCTTCCTCCGAAGCTTTTGTCGATATTGATCCTAAAGTTAAAGACAATACTGCTCCGCAGCTACCTGACGCTTTTGTGTCAGAACCTGTCACACCTGAAACTGTAGCACCAGCTCCTGTAACACCTGAACCTGAAACTGTAGCACCAGCTCCGGTACCTGAGGCTCCCAAACCTGCTCCCGCGCCAAAAGCTCCCGAACCTGAACCGGTAGTAGAAGCTCCAGCTCCCAAGATAAGTCAACCCGAGCCTAAAACAGAATCGACTCCTGCTCCGGCAGAAGCAAATTCGCGCTGGATTCTTCAGTTAGGCAGTTTTTCAATGGAAGCGAATGCAATCAGTCGGAAAAAGCAGTTGGAAGAGCTGGGTTATAAACCTACGATTGAGCAAACCCGTTCAGGTGGAAACGTTATTTATCGAGTGAGATTGCAACCGAGTGCAGATCGATCTGCTCTGGAAAAAACTGCTGAGTCAATACGTAACCAATTGAATATAAATACCCAGGTTTTCCCATATCAGTAATGCATCACAAACAACTCAATTAACTAGTTATTTAAAGTAAATATATTGGGTTCGTTTGTGCAATTCTGATAAAATTCTCCTTTTAACACGCTCGCTCGACGCGGAGTCATAATGAACTGGGTAGATTATTTAATAATCGGCATTATTTTGATTTCGTCGGGCATCAGTATCGTTCGCGGTTTTATAAAAGAAGTACTTTCGTTAATTAGCTGGATAGTGGCGATTTGGGTTGCATTCATGTTTTTTGCAAACTTCGCCAGTTTGTTAACGCCCTATATTGATACAGCTACACTACGTCTATTTATTGCATTCTTTGTCTTATTTGTTGTCACATTAATACTCGGGGCACTGGTTAATCATTTGATTTCACAATTGGTTGAAAAAACAGGTCTCAGCGGCACTGACCGTGCTCTGGGAGTGATTTTTGGTATTCTTAGAGGTGCAGCAATTGTCACTATATTAGTGTTGGCTGCCGGAGTAACACCCATGCCATCTGACAGTTGGTGGCAAAATTCTTTATTGTTACAACACTTTGAAGATCTGGCGATTTGGGTCAAACAGTTTTTACCAGCTGATGTCGCCGAACACGTTAACTTCAACTAATCCTGACAGGGTCTTAATATATGTGTGGAATTATCGGAATCGTAGGTCATTCAGAAGTCAACCAGGCACTTTATGACGGACTGACCGTTCAACAACATCGTGGTCAGGATGCCGCGGGAATCATGACGTGTGACCAGAACGGACGGTTTTATCTTCGCAAAGATAATGGACTGGTAAAAGATGTTTTTCATACCCGTCATATGATTCGTCTGAAAGGTTCAATGGGCATTGGCCATATACGCTATCCTACCGCGGGGTGTTCCAACTCAGCTGAATCCCAGCCATTTTATGTCAACTCGCCTTTCGGTATTGCACTGGCCCACAATGGTAACCTGACCAACACACAGCTGTTATCAGATCAATTGTTTAAAAGTGATCGTCGTCACCTTAATACCGGTTCAGATTCCGAAGTGTTATTAAATGTACTTGCTCACGAATTGCAGACTTCCGGAAAGCTCAAACCACAACCCGAAGATATTTTCAAAGCGGTTTCAGAAGTACATAAACGTTGTAAAGGTGCATATGCTGCAGTAGCGATGATTGCTGGCGTGGGTATGTTGGCTTTCCGTGATCCCTATGGTATCCGTCCTGCCGTTATTGGCAAGCGCGACTCAGAGCAGGGTACCGAGTATGTTGTGGCTTCTGAAAGTGTCGTGATGGACACGCTGGATTTCGAATTTATGCGTGATGTCCAGCCGGGAGAATGTATCTTTATTGACATGGAAGGCAGTTTCCACAGCCAGCAATGTGCAGAGAACCCTGTTAAATCACCCTGTATCTTTGAATACGTTTATTTTGCCCGTCCTGATTCAATGATGGACGGTATCTCTGTTCACAAAAGCCGTATGCGAATGGGCACTAAACTGGCAGAGAAAATCAAGCGCGAATTTCCTGATCATGACATTGATGTGGTCATTCCAATTCCCGATACCAGTCGCAGCGCTGCATTACAACTTTCATATGATTTAGGTGTGGTTTACCGCGAAGGCTTTATTAAAAACAGATATATCGGCCGGACGTTCATTATGCCCGGACAACAGCAACGTAAAAAATCAGTGAGACAAAAGCTCAATGCTATTGACCTGGAGTTTCGTGATAAAAATGTGTTGCTGGTCGATGATTCAATCGTCCGTGGTACAACTTCCCAGCAAATCGTGCAAATGGCTCGAGATGCTGGCGCGAAAAAAGTCTATCTTGCTTCCGCCGCACCACCAGTTCGTTTCCCTAATGTGTATGGTATTGATATGCCTTCACCCTCTGAATTTGTTGCGCATAATCGCAATGTTAAGCAAATTGCAGAAGAGCTGGGTGTAGACTGGTTGATTTATCAGGATTTAAACGATCTGGTTGAAGCCATTAACAAGAAAAGTGATGTTAAACGCTTTGATACGTCCTGTTTCGATGGTGATTACATTACCGGCGATATTGATGAAACCTATTTGTATTACATTGATGCGCTGCGTAATGACATGTCCAAACAGACTGAAGAAGAAGGTAACGTTACTATTGAGCTACATAATGACGTTTAAATTGCACAGTCATCGTACTAATTTCAAACGTTTGATTCCTGCTGAAATCAGCAGGAATCAACAGCTTTTTGCTGTTTGATACCAATTCTTATATAATCCCGTCGATTATGCATCAGCAATTGCCAAAAGAGATTGATCCGTTTCGTTTTGCTCACAGCGGTTTACAGATAGCGGGGGAAATCCCGGTCAGTAAAATGTCGCGGTTGAGCGAAATGTTGCACGACAATTCAGGAACAGTGTCGGTCGATATGCAGTTTGATATTGATACAACCGGCACGCCCTATATGCGTGGACAGTTTGCTGTAACGGTTAATCTGTTATGTGAACGTTGTATGGAGCCGATGGCTCATTCAATGAACATTACAACGATATTGGCACTGGTTCGGCACGAAGGGAAAATTGAAGGTCTTGCCGAACAATACGAGCCATGGATCTTGAATGATGCAAAACAAGTTGATCCGGCACAGATTGTGGAAGATGAGTTAATACTTGCCTTACCAATAGTGCCAAAACATGATTATCCATGTTTGCCAGAAGAATTATGGCAAGCAGGAGATGAAGAAATTGAGCCTGAAAAACCAGTCTCACCGTTTGCCGTTTTATCTTCGTTGAAATCGAAGAAATAATTTATTTGTCGTTTTGGGTTTAGGAGTTTAAGCCATGGCTGTTCAAAAGAGTAAAAAGAGTCCTTCACGTCGCGGTATGCGTCGTTCACATGATGCATTAACCGAGTCAACATTAGCAGTTGATTCGACTTCAGGTGAATTACACCGTCGTCATCATGTTACTGCTGACGGTTACTATCGTGGCCGTAAAGTCATTGCTGATAAGAGTGAATAAGGCTTAACAGAAATTGACTTTAACAATTTCGATTGATGCTATGGGCGGGGATCACGGACCTCAAGTCGTGATCCCCGCTGCTATATCAACACTGCAAAGGCATTCTGATGTAGAGCTGATTTTAGTTGGCGATGAAGCCATTATTTCAGCAGAAATAGCTAAACATCAGTTCAGTGATAAACACCGGATGAAAATTCAGCATGCCTCCCAAACAGTTGGTATGGATGAACCTCCTTCTTCGGCTCTTCGCGGCAAAAAAGATTCTTCCATGCGGGTAGCTATTAACCTGGTGAAAGAGGGGCAAGCGGCTGCTTGTGTCAGTGCCGGTAATACCGGTGCCTTGATGGCCACTGCGCGGTTTGTGCTGAAGACGCTGCCGGGAATTGAGCGTCCTGCAATCATTACTGCCTTACCCACTATGCGTGGTCATACTTATGTTCTCGATCTGGGGGCTAACGTAGACTCAACTGCAGAACATCTGGTGCAGTTCGCATTAATGGGGTCTGTGTTAGCCGAGTTGATTGATGGTAAGCCTAATCCCACTGTTGGCCTGCTAAATGTTGGTGCAGAGGAAATCAAAGGTAATGAGAGGGTTAAAGAAGCTGCTCGTTTATTAGCCAAGACTGATCTCAACTACTACGGCTATGTCGAGGGCGATGGTCTTTATCATGGCGAGGTCGACGTATTGGTCTGTGATGGCTTTGTGGGGAATGTTGCGCTGAAAGCCAGTGAAGGTGTGGCGCATATGATCCGACATTATTTGCGTCAGGCGTTTCATCGTAACTGGTTAACTAAAATTGCCGGATTAATCGCTTCTCCTGTGTTGAAAAGCTTTAGCAAAGAGCTTGATCCTCGTGCATTTAATGGCGCAAACCTGATTGGTTTACAAGGTATTGTGATTAAAAGTCATGGTGGCGCAGATACATTTGCTTTCAGCAATGCAATTAATATCGCCATTCTTGAAGCCCGAAAAGACGTTCCAAAGAATATTACTAAACATCTTGAAACTCTTTTAGAGGAACAGATGTTGTGATTTATTCCAGAATTGCCGGAACGGGCAGCTATTTGCCGGAAAAATTTCTGACCAATATTGAACTCGAGTCAATGGTTGAAACCAGTGATGAATGGATTACCGATCGTACTGGAATTAAAAAACGACATATTGCCGGTGATGACGAAACGACAACAGATTTAGCTTATTTTGCCGCCAAAAATGCTATTTCTGCAGCGGGTATAAAGCCGCGTGATATAGACATGATAATTGTTGCCACAACGACGCCAACTCGGATTTTTCCAAGTACAGCCGCACTGGTCCAGCAAAAACTGGGAATTCATGGTTGCCCAGCATTTGATATTCAGGCGGTTTGTACTGGTTTTGTCTACGCACTGACCGTTGCGGATAAATTTATTAAGTCTGGCAGTGCAAAAAATGTTCTGGTCATTGGTGCGGAAACCTTATCTCGGATTGTTGACTGGACTGACCGCAATACCTGTGTTTTATTCGGTGATGGCGCCGGGGCAGTCGTGTTACAGGCATCTGCCGAACCCGGTATCATGTCGACTCATATTCATTGCGACGGTAGTTTCAATGAACTGTTACATGTCCCAACAGGACCTGGAAGTACTATTACCGAAGATCCTGCCTATATTGAAATGCAGGGTAATGACGTTTTCAAAATTGCTGTAAAAACCCTGAGTAAAATTGTTGACGAAACACTGGCGGCTAACCAGCTAAAGAAACATGATATTGACTGGCTCATCCCACATCAGGCGAATATTCGTATTATCGCTGCGACAGCCAAAAAGTTGAGCATGTCGATGGAAAGTGTTGTTGTCACGGTTCAGGACCATGGTAATACCTCTGCGGCATCTATTCCACTGGCACTGGATGTTGCCGTGCGTGATGGTCGTATCAAGCGTGGAGAAACATTATTGTTTGAAGCGTTTGGTGGTGGTTTTACCTGGGGCTCAGCGCTCATCAAATTCTAATCTGAGGTATTTTTACCAATGCATTCAGCTTTTGTCTTTCCCGGCCAGGGTTCACAATCTGTTTCCATGTTAGCCGAGTTATCTGAATCCTTTCCGCAAGTGCAGCAGACATTTGCAGAAGCCAGTGACGCCCTTGGCTATGATTTATGGGCACTTGTGCAAAATGGACCTGAAGCCGAACTCAATCAGACCGATAAAACTCAACCTGCCATGCTGGCAGCAGGCATTGCTGTCTGGCGTTGCTGGGAATCAGTAAGTGATGATAAACCAGCGTATCTGGCCGGCCATAGCCTGGGCGAATATACTGCATTGGTTGTCGCTGGCGCTTTGGATTTTAAAACAGCCATCAAACTGGTGGAAAAACGTGGCCAGTTCATGCAACAGGCCGTTCCTGCGGGTGAAGGGGCTATGGCCGCCATCCTTGGTCTTGATGATGACACTGTAAAAGCTGTCTGTGAGCAGGCGAGTGATGCCGGAATCGTTGAAGCAGTGAATTTTAATTCACCTGGACAAGTAGTTATTGCCGGCAGTAAATCAGCAGTTGATAAAGCCGTAATGATGGCTTCGGAAAAAGGCGCCAAACGCGCCTTGTTATTGCCGGTGAGCGTTCCTTCGCATTGTGCGTTGATGCGACCAGCCGCTGAGAAATTATCAGCTGAGCTTGAGTCTGTCTCTATTCAAACGCCGAACATCCCAGTGATTCATAATACCAGTGTCACCTCTACATCTGATCCAGACCAGATTCGCCAATTACTGGCACAACAGTTATACAATCCTGTGCGTTGGGTAGAAACTGTTGAGTGGTTTGCTGCCCAGGGCGTTGAGATTCTGGTTGAATGTGGACCGGGTAAAGTTCTGGCTGGTTTAACCAAACGTATTGATAAATCCTTACAGGCCTTACCGGTATTTGATTCGGCTACATTGCAAAAAACTCAAGAAGTATTAGGAGAACCATCATGAGCCTACAAGGTAAAGTTGCTTTGGTGACTGGTGCAACTCGCGGTATCGGCCGTGCTATTGCATTAAGTCTCGGTGAACAGGGTGCCACCGTGATTGGTACTGCCACCTCAGAAAAGGGGGCTGCTACCATCAGTGAATACCTGCAGGCAGCCGGTATTAAGGGAAAAGGTCTGGTGTTGAACGTGACGCAGGAAAATGCCATTGATGAGACTGTTACGGCGATTGAAGCCGAATTCGCCGCGCCGGATATTCTGGTCAACAATGCTGGTATCACCCGTGACAATTTACTGATGCGGATGAAGGATGAAGAATGGGACGATATTATCAACACTAATCTCACACCAATCTTCAAATTAAGCAAACGTTGCATACGTGCTATGACCAAAGCCCGTTGGGGTCGCATTATCAATATCACATCAGTTGTTGGTGTAATGGGTAATGCCGGTCAGACCAACTATGCTGCTGCTAAAGCCGGTGTAATTGGTTTCAGCAAGTCATTAGCCCGTGAAGTCGGTGCTCGGGGGATTACGGTAAACAGTGTTGCTCCCGGTTTTATAGACACTGATATGACCAGTGGGCTGCCTGAAGCACATAAAACCGCATTACTGGAACAAGTTCCGGTTAAACGCCTCGGAGAAGCAGAAGAAATTGCCGCTGCTGTCAGCTTTTTGGCCAGTCCTTTAGCAGGATATATTACTGGCGAAACGCTGCACGTAAATGGCGGCATGTATATGAATTAAGGGCCTGAATCTATTTAGACTCAGGTTTTTTATTGTGGAGATATTTTTAGGACAAGGCTTCCAGCTTGTCTCCGCAGTGCTCGCACTATAAAATGCGAGCACGTTGTTTGTACTTAACCACCAAAGGAAACAGATGTTATGAGTGATATTGAAGCTCGTGTTAAAGAAATTGTTGTTGAACAATTAGGTGTAAATGCCGATGAAGTAACTGCAGATGCTTCATTTATTGATGATCTGGGTGCTGACTCGCTGGACACTGTAGAGCTGGTTATGGCACTGGAAGAAGCATTTGAATGTGAAATTCCTGACGAAGAAGCTGAAAAGATCACCACTGTTAAAGAAGCTGTCGCTTATATTAATTCTGTTCAGTCTTAATATTACAGATTGCTTCAGATGTAGCCGTCTAGCGTGCAGGTCATGCTAGACGGCTATGTCGTATCTATAGAGAAGATTTGCATGAGGAAAACTGATGTCTAAAAGACGCGTTGTGGTTACCGGGCTGGGCGCGGTAACACCGGTCGGTTTATCGGTAGCAGAAAGCTGGGAGAATATCCTGGCTGGCAAAAGTGGTGTGGCTCCGATTACATCATTTGATGTAACTGATTTCCCAGTTCGTTTTGGTGCTAGCGTCAAAGACTTTGATGTTGAGACAGTTATTTCTCGTAAAGACGCTAAAAAAATGGATACTTTTATCCATTACGGAATTGCGGCAGCGGTTGAAGCTATTAAAGATGCCGGATTGGAAGTGACCGATGCCAATGCTGAACGTATTGGTGTGGCTATTGGCTCCGGAATTGGTGGCTTACCAGGTATTGAAGCTGGCTATGACAGCTTTTTAAATGGCGGGCCACGTAAAATTTCACCATTTTTTGTGCCCAGTAACATCATTAATATGATATCCGGTAATTTATCGATTATGTATGGTATGAAAGGGCCAAATACTGCCATTGTCACGGCATGTTCTACCGGAACACACTGTATTTCGGCTGCCGGTCGCATGATTCAATATGGCGATGCCGATGTGATGATCGCCGGCGGTGCTGAGATGGCGACATCCAAAACCGGTTTAGGTGGTTTTGCTGCGGCACGTGCTCTGTCGACCCGTAATGATGATCCACTTGCTGCAAGCCGTCCGTGGGATAAAGATCGTGATGGCTTTGTATTGGGAGATGGTGCTGGTGTCATTGTCCTGGAAGAATATGAACACGCCAAAAAACGTGGCGCTACCATTTATGCCGAATTAATTGGCTCTGGAATGAGTAGTGATGCTTATCATATGACCATGCCATCACAAGGTGGCGAGGGTGCAGCCCGTTGTATGGTCAATGCAATGAATGATGCTGGCATTAATCCAGAAGATATTCATTATATTAATGCTCACGGTACTTCTACCCCTGCAGGTGACGTTGCAGAAACGCAGGCGATTAAAACCGCTCTTGGCAATGCCTCAGAGCAGGTCGCAGTCAGTTCAACCAAATCAATGATTGGTCACTTGTTAGGTGCTGCAGGTGGTGTTGAAGCGGTATTCAGTATTCTGGCCATTCGTGATCAGGTTGCACCACCCACCATCAATCTGGATAACCCGGATGAAGCATGTGATCTTGATTATGTTCCACATACTGCTCGACAAATGCCTATCGATATTTCCATGTCGAATTCATTTGGCTTTGGTGGCACCAACGGTACTGTTATTTTCAAAAAACTCGATTAGTCGGTGACGGATGATTCTGATTAACGGCCAACCCGAAAACAGAATCGAAGTTACAGATCGAGGTTTGCAATATGGCGATGGTTTGTTTGAAACCATCGCCTATCGTAATGGGCAACTCGAATATTTCGCCCAGCATCTCTCCAGATTGCTTGAAGGCTGTCATCGGCTGAAAATTGCCTTTCCTGTTGAACAACAGCAATCTCTCGCGGGAGAAGTCCATACTGTTTGTCGTCAATTGAATAATGATGCAGTTATTAAAATCATGGTTACTCGTGGTTCCGGTGGACGAGGGTATCGTTATCAAACTGATATGCAAACCAGCCGAATTATCAGCACGCATGCTATGCCAAAATATCCCGAATCCCACCAGTCCGGCATTACTGTGCGCCTCTGTCAACAGCGTTTGGCGATCAACCCCGCATTGGCTGGAATCAAACATCTTAATCGTCTGGAACAGGTGCTTGCACGAAATGAATGGCAGGACGACAGTATCGTAGAGGGTTTAATGCTTGATTATCAGAATCAATTGATAGAGGGAACAATGTCGAATGTGTTTCTGGTACATAACAACCAATTATCGACGGCCGAGCTTTCAGACTCAGGAATCGCTGGTATTATGCGTCAACAGCTGATTAAAATTGCTGACAGATTGTCGATACCCCTGCATATCACATCGCTGACCATTGATGATCTCAAGTCAGCGGACGAAGTGTTTGTGTGCAACAGTTTGATTGGCATATGGCCAGTGACTCGTATTACTGATCTTGATATGCATTACAGTCATGGTCCAATTACTCAAACGTTGCAGCACACTTTAAATTCACTGAACAGAAACGAATGAAAATACCTTTATATATCAAACTGCTTTTTTTAGTCGTAGTAGCTGCGATTATCGCGTTAGTTGCCTGGAGCGAATATCAGCGATTCCTGCATCAGCCGGTTAATTTAATAGAAGATGAAACGATTTTTACTATTTATCCAGGTGATAACATCAGTAAAGTCAGCCAGCGTCTATACGATAGTGGTTTGAGCCCGGTCCCCAGTGTTTATCTGGATATTTATGCTCGAATGCAAGGCAATGCGCAGCAGATAAAGGCCGGTGAATATCGGGTTGAATCTGACGCCACTTTACCGGATTTATTAAATCTCTTTATCAGTGGCAAAGTTGTCCAATACTCCATAACCATCGTGGAAGGCATGACAGCCAAGCAGCTATTTGAAAAAGTGCTGGGGCACCCAAAAATTAAAAAGACATTGCCCGAATTGAACAATGAAACAGTTCGTGAAGCGTTATCTATAGAAAATGAACGGGTTGAAGGTTTATTTTTACCTGAGACATACCATTTTCCTGCCAATACAACTGATGTCCAGTTTTTAAGGCGTGCCTACCAGAATATGCAGGTTCAGCTGGAGAATGCCTGGCAGCTGATGACAGAAGAGCTACCTTATGACTCTGCATATGAAGTACTGATCATGGCGTCCATTATCGAAAAAGAGAGTGCCGTACCCGAAGAGCGCCCTGAAATTGCCGGTGTCTTCGTTCGCCGTCTGGATAAAGGCATGCGTTTGCAGACTGATCCGACTGTTATTTATGGCATGGGTGACAGTTACGATGGCAATATCCGTAAAAAAGATCTGCAAACGGATACGCCTTACAATACCTATACCCGATTTGGTTTGCCTCCAACACCAATCTGTTTGCCCAGTAAAGAATCCATTGAGGCTGCAATAAATCCAGCTGAAGGCAGCAGCCTGTATTTTGTTGCCGGTGCGGAAAACGGTGGTCATGTTTTCTCGGACAATCTGGAGGACCATAATCGAGCTGTTAGAAAATATTGGAAAAACAAGCAGATAACACAATGAATGGAAAATTTATCAGTATCGAAGGCATTGAAGGTGCCGGTAAATCGACCCAACTGCAGTTTATTGCTGATTATATTCGCTCACACGGTAAACAGGTTGTAGTGACCCGCGAGCCAGGTGGCACCCCTTTGGGCGAAGAAATCCGTGAGGTGTTACTCAAGCCAACTGATCAGGCGATGGCTGAAGATACTGAGTTGTTGTTGATGTTTGCTGCTCGTGCTGAGCACATCCAACAGGTTATTTTGCCAGCATTAAAACGTGGTGACTGGGTTGTTTCTGATCGTTTTGTTGATGCTACGTTTGCCTATCAAGGTGGCGGGCGAGGAATTAATGAACAACGCATAAAACAGCTTGCTGAATGGACCTTGCAAGGCTGTAATACGGATGTCACATTTTTATTTGATTTGCCCGTGGCTTTAGGTCAAACCCGGGTAGAACAACGAAAACAGCAAAAAGATCGGTTTGAGCAGGAAAAACAGGAGTTTTTTGAACGCGTCAGGAATTGTTATCTTGCCCGTGCTGAGGCAGAACCGAAGCGGATCAAGCGAATTGATGCCAGCCAGAATATTGAAGCGATTCAGCAACAACTCAAACATCAGCTGTTACCACTACTGGAATCAACACGTTGATGACAGCGCTTTTCCCATGGCAACAGACGGTCTGGCAACATATTGTTGACAGAGTAGAGCAACAGCGTATGCCGCATGCTGTCTTGTTGACAGGTGTCTCCGGACTGGGGAAAAAGCAGTTAGCCAGCAAAATGGCTGAGAGTTTATTGTGTCTTGCTGCTGACAAACAGTTTAACGCCTGTGGTGTGTGTCACAGCTGTCAGATAATGCAGGCAGGGAATCATCCGGATCATCTGACTATTCGTTCGGAGGAGGCCGGTAAATCGATCAAAATCGACCAGATTCGTGCACTAAAAGAAAAACAATCACTTACCCCAAGCGTTGCAAATTGGAAAACAGTGGTAATTGAGTCAGCAGATTTAATGACCAACAGTGCTGCAAACAGTTTATTGAAACTGCTTGAAGAACCACAGAACAATACTATTTTAATCTTAACCACCAATGCAGTACATCGACTGCCAGTGACTATTCGCAGTCGTTGCCAGCAGATGCATCTGTCAACTCCCGATTATTCGATGACATTAAAATGGCTGGATTCTCAGGGCGTTGTTACTGATGCTGATCAGTTACGAAAAATTTCCTCATTAACGCTGGATGCGCCTTTTGCTATCGTCAATGCGCTCGAGACCAATGAGTGGCAGTCATATCAACAGATTCAGCAGGATTTTGATCAATTGATACAACAGCAGGCAAATCCCGTGCAACTTGCCAGCCAATGGCAACAACTGGATCTGGTTAAAGTGATGCATCAATTGTTATCGACTGTTAAAGCCCGACTTCAGCAGCAGTATTTGGAGTATGCTGATGCCAGTCTAACGCAGCATTACTGGCATATCGCTGATTGCATAGTGAGTACAATAAAGCTAATATCATCTTCAAATAACTACAACAAGACGTTGTTAATTGAAGACTTTATGGTTTCAGTGATGCGTATTACCCAAACCAAAGCAGCAAATCATTAATCTCGTCACCGGCAAATAATTAAAGAGTTTTTATATGAGCATGAATCCACGTAAAGGCATCCTCTCACTGAAAATAAGTGATCAGAACATGCTGTATCACTCTTTCATGCCTTTTCTGAAGAATGGTGGCTTATTTATCCCCACCAATAAACCCTATCAAATGGGCGAAGAAGTCTTTATTTTGCTGACCTTACTGGATGAGCCGGAAAAAATACCTGTTGCCGGCACTATTGCCTGGATTACCCCTAGAGGCGCGCAGGGCAATCAGGCTGCGGGCATAGGCGTGCACTTTAGTGAAGGTGACGGCGGTGCCAATGTGGTCCGCGGCAAAATCGAAAACCATCTGGTCGATAAATTGAAATCAGATAAAGCCACCTATACGATGTAAAAAAATGGCGGTGCTTATGCCGTCAGCAACCGGGTTATTTATGTATATTGATTCACACTGCCATCTGAATTTACTGGCTGATCAACCTGGCGGTATTGCCGCAATGGTTGCTGAGGCCAGGGAAAACCAAATTGAACATATCCTTTGTATTGCCATTGATAACGACAGTATTGCTGAAGTTCGTCAACTTGCTGAGCAGTATCCTCAGCTCACAGCCAGTGTAGGAATTCACCCCAATGTGGATCAAGCTGGCACACTCAGTACGGAACAATTGATTGAACTGGCTAACCATCCAAAAGTAATAGCTATTGGCGAAACTGGTTTGGATTATTTTCGTAGCGAAGGTGATTTGGGCTGGCAACGGGATCGTTTCAGTTACCATATTGAAGCCGCCCGACAGACTAAAAAACCATTGATCATTCATACCCGTGAAGCACGTGAAGATACCATGACAATGCTGGAAAATGAGAATGCCAAAGATGCAGGCGGCATTATTCATTGTTTTACCGAAAACTGGGAAACGGCAAAACGTGCTTTGGATATTGGTTTTTATATCTCGTTATCCGGTATCGTGACATTTAAAAGTGCCCGTGAGTTACAGGAGGTTGCTCAAAAACTGCCTCTGGATCGTATTCTGATTGAAACCGATGCTCCTTATCTGGCACCGGTTCCTCATCGTGGTAAAACCAATCAGCCAGCATATGTTAAACATGTCGCCGCTTTCCTGGCTGAATTAAGGGGTGAGTCAATAGAAGAGATTGCTGCAGTGACCACCGAAAATTTTTACCGTTTGTTTCCCTCTGCCAGACTGGCTGCTTGATGAATAGAAATTTCGTCGCTGCGTTTAAATATTTTTTAATTGTTTGTATTGGAATTTCTACACTTTCAGGTTGTGATCAGCCTTCTGCCAAACTAAAACCGCTTAGCCAGGATGGCGTGATCCTGGCTTTTGGTGACAGTCTGACCTTTGGAACCGGTGCTGCGCCAGAACAGAGTTATCCCGCCTTGCTTGCTGAAATGACTAACCGCAAAGTGATCAATGCAGGTGTACCCGGTGAAGTCAGCAGTGATGGTAAAAAGCGTTTAGCAAAACTTCTTGAAGAAACCAAACCTGATCTGGTTGTGTTGTGCCATGGTGGTAATGATCTATTGCGTAAGCAGAGTCGAACGCAACTACAAGCAAACCTTCAAACGATGGTGGATGAGATAATCGCTTCAGGTTCGCAGGTAATATTAATTGCCGTACCTGCGTTGGGTCTCAATTTAGCACCATTACCACTTTATCTTGATATTGCTGAATCAAAAGGTATACCCGTCGAGCCGACTATTCTCAGTGAGGTGTTAATTGATTCATCATTAAAGGCTGATCATGTGCACCCGAATGCGCTTGGCTATCAACAATTCGCGCAATCAATACATCGTTTACTCATTGATTCTGGTGCAATTAGTCGCTAGGGTCTGTTGATCTTTCAAAGCCACAACAGAGGCGGCTATGAATGTTCAACAGACACTGATTCAATTGGCTGCTTTATTTAATGTGATTTTTTAAAGTTTTACCATGGGAAGACGATACAGGAATTATTAGGAAATAATCCCGTCAGCCCCTGGAGCCAGCATGTTGAAGTCATTATCCGTCAAAGCAAAAATGTTGCTTTTAAGTAGCCTTATGGTTGTCGGGATTATCATCCTGGCAGTAATACTTAGCCTTGGCATGCATTCACTTGTACAAATTGGACAGTCAGCCGCATTGAGTCTTCAGGCTGAAACCACAATGCGAAACTTACGAATAAATGAAAAAGACTTCCTGGAACGACGGGATCTGAAATATCAAACTGTTTTTAATGACAATATCAGCTTATTAACACAGCAACTCTCTCAGTTGAATGCTGAACTGCAATCTGAAAATATTCAGATTAAACAGATTCCACAACTGCTTACCTTAATCGAACAATATCATACGGCATTTAACGAGATAGTCGCTTTACGGCAGACTATCGGACTCAGTCATAAAGATGGACTTTACGGCAATCTCCGTAGCTCAGTTCAGGAAGCTGAAAAGATGCTTGGCAATTTTCAAAATGATGCTTTATTGAAAGATATGCTGATGTTACGCCGTAATGAAAAAGATTTTATGTTGCGTAGAGATGTGAGCTACTTCGAAACCTTTAATAATAACCTCAGCGTTTTTTATCAAAATTTGCAGCAAAGCTATTTAAGTGACTTTGAGCAACGGCAGATATCAGATTTGATGATGAAGTACAGCGATGACTTTACTCAGCTGGTCAATGCTGAACAACAATTTGGTTTTAACGAAGATTTAGGTCGGATGGGTGAAATGCGATCGATTGTCTATCAAATACAGGACTTACTTCATACCACATCGGAACAAATAACTGATGAAGTTCTGGCACACGAAAGATCCATTTTTATTACGGCTATTATTTCAATTGTGTTGATTTTAGCCATCTTGGTTCTATTATCCAGATTCATCAGTCGTAGTGTAGTGAATCCCATCAATTTGCTGGCTGAAGTGATGAAACGGGCACAACAAAATAAAGATCTCACAGAGCGCGCAGATATAGAGGGTAAAGATGAAATAGTGCAGATGGCACATGTTTTTAATCAGATGATGGGCGTTTTCAGTAACCTGATTCAAGAAGTCTTTGATTCGTCCAGACAGCTCAACGTGGCTGCTGAAGAGTTAACCGTCATTACCGGGCAAACAAGTCGTGGTGTAATGAGCCAGCAAAGCGATAGTGAACAGGTTGCCACAGCAATGAATGAAATGGCGGCCACAGTCCAGGAAGTGGCACGTTATGCTTCGCAGGCTGCTGATGCTTCGCGTACAGCAGATAACGAAACCAAAGCCGGAAAACAAGTGGTGATGGATGCAATTGACGGAATCAAGCAACTGGCGAAACAGGTGGAAATGGGGGCAGTATCGATCAAGGATTTACAAAAAGAAAGCGAAAATATTGGTAGTGTACTTACTGTCATTCAAGGGATTGCCGAACAAACCAATTTATTGGCTTTAAATGCCGCGATTGAAGCCGCCAGAGCTGGTGAGTCAGGTAGAGGTTTTGCTGTGGTGGCCGATGAAGTCAGAACACTCGCTAAACGTAGCCACGACTCAACAGAAGAAATTAAAAAAATAATCGAACGACTGCAAAAAGAAGCCGAAAAATCGGTTCAGGTAATGGATGAAGAGCTTGAGCAGGCTAGCCGTAGTGTTGAAAAAGCAGAGAAAGCGGGCCAATCTTTGGATGTTATAGCCGAATCAGTTGCCTCGATTCGTGATATGAATACCCATATTGCCAGTGCGGCAGAGGAACAGTCAGCCGTTGCTGAAGAGATAAACCGAAATATTGTCAGTATCGCTCAAGTGGCTGAGGAAAATGCTGAAAGTACCAATCAAACCACGTTAACCAGTCAGGAATTGGCCAGACTGGCGAATGGACTGGAAACACAAATCAGTCAGTTCAAAATTTAATATTTCACTAGCCGGTCAGGCCAACTCTGGTATATCTTGGTAAACAGAGTTGGCCTTAACTATTAGAAGTGGGTGAAAAATTGAGTAATAACTCTGGGGCTCATGATTATCTGTTAACCGTGCTAATGAACCAGCACAACCAAGCTGTCTTTATTTTTCGCGAGAACTTACTGTTAACCGCAAACTCAGAGGCTTTGCGGTTAATCGAAGCTTCTGATGAAAACGATATTATTGGCTTGCCATTTGAAGCATTTTTTGCTGAAGAACTAGATAGAAATACATTCAATCCACGATCTCCATTTCATTCCCCATTAACCCTTATTGGTAGAAGCGAGGCTCAGCGCTACCCAGCAACATTAGTTCTGGATGATGATGACAACAAATTGCTGGTTATCTTATCCAGCGAAATTCTTCCAGGTCCGGTACAACAATGGATGGCTACAGACCTCGGGGCTTCTCCAACGCTTATAGGTCACTGGGTCTATACCCCTGAAACATCAAATTTGTGGTGGGGGGAACAGACATTTGAAATATTTGCAAAATCATTAGAAGAGTTTTCTCCCACACTGGGAGGTCACTTACAGCAGGTACATCCGGATGATAAAGCTGACGTTACACGGGCTTTCAATCGTGCGATTGAACAGCAGGACAGTCTTGATGTGTGTCACCGGATATTAACGGCTGATAATGAATTAAGGTTTATCCGACAACGTGCCACCTGGCAGCCTGATAAAAATGAATTATTTGGCACAGTGCTGGATTTGACAGATATTCGTCAACATATGGGTCATATAGATCATATGTTGCGTTTGATGGATGAAAGTCAACGTATAGGTCATATGGGAAGTTGGGAAATCAACTTGCTCAATGACAAAGTAACCTGGTCTGAACAGACGGCTGAACTCTTTGGCATAACGCTTGAAGAATTTGATGGAACAATAGAGAGTTTTCAGCAATTTATTCTGCCAGAAGATATAAAAACTCTGGAATCAGCACGGGCAAAACCCAGTAACAGCGGTATAGTAGAGGCTGAATATCGAATTACCCGTAAAGACGACGCAAGCATTCGCTGGTTATTTGAATGTGGCAAATCAGTATTTAATGCCAGTGGTCAGGAAGTTCGTCGTTTAGGCATGATTATCGATATCACTGAACGTAAACGCCTGGAGATGATACAAAAACTGGAATCCAGCATGGTTGAAGCCGTGGCTTCCTCTCTGGATTTACAACAGATTATGGAGCAAATTGTACTGGGGATCGAAGAAATTCTGCCCAATACCATCGCTTCCATTTTACTGATTGATGAAGAGGGTAAACGCCTGCTGCATGGTTCAGCACCCAATTTACCGGTCAGTTATAACGATGCCATTCATGGCGAGCCTATAGGCCCGCTTGCGGGCTCATGTGGAACAGCAGCATTTCTTAAACGGCCAGTCATTGTATGTGATATTGAAAATGATCCTCTGTGGGAAAATTATCGCAACTTTGCATTGGCTTATGATTTAAGGGCTTGCTGGTCTCATCCTATATTTGATGAAAAACTTAACGTTATCGCGACTTTTGCCATTTATCACAACACGGTAAAAACCCCGGAACCCGAGCAGCTTGATACTATCGAGCGTATATCAAAAATTATTTCTATTGCCATTGCCAAGCACCGCAATGAAGAACGAATTCGTCGTAGCGAAAGCCGGTTTCGTCAAGCATTTCAGGATGCGGCTACCGGTGTGGCCATTGCCTCAACAGACGGCCGTTTTCTGGAATGCAATCAAGCTTATTGTGAAATGCTGGGGTATTCAGCTGAAGAACTGACGCAACTGGATTTTCATCAGCTTACCCATCCTGATGATAAAGAACAGAACCAGCAGGAAATCAGCGATATTCTGCTTGGTATCCTTGATAGCCGTATTCTGGAAAAACGCTACATCCATAAAACCGGCGAAACGGTCTGGGCAAGATTAAGTATCACCTTGCAACGTGATGACAGTGGCAATCCGTTGCATCTTATTGCCATCACCGAAAATATTACCAATACCAAGCTTGCCGAGGCGCAGCGTTCTGAGGCCGAACGATCATTAATGCAGTTACTGCGTAATCTGCCGGGAGTTGCTTATCGTAGTCTATCTGATGAGCAATGGACTATGCTCTATGTAAGCGAAGCATTCGAACGTTTAACCGGCTATAACGCTGAAGATGTTATCGGCAACCAGCGGATTGAATTTGCCAGCCTTATCCATCCAGATGATCGCGAGAAGATGTATGTTGAAACAATAAAAGCAATTGAGCAAAACCAGCCGTTTCAGGTCGAGTATCGAATAATTCATAAAGATAGTGGTATTCGCTGGTTTTGGGAGCAGGGTAGCGGTGTAAGAGATAAAGACGGCAACATAGTAGCGATTGAAGGCTACATGACCGATATTACGCTGCAAAAAGAAGCAGACGCCAATATTAGGGAGAGTGAGCAACGCTTTCAATTATTATCCAAAGCAACCAACGATGCGATCTGGGACTGGGATCTCCTGACAAACGAACTTTGGTGGAGCGATAGTTTTGCAACCTTGTTTGGCATTGATACCCAATCAAAAAAACCTTCTATTAAAGGCTGGGAAAAACGCATTCATCCTGATGAGCGTAATCGAGTCCTAAACAACCTTAAGCGAGCAATTGAAACCCAACAGCAGAGCTGGTCAGAGAACTATAAGTTTCAACGTCAGGATGGGGACTATGCAGATGTTATTGACCGGGGTTATGTTATTTACAATAACGCTAACGAAGCAATCCGAATGGTTGGTGGTATTACGGATATAACCGATCGTCTTGAAATAGAAGAAAAATTACGGCAATCCCAACGATTGGAAGCCGTTGGTCAATTAACCGGTGGCGTCGCTCATGACTTTAATAATTTGTTGACAGTCATTGTCGGCAATGCCGAAATTATTACTGAGTCACTTGCCAGCGATTCCAAACTACGTGGCCTGTCTGAAATGATCCAGGAGGCAGCAGACCGCGGAGCAGAATTAATTCGCAGTTTGCTGGCCTTTTCCAGAAAGCAGGCACTGGATCCAAAACATATTGATGCCAATCAATTATTAAATAATTTTCAGGGGTTACTAAGCCGATCAATTGGCGAGGCGATTCAGCTTGAGCTGGCGTTGGAACCAGATCTCTGGTTGGCGCAGGTAGATCCGGGACAATTGGAAAATGCACTGTTGAATCTGGCCATCAATGCGCGTGATGCGATGCCATCAGGTGGCAGGTTATTAATTGAAACCCTCAATGTTTCACTCTCCGAAGACTATGGTTCACAACACGATGTTACCCCGGGTGATTATGTCATCATTGGGGTGTCAGATACCGGGGTAGGTATTGCTCCAGAGAATCTGGATAAAGTGTTTGAACCGTTCTACACCACAAAAAGCAAAGATAAGGGTACCGGTCTTGGTTTGGCGATGGTCTATGGATTTGCCCGACAGAGTTATGGTCACATAAACGTTTATTCGGAAGTCGGTCAGGGAACGACCATCAGACTGTATTTACCCCGCTCACCTGAGGAGGTTGCGACGGCAGAAAACGCTTCTGTACTGCATATTCAACCGCAAATCGGCAATGAAAGCATACTTGTTGTTGAAGATGATGAATTGGTTCGCAATTATGTTATTTCGCAATTAGAGTTTATGGGATATAAGGTAATAAGTGCATCAAATGGAAGCGAAGCAATGGAAATCATTCAAAGTGATGCAGATATTGACTTATTATTCACCGATGTGGTGATGCCAGGTGGTATGAGTGGAAGAGAGCTGTCTGATAAGGCGCAGCGAATCCGACCACAATTAAAAGTTTTGTTCACTTCAGGATATACCGAGAACTCTATCGTCCATCATGGTCGGTTGGACCCTGGAGTCATGTTACTGAGTAAACCATATAGTCGAGATGAACTCACCACGAAAATCCGAAAGTCTTTGCAGAACGAGTCATAAATGTCAAAGTGTCTACAGAGTTTATTTTTATTGGATAACCAAGAGTAATCTGGGGCGATGACCGAATTAAAAGTACTCATTCTGGATGACAACAATCTCACTGCAAGAGCAATTGCTAATGTCGCTGAATTTATCGGTCTGTCAGCCAAAATAACCTCTGACTTTCAAAGTTTTCTGGAGATCATCAATGACTGGAGCCCACAATATCTGATTATTGATTTGATTATGCCGGATATGGATGGGGTGGAAGTGCTTGGCGAATTGGGCCGTATGCAAATCGATGCCCAGTTAATCATCACAAGTGGCGCCGGGCAGCAACTATTGCATGCTGCAGCACGTTCGGCCGGTGCGCATGGTCTTAATGTTCTGGGGATTCTTCCCAAGCCCTTTAATCCCAAAGCTTTCCGGGATTTGATTAACGCTGAATCCATCAACACAGCTGACAACACCTTTGGTCAGCAACTCCGCGCTGAAAACCAGACCAATACCCTTACCGTCAATGAGCTGGAACAAGCGATTAACGCGCATGACATTTATCTGGTATATCAACCAAAAGTATCCTGTGTCAGTGGCACGCTAACTGGCCTTGAAGCGCTTGCACGCTGGCAGCACGCAGAAAAGGGCTTCATTTCACCGGAAAAATTTATTCCCTTAGCCGAACAGAATGATCTTATCGACAAATTAACCTTACAGGTATTTGAACAGGCATTACCTTTTCTAAATCAGCTTCAGGAAGCCGATCCGTCGCTAAAAGTCCAGAACAGGGGCTTATTGCTTTCGGTCAATATTTCTGCGGCATCACTCAGTAACCTCGAGCTATTCAAACAAATTGAAATGCTTTGTGAAGCCCATAATATCAAACCGGATCAACTGATCCTGGAGTTGACGGAAACAGCCGCAATGGATGACCCTGTGATATCTCTGGATATTCTGACCAGACTGCGACTGCGAGGATTTCGTTTATCCATAGATGATTTTGGGACCGGTTTTTCGTCGATGTTGGCCTTGGTTCGTATGCCGTTTTCAGAAGTCAAAGTGGATAAAACCTTTGTCATGACTTCTGCGGATTCACGCGAATCAAGACTGGTTATTAAGGCGATTATTGAACTTGCCCACAGTCTGAACATGCAGGTGGCTGCAGAAGGAATTGAAGATAATGCTGCACTGGAGCTGCTACGTAAAATGGGCTGTGATCAGGCTCAAGGATATTTTATTGGTCGTCCCATGTTACCTGAGGCTTTTATTGACTGGTCGAAAAACACGTCAGAACATATTGATTTACAAAGGCTAAAACGCCTACATGGTCTGGGACTTCTGGATAGTGAACCGGAACATCGCTATGACCGGTTAACCAAACTTTGTACACGTTTATTTGATGTGGAGATTAGCCTGATTTCGCTGATAGACGAAGATCGACAATGGATAAAATCGTCACAGGGATTCAGTCAACGGCAAACCGAACGTTCAGTGGCATTTTGTAATCAGACGATTGCTCAGGAAGATATTTTTGTTATTTCCGATACGCTGAATGATAAACACTATGCAGAAAACATCATGGTTACGTCAGCACCCCACATAAGGTTTTATGCTGGTTGTCCAATTCGGGCAAGATCGGGGGAGAAGTTGGGGGCTTTATGTTTAAAACACTCTATTCCCAGAACTTTTACAGATAAAGATAAACAATTATTAAAACAACTGACCGAAATGGTCGAAGAAGAAATCGACTATAACCCACTGTTAGATGAAGATAAGTTGACCGGCTTACTGAATCGTGAGGCTTTCGAACGCAGAGCACAAAAATTACTGAATATTTTTGTACCGTACCAAGCCAGTATTACCATGTATTACTTTGATGTGAATAATTACAAGCGCATCTCCCATGCTCACGGGATTTCTGCAGGTGATGAAGCCCTTATTCATTTTTCCCGAATATTGACAGAAATCTTTACCGATACAGAGTTAATATCTCGACTGGTCGATGACGAGTTTGTCGTTTTGAGTGTATGTGAGCAATCAGAAAACAAACTAGAACAACTGGCTGACGCAGTAAAAAACTATAATGCTAATGTCAGCCCACATCTAAATGTAGAATATACTGTTGGTACGGCTTCCAGTCGCTCGATGGACAACATCGATTTGCAATCTCTATATATGTACGCAGATACCGATCTATACGAGCATAAAAGTCACTAGGGCTTGTTGATCTTTCATAGCCGTCTCTGAAAGTTCAACACAGCTTAAAGCGGTTGAAATATAAAGCGATGGACCAATATTAAAGGTAGTTCATTAATTTTTACTGCTTCACACCAAAACATTCACAATATTTTGCATTAATTCTTCTAACATAATGATTGTTAGAATCGAAGTATATTTATTTTAATTATATGGAAATCCAAACATATAGTTTCTATTTATATATAGTTTTTGTTATTTTGTGCAGACTCAAAGCTCAACTTTTAAGAGATAAGCCAACAACATGAATATCAGGTTGCCCAACGCTCCATTAACCGATGAACAATTGCAACAGCTTAATAATTTACTGCAAGGCCTGGAAGGCTGGCAGGTAGATTGGCTGTCAGGCTATTTGTCAGGTTATCGTGCGGCTCAGGGTGGAACAGCTGCTACGGAAGCTGCACCTTCTCTGCCGGACCAAACGATCAAACTGACCGTGCTTTATGGTTCACAAACCGGTAATACCGAAACGGTTGCCGGCCAACTAGCTGAGAAAGCAAAATCCAGTGGTATTGAAGTCAAATTATGGGATATGGCGGAATACAAACCACGAGAACTGAAGAACGAGCAATATCTGGCAGTCTTAACTTCGACACATGGTGAGGGTGAGCCGCCTGATAACGCAATGGATTTATATGAGTTTCTGGGAAGCCGTAAAGCACCTGGTTTAAAGGGTTTGAAATACAGTGTGCTGTCACTGGGTGATTCCAGCTATGAATATTTCTGTCAGACCGGCAAAGACTTTGATGAACGTCTGCAAAAACTTGGTGCAACCGCGGTAATTCCTCGAGTTGATTGTGATGTGGATTATGATGATTTGGCGGAAAAATGGATCGCTGAATTTATTGAGTCACTGACCAGTTCCATGCAGGCCAGTGCCGCACCACCGTCAGCCTCTGCTGCAATGAGCCAGCTTGAAACCTCCGTTCAATATGATCGCAAACATCCATTTTCCGCACCTTTGCTGGAAAACCAGATCCTCAGTGGTCGCGGTTCCAGCAAGGAAGTGCGGCATATTGAAATTTCACTTGAAGGTTCGGGATTGCACTACCAGCCGGGTGATGCATTAGGTGTATATCCACAGAATGATCCCGTTTTGGTCTCCATGCTGATTGATGCGCTGGGATTCGATGCTGATACTCCAGTAGAGCTTGAAGAACAAACCGAAACTTTAACCAATGCATTGATGCACCATCGTGAAATTACCGTGCTGACCCGCCCATTGGTCGAAAAATGGGCTGAATTGGCGCAATCCGATGAACTGAATAAGCTGATGGAAAGCAAAGCTGCTGTCACTGAATGGATCCGAGGCCGTGATGTTCTGGATTTAGTTCAAAGCTACCCATTAGCCGATATAGATGCCAACGGTTTTATCAAGTTGCTGCGTAAATTGCCGCCACGATTGTATTCGATTGCATCCAGTCAGGCCGCAGTTGATGAAGAAGTACATATCACCGTGGCAACGGTTCGGTATAACGCCCATAACCGTGAACGGGGCGGTGTAGCCTCAACCTGGTTAGCCGATCGCTTGGCCGAAGATGCCACTATTCCGGTGTACATCGATCCCAATAAAAACTTCAAATTGCCTGCCGATGACGATGCGCCAATTATTATGATTGGTCCTGGCACCGGCGTGGCCCCATTCAGAAGCTTTATGCAGGAGCGTGAAGAGCGAGGAGCTCGGGGACGTAACTGGCTGTTCTTTGGTGATCAGCATTTCCTGACTGATTTTCTCTATCAGACCGAGTGGCTGGCCTGGCGTAAATCTGGATTATTAACCCATCTGGATGTGGCATTTTCTCGTGATCAGACCGAGAAAATCTACGTACAGCACCGTATTCGTGAAAAATCCATTGAAATATGGAACTGGTTGCAGGAAGGAGCCTATCTATATGTATGTGGTGATGCGGACAATATGGCACCGGATGTTAATGAAGCCCTGATTGATATTATCAGTCAGCAAGGCAATAAAAGCCGCGAAGATGCCACTGAATATCTGCGTCAGCTGACGCGTGATAAACGCTACCAACGTGATGTGTACTAATGAATACAAAATTACCTGAAGCCGAACAACTCAAACTCGACAGTCGTTACCTGCGTGGCACCATTGCCGAAGGGCTTGAAGATGCCGTTACCGGTGCGATCTCGGAAGATGACAACAAACTGACCAAATTCCATGGCAGCTATATGCAGGATCATCGCGATCTGCGTGATGAACGCCGTCGTCAAAAGCTGGAACCGTTATATTCATTTATGGTTCGACTGCGTATTGCCGGTGGAGTGGTGACTCCACAGCAATGGCTCGGACTCGATGCGATAGCTGATGATTGCGCCAATGGCACGTTACGTATTACTACCCGGCAGACGTTTCAATATCACGAGGTTTTGAAAAAAGATCTGCGTTCATTAATGCAGCAAGTCAATGCATTAGGGTTGGATACAAAAGGCGCATGCGGTGATGTGAATCGAAATGTGGTGACAAATGTCAATCCGCATCAGTCTTCGGTGCATGCCGAAGTTCATCAGATTTCACAAGCTATAAGTGATCATTTGTGCTGGCAGTCGGGTGCCTATGCCGAGATCTGGCTGGGCGAAAAATGTGTCTATCAACCGGGTAAATCTGAAGAACCGTTTTATGGGGATCGCTATTTACCACGTAAATTTAAAATCGGTATCGCCATTCCACCTGAAAACGACAGTGATGTACTGGCCAATGATATTGCGTTAATTGCCATTATTGAAAACGACGAATTAGTTGGATTCAATGTTGCCGTCGGTGGCGGTATGGGCATGACGTATGGTGAAACGGCAACTTTCCCACGCTTAGCCACCATGGCCGGTTTTGTGCCAAAAGACCAGATTGTCAAAGCCTGCGAAACCATTGCTGCCATTCAACGTGACTTTGGTGATCGCAGTGTCCGGGCGCATGCTCGTTTTAAATACACCATTGATGATCATGGTATTGACTGGTTTAACGAAAAATTTACCGAATACCATGGTGAGGCGATGACGTCTGCCAGACCCTTTGAGTTATTACGCAATGGTGATCGATTTGGCTGGATCCAGGGTGAAGATGGTCAATGGCATCTGACCTTATATATTTACAGTGGGCGGGTTAAGGATACTGAAACACTTCAATTGCGCACAGCATTGCGTGAAATCGCCAAAATCCATACTGGCGAATTTCGCATGACCTGTAATCAGAACCTGATTATTGCCAATATCAGCCCTGAACAAAAACCGGTTATTGAAGCATTGGTTGAGCAGTACCAACTGGATATCGGTGAACGCCGTCCGGCATTGCGTTTAAATGCGATGGCCTGTGTAGCATTGCCTACTTGTGCTTTGGCGATGGCTGAATCAGAACGTTATTTACCCACGTTTCTCAGTAAGCTGGAACAAATAATGAGTGATGTGGGCCTACCGGAAGAGCTGATTAATATCCGCATCACCGGCTGTCCGAATGGCTGTGCCAGACCTTACCTGGGTGAAATTGCGTTAACCGGTAAAGCGATAGGACGCTATAACCTGAATCTGGGGGCTGATTTCAGTGGTCAGCGACTAAACCGTCTGTATCTTGAAAATGTGGACGAAGCCACCATCCTGAATACGCTAAAACCAATGATTGAACAGTTTGCTGCTGAACGTGAGAAAGACGAGCATTTTGGCGACTTTCTGATCCGTGTCGGTATCCTCGGCGCCGAACGTACACCAGAAATGATGCATAAGCCTTTAAAAGATTAAAGTTAACCACAGAGACACAGAAGTCACAGAGATTTTTTATCCGCAGATTACGCAGATTGGCGCAGATTTTTTAAACGAAATATTTGATTTGTGTCGGGTTACGCTACGCTAACCCGACCTACTTCTGGAACAAACCTGCATTCACCTTATTGTTTATTTATATCTGTGAAAATCTGCGTAATCTGCGGATATATTTCTTTTAAACCTCTGTGCACTCTGTGTCTCTGTGGTTAATCATTCAAAACCTAACTTTAATTCATCCGGCGGTATTTGATACGTTCCGGCTGATGATCTTTGCCATAACGCTTGAGGTAATCTTCGGCATATTCACTATAGTTACCTTCAAAAAACACCACGCTGGAATCGCCTTCATAGGCAATCATATGGGTACAGACACGATCCAGGAACCAGCGATCATGCGAAATGACTACTGCTGAACCCGGAAAGGCCAATATGGCTTCTTCCAATGCACGTAATGTTTCCACGTCCAGGTCGTTGGTCGGTTCGTCGAGTAATAAAACGTTGCCACCTTCTTTAAGCAGTTTGGCCATATGCAGGCGGTTACGCTCACCACCGGAGAGATCCTTCACATATTTCTGCTGATCTGAGCCCTTAAAATTAAACCGTCCACAATAGGCACGAGAAGGGGTCTGATAATTTCCGACAGTAATCATATCGGCACCATCAGCTATTTCTTCAAATACCGTTTTCTTGCCATCCAGTTCACGTGCCTGGTTTACATAAGCCAGCTGCACGGTACTGCCGATTTCGATTTCACCGGAATCGGGTTTTTCTTCACCGGTAATCATGCGGAACAAGGTAGATTTACCGGCACCGTTAGGGCCGATGATGCCGACAATTGCACCGGGGGGAATCGTCAGACTGAGATCTTCGAATAACAGTTTGTCGCCGTAGGATTTAGTGACGTTATGCAGTTCAATCACTTTGTCACCTAAACGCGGGCCAGGTGGAATATAGATTTCCTGGGTTTCATTACGTTTTTGAAATTCTTTTGAATTCATTTCTTCAAACTGTTTCAAGCGCGCTTTGGATTTTGCCTGACGACCTTTGGCTCCCTGGCGTACCCACTCAAGCTCAGCTTGAATGGCTTTATTGTGTGAGGCTTCCTGTTTCGATTCCTGAGCCAGACGTTGATCTTTCTGTTCCAGCCATGAAGAGTAATTGCCTTCATAAGGAATACCACGACCACGATCAAGCTCAAGTATCCAGCCCGCGGCATTATCCAGGAAATAGCGATCATGGGTAATGGCAACTACGGTACCGGGGTATTCCTGCAGGAAGCGTTCAATCCAGGCAATCGATTCAGCATCAAGATGGTTAGTCGGCTCATCAAGCAATAACATGTCCGGGTGATCGAGTAATAACCGGCATAATGCAACACGACGACGCTCGCCACCGGATAACACCGCTACTTTGGCATCCCAGGGCGGCAGGCGTAACGCATCTGCTGCACGTTCCAGAGCATTGTCCAGATTATGACCATCTTTAGCGGTGATCAGATTTTCCAGTTCACCCTGTTTTTTAGCGAGTGCATCAAAGTCGGCATCCGGTTCGGCATAAGCTGCATAAATCGCATCCAGTTCATCCAAAGCGGCTTTGACATCAGAGACTGATTCTTCAACGATTTCCCGAACGGTTTTGCTGTCATCCAGCTCAGGTTCCTGAGGCAGATACCCGACCTTCATATTCGGCATCGGTCTGGCTTCGCCAATATAATCTTTATCCTCACCCGCCATGATGCGGAGCAGGGTAGACTTACCAGAGCCATTTAAACCCAATACACCGATTTTGGCACCAGGGAAAAATGACAAGGAAATATCTTTTAAAATTTCGCGTTTGGGCGGCACGATTTTGCCAACGCGGTTCATGCTATATACGTATTGAGCCATTTTAAAATCCAATAAAACAGGAGTTCAGTAGAAGCGGTGATTCTACCTGAAATTACTTTTGGATTCGCGGGCTGAGCGAAAATCTTTTAATGAAAAAATTAGTCATCAATTAAAATCAGCTTACCGGTTTGTGGATCTCGATATACCTGACCAACAGCTTCGTAACCACTACCATCCTGCACCTGCTGCTGCATAGTATCTGGCATTGTTGGCAGTTCCTTACCGAGAGTGATTTCCTGCGGCTGCACTTCAAAATGATCCTGTAAGTCCGAACTGAACGCGACCAGTGCAGCGATTAGCCCACAGGCAAATACCAGCACAATATCAATCAAATTGGCCAATGGACCTAACGGATCTTCATCGGTATCGAGAAATGAACTGCGACGCCATTTATCCATTTTGCTTTTCCAATTCAGTTAAAGCAGCGTCATACCAACGCCGACGCATCCGACCAATGACAAAGCCGAACATGCCAGCCAATAATCCAATAACCGTGGTATCAAACGCCACTGTCATCGCCGTAGTCAGAATTTTTAGTTGTCCTTCGCCTAATGCGGCGAGGCCTGGGCCCAAGGGAATCAAGGTGCCCATCAAACCGAGCATGGGTGCCAGTCTGGTAATAAAATCGGCCCGTTCAATTCGGCGTTTGCCCAGAGCAATCAATGCTTGGCTATCAGAATGCTGTGATAAACGGGCGATTCCCCAGAAGCGCTCACCAATGGCAATACCGGTTTCATATACGGCCAAACCGACAAAAAACAATAACGCCCAGACGACCGGGGTTAATAACAGTCCGGTCAGCTGGTGCATCAATTCCAGTGAAAAATGTGGATACATTACATAGCTCCTTTACGACCGCGCCATAATCCTGCGGCAACGATTACTGATAATGCCAGCAACGTCCACAGCCAAAGCATTTTGCTATCGGTGGAGCTGGTTTCTGTAGTATCCTCAGCAGCTTGATTACTATTCTCGATTTGCTGGCTATCCTGCTGATTCAATTGTAATTCCTGTATATGACTTGGAGAGGAGGCCATTTCTGAAGTCTGTATTCGGCTTCGCGCCAATACGGCTTCCAAAGCTTTAGCCTGATCCGCATCGAGATGTGATTTCACAAAATCATACATTGGATGATTCGCATGGGTATGACCACTTCCGGGAATGCCTTTTTCAATAATATTGGCAGCAAACTGCTCGGCCAATTGTTTTTGAGTATCCAGATCAGCATCCCAGAATCCTTTATCTATGGCGACCAGCATCACTGCCAGGATATTGGTTTGAACATGTTGTTGATGACCATCACCTAGAAACTCATCCAATCCCAGTTGCAGACTGTCATCCACATAAACGGCTTTCACTTCTTCCCAAACCTGATCGGTAATGATCTCTGGACTGGTTACCTGCCACCCCCAAAGATATTCGATAAATTCACTGCCCATGGTGCGCGCACCGGCATAACCTTCATTCATTAACGGCTTAATCCATTGTGGATTCAGATAACGGGCACGCAGCTCTCCCAGCAGGACTTGTGGCAAGTCATCGATTCGCAGATTATCGTTGTTACTGTGATTAATCACCGCGCTGCCTGGTTGCTGACCACTAACTGTTTCCACCGCCAGATTAAAACCACCCAGATAATCAAATGCATCATTGTTATCCATCAGGCCATACAGATTACTGGCACGACCCAAAAAGGTTTGTGACACTCCGGCAAGTTGCTGTTTGAACAAGTCCGGTTGCGATTCACCCTGCAAACCACTGCCATAAGCATGTGCCATACGTTTGATAAATACGTCAGCCAGTTCACTGCGATCTTCCCAGGCAGCTGAACGTTCAACCAGACGATTAATGCCAGCACCATAAGCCCCCGGGGCAATACCAAATACACGAAGGCTTGTTTCACGACCTAATTGTGCCGGATCGATATCCGGTTGTTGGGCCAGCCGTTGTATGGCCTCATTTACCCAATTGGCGGCCACCAAGTTTTTATCCAACGCTTCATCGCCGCCTTGTTGCCATTCACCTAAAGCTTCCAAAGCAGCGTTAAGGGCGACAGCCAAAGCAGGATAATCACGGATAATCAGATCCCGACTGGCATCCAAGGCCAATAAGCTGGCTTTATCCAGCAATACCAGATGTTCGCCATATAAATCCCGGAATAAACCTGAAGTGGTAAACAACACATCCAGCCGCTGTGGTTGTTCCTCATTTAATGGCAGACGTTCGAGACCTTTGATAATGCCACGGCTATTCCATATCGGGCGGACACCCAGCAGCTTCATACCAAACGCAATCATGGCACCTTCATCCCGCACTGAATCAGAGGCCCATAAAATCACCCCTTGTTTATTGCGATCGCCTACTTCATGACCTTCAATATTGCCCTTTTCGCCGGCCAAGACCGGTGCGGCCAGTTGTTGACCGATATCAAAACCCACACGGGTTGGCAGCAGGCTGCCATCCAACGCATAAAAATTACGGCCAGTGGGCAGAGCATCCGGCGTGCGAATGGGATCATTGCCTTTCCCCGGAGAGATAAAACGACCATTCAAACCATTCAAAAGCGCTTCAATCTCAGCCGCTGGAGACATTTGCAATTTTTGATAGATAGCTTGACGTTGAGCCTCGCTGGAATCGGTGTTGTCCAGAATTGAGTTCATCATGGTATCGAGTCCATCCGCGGACCAATCCCGGCCAAATACATGCAGACCCAGTGGCATAAAGGTCTCTTGAAAATTTGTCAGATAATGACCGACTTCATGCAGTAGAAAATCATCATCAATTTCATCGAAACCGGCACCACGCACTTGCAGCTCTTCATCCATGCTGGCGATCAATTCATTACGCAGACCCATAGTTTCGATTTGTTCACGCAGGCTGCGAATAGCCCGATCCCGTGTGGCTTTATCTGAAGCAGCTTCGGCGCTTTCAATCAACTGACGTAGTTGTAGCAGATCGTCATAAAGTTCAGTGACGGCGAGCGGGGGAGTCAAATGATCGATAATTACCGCTTGACCACGGCGTTTGGCCTGTATGCCTTCACCGACACCATCAACTATATAAGGATATAGACCAGGAACATCACCGGCAATAATAGTGGGATAATCATCTTCACCCAGGCCAACACTGCGTTTGGGTAAAAACTCATAGGTTGAATGTCGACCAACATGCACCATGGCATCAGCGTTAAATTGCGACTGAATATAGTGATAAAACGCCAGATATTGATGTGGCGGAGGGAAAGACATATTGGCATGCAACAGTTCTTCGTGAATCTCCCAACCACGCGGTGGTTGCGGGCCGATAAACACATTGCCAAATTGCACGCCGGGAATCAGTAATCGATTATCCCAGACCATCACTTTGCCGGGTACTTCACCCCAACCGCGAATACCTTCAATCTGCATTTCCAATAATGCATCATGTAAGGATTCGCTATGCTGCCAGTCGGGCTGATGGCCTTGAGCAGCTGCATCGATGATCTGCTGATAATCCTGTTCCAGCTGATTTAATAAATCCAATGCTCGACTGCGGCCGGGATGACGTAAACCATCCAGTGCATGATGCAGATCCGTGGATGTTTGCTGCATAAATGCCGTTAGCAAATTGAGTTGAGATTGGCGAGTTGTCACACTGTCCAATGCCAGTGCCTGCTCAATAGCATCACGCATCCGCTGCTGTAATGCTGCCAAAGGACCATCAATCATTTCAGCCTGAACAGTTGCCGGTAACTGTTTGAACCAGCGTTGATATTCATCCGCTGTCATGGTGTTGGCGACCTTGGACATCGCTGATAATGCTTGTGCGTCTTCAGGTAAATTCACCCCTTTAAGTTGCAGCATATCCAGCAAAGATTCCGCATCTTTTGGCAGCTCACCAGTCTGATAACCTGCATTTTTCAGGCTATTCAATATTTCCAGCAGACTTTCAGGCACATTCAGATTATCAGCACCGATATTATGTCTACCGGGGGGATGGTTGTAATACACAATGGCGACACGCTTATCGGCATTGTCTTTTTGTTGTAGAGCCAGCCAGCCTTGCATGCGCAGTGCCTGACGGTTTATATGTTCTTTAATTGGTAGACTTTGCGTCAGCTGGGCCCCGGTTTGTGGGTCCATCTTTGCAGGCTCGGTCAATGCCAGAATCTGTGGCTGACTGACACCTTGCAACTCCGGCATGGCAATCCGATAATGAATCGAATCGCGAGGAATACCCTGTGAAGATAAGGCATAATCCGCCTCACTTAATTTATTAAGACGAATACCTTTTAAAACCGGAACATTAAGCTCAGTAAATAATTGTTCAACCTGCTCACGACCATCACCACCACCAATCACAAAGTCCTGAAAAGAAACGATTCCCCATGGTGTGTTTGGCAAAGATTTGTTCATCACCTTTTTGATCGTCTCAATAGCCTCAACACTGGGTTCGCCCCAGGCGGCCAATACGGAAACACATTGACTGTTCAGCGCCTGACAATACTGCTGATGCAGTTTCCATTCACCTGTTAAATCGCCGGTATCATGATCGACCAACCAGACAACAGGATTTGTTGTATCAAGTTGTTTGGCTAGTTCAGTTGGGCTTAACCATTGAGTTTTATCGTCTTTATGCAAAGCAAAGCGTAAAGCCCCAACAGGTTGTAATTCGGCTTTTTTACTGCCTTCTGTGAGCAACATGTCCAGCAGACTGCGTGAATTCTCTGTCGAACGGTTAACCCAGTAAGCACGAGCCTGTAACCAGTTAGCATACTCGGGATATTGAACCTGTTTGGCCTCTAACAGAGTTGTTGTGCTTAATGAGGCTTTATCACTCAAGATATGATTAGGAATAGATTGTGTAACCGGATCGCTATTTAATTCGATAAGCCGCTGGTCACTATGTAAAACATAGCGTTTTTGATCATTGTTATATTGCCGAACGAGTAATCGTTCCACAGGATCGCCAAATACACCAACCACTAATATGCTTGCACTGTTATCAATCAATTGCTGTAAGTCAGCATCAGTCAAAGCATTAAGCTGACTGACCGTGCGGATTTGAATGTCTGCATCAGGCTGTTGTTGTAATAATTGATGTGCTCCAGAGACCAAAGTCGGGGCAGAGCGATCTGACACAATAACCATTACATGATGCTCACTGGCATACGCACTTGAAGTTATCAGAGAAAACAACAGGGCAAATAGAAAAATGGGTCGGTGAAAACACAAGCGATATTTAACAATATAAGACATCAGACATCCTGCCGTAGCAAAAGCAGCTACCAGTTAGGTAAATAGCGGGCAGGGGACAGTATGGGTGTAATCTCGGAACGTTCAGGCACCCCGCCACGACTCCTTAGTTAGCTTCGGGCCGGTCTCCGGACTTACAGCTTAGCCATATTGGGGGCTGATTTTCTTTACTGGCCATTACGAATGTTGGCGATGAAAGATAAAAACAGATCCTCGGCATCATGTCTCGTCTTCCCATACTGTTAAGTACAGTGACTGTCGATCTATCAGGCAGATAGCGACCAGAGCAATGAAATAACTGTTTACCGTTGCGGGGGCAGTACAGGAATAACCAAATAAGAGGCGCACCTGTTTCCCGTTTAACCTTAATCACATGTAGCAATAAAGGCACCTGAAACTGCCTGCGATAATACAGACAAATGGTAATCAGTCAAACTATGCGATATTGGCAGTAATACGTTAATAAGACTGATCGTGATTTTGAGATAGTATTTGGCTGAACGTTAATAGCCCTTAGCTTTCATAGTCAGTAAGCTGTTTAATACTATGGGTAACTAATCCATAATCAATCACGACATTAAATTCAATAGAAGGAGAGTAAATATGGAATGGATATTACTAGGGATTGTCGGCCTGCTGATTTTATATGTGATTATTGAATACAATAAATTGGTTCGGCATCGCAATATCTTCCAGAATGCATTCAAACAGATAGACGTTACACTTAAGCAACGTCACGACATGATTCCGCAGCTGGTCAGCACCGTTAAAGGCTATGCCAAGCATGAACAGGAAACGCTTAATGGGGTAATTGAAGCCCGCAATCAAGCAGAAAAAATGCGTGATCAAACCGACTCGGGCGATGCAAAGTCAATGCTGGCGCTTGGACAGGCTGAAGGTGTGTTAGGTAAAGCAATGGGCGGCATCTTCGCTTTATCAGAAGCTTATCCGGATCTGAAAGCGGATGGTGCTTTCCGTGATCTGATGGAACAGCTGACCAGCATTGAAAACAAAGTGGCAGCCTCGCGCCGCGGCTACAACAATACGGTGCTTGAATATAACAATGTTCTGGAAACTTTTCCGACCAATATCCTAGCCAATATGTTCAGCTTTACTCGCGCCTCAGAGCTGGAGTTTGATGACCGTGAAGCGATTCAAGACGCGCCCAAGGTTGAGTTTTAAAAATGGCTGCAATGAGCAGCTATCAACTGGGTGCATATGCCCGAAAACAAAGTCGATTGATGATGACTTTGTTTATTTTTTCTGTGGCGTTGATTGCAGCCGTGATTGCCTCGCTGGCTTCTGTCAGGATGAGCGGCGACAGTATTAATCAGACTGAACAATTAATGGTTAACTGGCAACTATTTGGGTTGGTTGCTGCCGGCGTTGCTATGGTGATTGTTCTGACCTCTGTTTGGAAAATAGTCACCATGGGCGGTGACGGTGCAAAGGTTGCTCAGGCTTTGGGAGCGACTGATATTAACGAGATAACCGGTGATCCCTTGGTTACACGTTATCAAAACATCGTTGAGGAAGTGGCGCTGGGAGCCAGCATTCAGACACCGCAGGTTTTTATCATTGAAAACGAACCCGGAATTAATGCTTTCGCTGCGGGTAGCTCTCCCGATAATGCGGCTATTGCCGTGACTCGTGGCGCATTAACGTTATTGAATCGTGATGAGCTGACAGCAGTAGTCGCCCATGAATTTGCTCATATTCGTAACCTCGATATGCGGCTCAACCTTCGTGTAATCGGTTTGATTCACGGCTTGATGGCACTTTATGTTGTCGGACGGATTCTGATGCATTCAGGTGGGCGCGGCAGAAAAGGTGGTGCTCAAATACTGTTAATCGGAATTGCTCTGATTCTACTGGGATTACTAGGGGCTTTTATGGGAAAAATCATGCAGGCAGCGATATCTCGTCAACGTGAATATCTTGCTGATGCGGATGCCACACGTTATACCGGTGATCCTATTGCGTTAGCGGGCGCGTTAAAAAAAATAGGGGCCCTCAGTCAACAAGGTGCCAATAAAGTCAGACATGATGAACTGGAAGAGGCTAGGCACATGTTGTTTGCCGAGCTTTCAAATAAAATGTCTGGAATGCTGTCTACACATCCACCTTTGGTAAAACGAATACAGGCGCTGGAACCCGGGTTTGACCCGGAGATTAACGGCTGGCCTGAGATAGAAAATGCTCCATAAAATAATTATCCCTCACCCCAAATAATACCTATTTGAAGTGAGAGATAATGGTTAACACTAATTATAGCGTCTGCGTAATAAATCGTTTACCAGGCAAAGTAACACGTAAAAGCCAACCAGTGGAGCCAATCCATAGACTAGTCCGGCTTGCAGTTGTGGGAGGTACGGTAAAGACAAGGCCATTGCAATGGTAAACCAGACATAGGCGACATATAACACCAGGAATAAGAAGCCTTCAAATCGATTTAACGTGCTTCCCAAAAAGAATAAGGGTAAACATAAAATCGCCACAGCCAACATAACAGGTACATCAATCTGCATCAGCTGTTCGCTTGCCAGTAATGGAGTAGGGGAAAACAAACCCGACAAACCCAATACCGCCAGAATATTAAAGATATTGCTTCCTACCACATTACCAATAGCAATATCCCGTTCACCTTTGATGGTCGCAACAACAGAGGTCATGACTTCTGGAAGTGACGTGCCAGCGGCGATAATGGTTAAGCCAATAACGGCTTCACTGACACCAAACGATGAGGCAATCGTCACCGCACTTTGAACCAACCAGCGCGCACCCAAAACCAGCAAGGCTAATCCGACGATAATTAGTAATATATTTAGCCAGGTCGGTGCCGGTTTCTCATCAACCTCTACTGTTGCATCAATGCCCGTTTTTTTGCCCTGATAAAACAGAAACACCGTGTATAAAATAACACCAGCTAACAAAATGGCTGCTTCAAGTTTGCCAATGGTGCCATCCTGAATCATCCACAACGCGACAAAACTGATGCCAATCATTATCGGTACGTCTTGACGGATCAATTGTTGTGAAACCATCAACGGCATGATTAAAGCCGCGAGACCGAGAATAAACAGAATATTGAAAATATTACTGCCCACCACATTGGCGATGGCCAGTTCAGCCTGACCGGAAAAAGCCGCTTTGACACTGACAGCCATTTCAGGAGCACTGGTGCCAAATGCCACCACCGTTAAACCAACCACTAAAGCGGGAATTCCGAAACTGGTTGCTAAACGCGAGGCGCCTTTCACCAGTAATTCAGCTCCTATAATCAGTAGAATTAATCCTGCAACCAACATCAACCACGTCATCTTTTTATCCTTGATAAATGCTTTACAGTGAGATCTTGTTCACCATAAAGCATTAATTATTAATTACTTAGCGTTTAAATTTAAATCTGAATTTATCTACATAATGGCGTCCAGTTTCTTTTGCATTTCTTCAGCAGAAAGTCGTAATTGTGGCAGACCTTTGCGTAAGCGTTGCTGGCCCATCCAAAACACAATCGGTGCAGCGATAAACACCGATGAACTTGTACCAATCACGATACCGAATAACATCGGTAGAGCAAAACTAGCTACTGCGCTGCCACCGGCAACTGCCATCGGTATTAATGCCAGAAATGTGGTGACTGACGTAAAGACCGTTCTAGTCAGCGTTGAAGTGATACTTTCATTAAGTAATTCCAGCATCGGTTTGTCAGGCGTTAAGCGTAGATTTTCCCTAACCCTGTCAAACACTACCACTTTGTCATTCACCGAATAACCAATCAATGCCAATAACGCAGCAACCGCCGTAAGATTGAACTCTACCCCGGCCAGTACAAAAAAACCGATGGTTTTGGTTAAATCTAACGCAATGGTTAATGTAGCGGCTAAAGCAAAGTGGTACTCAAAACGGATCCACAGATACGCCAGCATGCCGAATCCGGCAAATACAATGGCCAGAATAGTGGCATCGCGGAAATCACCACTGACTTTTGGTCCAACCATTTCAACACGCGGAAAACTGGCATCAGCCGATATTTCCGTTACCGTGGTTTTGATGGTTTCAACCACCTTACCACTCGCTACTTGTTCGGCTCCTTCCATAGGTAACCGTACAAGATAATAGTCATTATCTCCAAACTCCTGGATTGCTGCCTGGGTAAAACCTTTATCCTGCAGGGCTTTACGCAGTTGTTCAACATTGGTATCTGGCGCCTGCACTTCCATCACCGTGCCGCCGCTAAAATCGATGCCATATTTCAAACCGGGTTGAAAGAATAAACCAATCGCTGCCAGTGACAGGATGGCAGAAACCGTAATACCTACAAACCGTCCCCGCATAAAATCAATCTTGCTATTGCTGAGACGATCCAGCGACTTTATACCCGAAATACTTAGTAATGTCTGTTTTGGCATCCGCTTTACCCGCCATTCCATCAATAACCGGGTAAAAGAAATCGAGGTAAACATTGACGTAATCAGACCAATCGCCATTGCCACGGCAAAACCTCGCACTGGACCACTGCCAAACATAAACAGCAGACTGATCGCGATCAATGAGGTGATATTGGAATCCAGGATCGTACTATAAGCGCGTCTGAAACCAGCATCCAAAGCAATTAGTGCACGTTTGCCACGACGGGTTTCTTCGCGGATCCGTTCATTTATCAGGATATTGGCATCAACTGCCATACCAATGCTCAGAATAATTCCGGCAATTCCAGGCAGTGTCAGTGTCGCACCTAATACACTCAAAACACCAAAAATCAGACCTATATTGAGCGTAAGACTCAAACTGGCAATAAAACCCCAGCTGCCGTAAATAGCCAGCATAAAGACCAATACCAATATGGCACCAATCACCCCTGTAGTAATACCCATCGAAATGGAATCACTGCCTAAATCCGGTCCCACCGTACGTTCTTCTATAACGTTTAGTGGTGCAGGTAATGCACCGGCACGTAACAACAAGGCAAGTTCATTGGCTTCTGCCACCGTAAAGGAACCGCTGATTTCTCCACGACCACCAGCAATGACACTGCGGATAACCGGAGCGGTAATAACTTTATCGTCCAATACAATCGCCAAAGAGCGGCCAATATTGTTCTTGGTCATTTCACCAAACAACCGGGCACCTTCTTTATCCAGCTCAAAACTGACCACTGGCTGGCCATTTTCCTGACTGAATACCAGATTGGCGTCCTTAATATGCTGACCTTCAAGCGCCACCCGCTCTTCCAGAGTATAGACTTCACCTTCAGTCATACCCTGAGCTTTGATTACACCCGATGTTTCTGCATTAGCCGCCCAGTGAAAGGTCATTTTGGCGGTGGTTCCAAGCAGGGTGCGGATATAACCTGGATCATCCACCCCAGGTAATTGCACCAGAATGCCATCACTACCTTGTTTAGTAATAGTCGGGTCAACCAGACCGCTTTCGTTCAGACGCTGCCGAACAACTTTCAAGCTATGTTCAACGGCATCTTTCGTAAGATTTTCGCTATGCGCTTTAGTGGGGGTAATGGTTAAGCGATTATGGTCATCCTCTATTGAAAACAAGGCCAAACCACCTTTTGGATCTTTTATATAGGAACGAGCGATTTGCTTGATTTCAGTCAGGCGGTTGGAATCTTTTGGGATGATAATCAGCTGGTTTTTATTGACTGAAACTGGCTGAATAAAGATTCTTGCCTCACGTAAAGCATCTGTGATCTGTTCAGCTAATTGCTGATGATCATTTAGTCGTAAATCATCGATATCCACCTGCATCAGCAAATGGGAACCACCACTAAGATCCAATCCTAATTTAAAGGTATTGTCGGTAAACCAGGAAGGTAAATGTTGTGTCGTAGAATGCGGCAACACATTAGGCAATGCACTAAGCAAGCCCACAATAATAATCAGACTGAATAAAACAGCCCGTGAATAGAATGAACGCATACATAATCCTCGAAGAAAGCTTCGTTAAACAAAAAAGTTTTTAAAAGGATTATTGGAGTGGAGGTGCGCGATTTAACGGTAAATGATATTTGCCGTCACTGATAATCAGTAACGTCAAATAATACAGATCCTCAGCAAGCAATAGTGCCGCAGCAGGAAGTATCAGAACAGATGAATAAACCAGCCAGTGTTGTTCGTTATCACCATCATCTACACTTGGTGTAGCCAGATTTTCAATATCTAACAGGGACCGGAAATGATCACGTTGATTAGCTAAGGTAAGCTGATCGAACTCGGCGACAAAACCGGAGTGGGCTGAAACCGTTACCTGACGGAAATCTACCCAGCCAGCAAAGGCCAGGCTATTAAGCAAAAATAGCAATACAAACAGTTGCCAGAAATTGGCAGGGTGCTGGTCAAGCTGCTGTGTGTGGAGATGTTTCATGAACTTATTCGCTATCAAGTGCACAAATTGTGAGCTTCGCCAATAAAACAGTCAATGAAAATTACAGCAAACATCCAACTATTTTAAGGAAGGTATTTTATGGGTTTATTAATGGAAGGCCAGTGGGTCGATCGCTGGTATGACACAGATTCCAATCAGGGAAAATTTATTCGCAGCAAATCACAGTTCCGCAATTGGGTGACTGCTGATGGAAGTGCCGGTCCAAGTGGAGAGGGTGGTTTTAAAGCTGAAGCGGGTCGTTATCATTTATATGTTTCTTTAGCCTGTCCATGGGCACATAGAACGCTTATCTTTCGCAAACTTAAAAATCTGCAAGATATGATTTCCCTTTCGGTAGTCAATCCATTGATGCTGGAACATGGCTGGACCTTTGATTACGCGGAAGGGGTGATTGAAGATCCGCTGCATCAGGCGAAATTTCTGCATCAGATTTATACCACTGCCGATCCAGATTACAGTGGACGGGTAACGGTACCGGTGTTGTGGGACAAAAAGCAGAACACGATGGTCAGCAATGAATCTGCTGAAATTATCCGTATGTTCAACAGTGCATTTGATTCAATCGGTGCCAAGGCCGGTGACTATTATCCCCAGGCGTTAAGACAAGAAATTGATGCCATTAATGATGATGTCTACGACAACATTAATAATGGTGTGTATAAAGCGGGTTTTGCCACCACACAACAGGCTTATGAAGAGGCTGTTTTTCCATTATTTAATGCATTGGATGAGGTTGAAGAGCGTCTGAGCAAAAATCGCTATTTAGTCGGTAATGATATTACCGAAGCAGACTGGCGATTGTTTACCACATTGATTCGTTTTGATGCCGTGTATCACGGCCATTTCAAATGCAACCTGAAATGCATTGAAGATTATCCGAATATTTCTGAATACGTTCGTGAGTTATATCAATGGCCCGGCGTGGCTGAAACCGTCAACATGCAACACATCAAAAATCATTATTATCGTAGTCATAAAACGATTAATCCAACGGGTGTGGTTCCTGCCGGGCCAATCTTAAATCTGGATCGTCCACATACCCGACGCTGATATCAATGCATGGTGGCAAGATAAAACATCACCGCAGCATCAATAAAACCAAAGGCAATAATCCCCATAACAAGATAGTGCCAGAAAGTTAGTTTGGATCTCATAAAGTCTCCCGTTAATTGATGCTATTAACTTCTAGACAAGATTTAAAACAAAAAGACTGACTAATCAAACAAAATTCAATTCCGTAAGGTTTAGTTAAGTATTGGTGTCGTAGCATTAGCCTCATTTTGAGTAATGGGGCAATTTTGTGGAAAAACATACTGGATGCAAACGGCTGCTTTATGCTTTTGGTTATTCCATACAGGGGCTTTTCGCTGCACTGCGTTATGAAACCGCTTTTCGACAAGCCTTTCTGCTGTTATTAATTGCAGGCATTGGGAGTTTCTTTCTCGAGGTATCATCCGTTGAACGACTAGCCATGATCACGGTTTTATTGCTTGTGGTAATGGTTGAAGCACTGAACTCAGCATTTGAATGCGTTGTTGATCGTATTAGCACCGAACCTCATCTGCTATCGGGACGAGCCAAAGACTATGGTTCTCTGGCGGTGCTTATTGCCCTCATTATCGCTCTGGCTACCTGGCTGACCATCTTGTGGCCATTAATAGTGCGAGGCTGATGATGACTAAATTACAGTCTTTTTTTGGCCCTTATCTGATATTGATAAAGCTGCTTCTCACCGGCTTGGTTATTCTGAGTTTATCGCGTATAGGCTTAGTCGTGTGGCAGTGGGATAGGGTGGTTGCTGCGACATCACTGCCCACTATTTTCTGGCAAGGAATTCGTGCAGATTTGATTATGATGGGTATGCTGCTTGTGCCATTGGCGCTGGGCTTGCCATTACTGGCAAATCAATTAGGATGGAAGATTTGGCAAAAACTGGTTCTGATTTGGGGCGTGCTGGTTATTGTCCTTATCAGTTTTATGGAAGCTTCTACCCCCGCGTTTATCAGTCAGTATGATCTGCGTCCTAACCGCTTATTTGTGGAATATCTACGTTATCCAAAAGAAGTCTTTGCCACACTTTGGCAGGGTTTTCGTTGGCCGTTATTGATTGGAGTGACCCTCACCGTTATTTCCGGCAGCGTGGCAGTAAAACTATTGCAGCGCTGGTTGAACAATAATCAGAAACCCTGGCCAGTATGGAAGATTTGGCTTGCCTGGCCACTGTTGCTGCTGATACTTGCTTTAATGATTCGATCGTCTATTGGTCATCGACCTGCCAATCCGTCCAGCTTTGCTCTGACACCGGATGCCATGGTCAATAGTCTTATGCTGAACTCAGCCTGGTCAGTATATTTTGCGATTTACAATATGCAGCACGAATCCAATGCTGCTGAAGTGTATGGCACGATGACTGATGAAGCGATCCTGTCGGAACTACATAAAAATTATCCATGGATTGATGAAGATACTCAGCGTAAATTTCCCACCTTGAATACCCGTCAGGCCTCTGTACAGCGAGATAAGCCACTCAATCTGGTGATTATTCTGCAAGAAAGTATGGGAGCTACGTTTGTGGAATCGCTTGGCGGCGAATATTCTGTCACTCCTGAACTTGAACGCCTAAAGAAAAAAGGCTGGTGGTTTGAACAGCTTTATGCCACCGGCACCCGATCAGTGAGAGGTATCGAGGCGGTAATCAGTGGCTATTTGCCGACGCCTGCACGAAGTGTGGTGAAGTTATCGCTCTCTCAACAAAACTTTTTCACCATTGCCGACCTATTAAAGCAACAAGGTTATTTCACTGAGTTTATCTATGGTGGAGAGTCACACTTTGACAATATGGCGAGCTTTTTTATTGGCAATGGCTTCGAGTCGGTGATTGATCAGCATGATTATGACAATCCGGTCTTTACCGGAAGTTGGGGTGTATCCGATGAAGATTTATTGAATAAAGCGCACCAGCAACTGCAACAAAAACATGCTGAAGGACAACCCTATTTCAGCTTGGTATTCACTTCCAGTAATCATTCACCTTATGAATTTCCCGATGGCCGCATTGAATTAGACAATCCTGTTAAACACAGTAATACCAATACAGTGAAATATGCTGATTATGCGTTGGGCCAGTTTTTTGATAAGGCTATGCAAAGCGATTACTGGAAAGATACCCTATTTCTGGTGATTGCCGATCATGACTTGAATGTGTTTGGTGATGCTTTAGTGCCGATAGAGCGCTTTCAGATCCCAGGGCTAATTTTAGGCGCGGATATCCAGCCACGGAGCATACCCACAGTTGCCAGTCAGATTGATATGCCGCCTACCTTGTTATCCTTAATGGGAATAAGTGCGGAAACCCCGATGATTGGCCGTGATTTAAGTCTGGAAAGAGAGCAGCAGTCGAGCGGCCGGGCTTTGATGCAATTTGCCGACTATTACGCCTTGATGCAGGGTGAGAAAGTCACTGTTCTCAGGCCGCAAAATACGGCGCTTGAAGGATATTATTCACCGAGTACCCGGCAATTGAAAATCATCGGGCCTGCCGCTGCAGAAGATGAACGAAAAGCGTTGGCACATGTGCTATTACCCTCATGGCTGTATCGGGAACAACGTTACGATATGCCCAATTTAATACAGTAAAAACAGTCTGGAAATAAATAACCGACCTGAAATTATCTGTCAGATAGTTTCAGGCTTTTTTTTATCACTGTTAGATTTAAAAGCAGCTTAAGCTTTTCTTAAGTATCCGGCTTTATGCTAGGCAACCATAAACATCTGGAGATGATTTATGGAAGCAACCATATTAAATAATACGACACTGAAGACTGCAAAGCATTGGCAACAACGTTTGTTGTTTCCACATAAATCACTTTCGTTCATAGATAATCAATCAATTGATAAACCGGCTGTTCAGTCATTTATCAGTGAGCGGTTTAATGATGCTTTCGGAGCGGAAATCTGCCATTTTTTGCCGTACTTTCTCGCCAGTCATATGGAAGGTGAGATTGACTCTGCCATTGGTTTTCAACCGGTTCAGCAGCACCCATTATTTCTGGAACAATATCTTTCGCAGCCAGTTGAACACACCCTGAAGTTGTATGGTGTCCACACCCAACGGTCGGACATGGTCGAAATAGGTAATTTGGCAGCCAGTTTTAATAGTGGTAGTCCATTATTATTTATTTTACTGGCCGCCGTATTGGATAAGGCTAACTATCAGTGGGTGGTATTCACTGCAACCCGCCAGGTCAGGCATCTGATTTCTCGACTCCAGCTCTCAACCATCATGTTAGGTGAAGCTGATCCCCAGCGTTTGATTGATAAAACTCAACAGTGGGGCAGTTATTACCAACATCAACCGATGGTATTGGCTGGTCATCTTGCGACAGCTATTGCACACCTGCGCCAACATCAGGTGATTCAATCGTTACTGGAAACCCATCAGGATTTTGTGGAAAGCACGGCGAGGATAATTCGTCAATGAACAGCAAAATTTTACAATCCTTTGAAAAACTAGCCATTGAACAGCCAGACAACATTTGTGTGCTAGATGACGTTCAGCAACGAACACGTCAACAGGTGATGCAGCAGGTTGAAGCGGTCGCAACCGAATTAATGGAATATCAACATCAGGTTATTGGTTTACTGGCTGATAACAGCGTGCAATGGTTGATTATGGATCTGGCAGCACAGCGCGCCGGAATCATTTTATTGCCATTGCCATTATTTTTTACCCCAGATCAACTGCAACATGCACTACAGAGTGCGGGGGCTATTGGGCTGATTCATGATCGTCCATTAATGATTGATGATGAGTTTCTGGGTGAAAGTCACTTTGTAAAAAGTTTGATGTTGACCTTTACAGCCTGCCGAAATATCTCAGTCATCGCATTGCCTCCTGGCACGGCAAAAATTACATTTACTTCAGGATCAACAGCCGACCCAAAAGGGGTGTGCCTGAGTAACGACAATCAATACCAAGTCAGTCAGAGTTTATTAAGCGTGCTGAAAATGGAAAATGTTCGGCATCTGGCCTTACTTCCATTAAGCACATTACTGGAAAATATTGCTGGGCTTTACACACCTTTATTAAGTGGTGGAGAGATTATATTACTTGGCATGGAGAAAACCGGTTTTTCCGGCAGTCTGTCAGGCAACATTTTTCAGTTATTAACCACCATTTCGCATTATCAACCAGAAAGTCTGATTCTGGTTCCAGAATTATTGTCGGCTTTACTAATCGCCGCTGAACAGGGATGGCAGCCACCTGAATCCTTGCAATTTATTGCGGTAGGGGGAAGTCGCGTCGCCAGCGAAATGATTGAACGTGCTCGTCAGATTGGTCTCCCAGTATATGAAGGATATGGCTTGTCTGAATGTAGTTCAGTGGTCAGTCTCAATACGCCAGTACAAGACAATCCTGGAACAGCCGGAAAGGTATTACCCCATGTAGATATCCAAATTGAAAAGGGTGAAATAATGGTGTCGGGTAATACTTTTCTGGGCTATATCGGCACGGACCTATCACATCAAAATACTGTTTCCACCGGCGATATGGGCTATCTGGATCAGGATGGATTCTTAGTCATCCAGGGACGTAAAAAACAGCTGCTCATTTCGAGTTACGGTAGAAATATAAATCCCGAATGGGTAGAAAGCGAAGTACTTGCTCGTCCTGGGATTTTGCAATGTATTTTGTTTGGTGATGCTAAACCGTATTGCACCGCATTAATTTATACCCATTTAAACGATGCCGCATTGGAAAACTGGCTATCACACGTTAATAAAAAGCTTCCAGTCTACGCACAAATTACCAAATGGCAGCGTCTTGAACAGCCGTTAACAGCAAAAGCTGGACTACTCACAGCCAATGGTCGACCAAAACGCGATCGAATTTTTACTTTTTTTCAGCATGATTTGGAAGCTATCTATCAGGAGTCACAGTATGGGATTTTTTGACACACTCTGCCAGCAGACAGACGTTGAGCGACAACACTTATTTTCTGCCCCAATTATTAATCAGGCGATGCGGGGTGAAGTGACGCTGGATCTTTATATAGCTTTTCTAACGCAGGCTTATCATCACGTTAAACATACCGTTCCATTGCTGATGGCCGTTGGCTCACAATTGCCAGAACAGTATGAGTGGTTACGGGAAGCTGTTGCGGAATATATCGAAGAAGAGCTGGGGCATCAAGAGTGGATTCTGAATGATATCGCTGCATGCGGTCATGATAAAGAATTGGTGCGAAACAGTCGTCCAAATTCTGCCACCGAGCTGATGGTGGCCTATGCCTACGATACGGTTTTCCGCGTCAATCCACTGGGTTTTTTTGGCATGGTTCATGTACTTGAGGGCACCAGTATTGCCACCGCAGATAATGCCGCGACAGCGATTCAAAATGCGTTGTTTTTGCCTGATAAAGCCTTTAGTTATCTACGTTCACATGGCGCTTTGGATCAGGAGCATGTGAAATTTTTTGAAGCTTTGATGAACCGGATTGACGATCCAGAGGCACAACAACTGATCATTCACAGTAGCAAAATGTTCTATCGTTTGTATGGCGATATTTTTCGGAGCCTTACAGTATGAATACGCCCCTGAATTCATCGTCCAACACTATCGTTTTAACCGGTGCCACCGGTGGACTGGGATCTGCACTGGCTAAAGTCTTGTCTGCTCAAGGTTTTTTATTGGTGTTGTGTGGTCGGAATCATGTTCAACTGGAACAGCTTAATCGTACATTAGGTGGTCAACATCACTGCATTGCCAGTGATTTAACGACAAGTGAAGGCCGTCAGGCAGTGCTTTCGTATTGCCAACAGTTTCCCAGAGGTATTAATGCATTAATTAATAATGCGGCCAGCAATCATTTCGGTCCACTCAAAGAGATGAATGAAAGCAGCATTCAGAAGATGCTCATCACCAACTTAATGGTACCTATCGAATTAACACGCTTACTACTCCCATTACTGGGAAAAGCAGATAAAGCCCAGATCATCAATATCGGTTCGGCATTCAGCCGACTCGGGTTTCCGGGATTCAGTGTTTATAGTGCCTGCAAATTTGGTCTGCGAGGCTTTACGGAAGCAATGCGTCGAGAGTTAGCCGATACGCCTATCACTGTACGTTTATTTGCGCCCCGCACCATTACTACAGCAATGAACGATGACAACGTGACTGCAATGAATAAAGCACTTGGAAATCATAGTGATAGTGTTGAAAACGTGGCAAGTCAGTTCGTCGATTTTTATCAGAAAACACAACGTAGTGAACAGTTCTTAGGCTGGCCCGAACGTTTATTCGGTTGGTTGAATTCAATCAATAGTCGCTGGGTGGATCAAGGCCTAGCCAAAAAACTTCCGCTGATTCAGCGTTATTGGACAGGAGCAGCAAAATGAAAAAAGTATTTGTTTTATTCTATAGTCTGGGATTATTTGTTTTCAGTCTATCGGCTCAGGCAATATCGCCTGAAGCATTGCAATTGCAATCCGCCTGGGAACATGCCAATTATGAGTTAACTGACAAACAACAGATAGAGGCGTTTGAATCATTAACTGCAAAGGCGGATGAGATAAAAAAACTCTCACCTGATCAACCGGATGTATTAATCTGGCGGGGAATTATTTATGCCAGTTATGCCGGTATTAAAGGCGGCCTTGGTGCATTATCCATGGCAAAAACAGCCAAAGCGGATCTGGAAAAAGCCATTGAAATTGATGATCAGGCATTGAATGGTTCAGCCTATACTACATTAGGGACACTGTATTATAAGGTCCCAGGTTGGCCATTGGGGTTCGGTGATAAGGCTACCGCAGAAAAGCTATTAAAAAATGCATTGAGATTAAATCCACAAGGCATTGATAGTAATTATTTTTATGCTTTGTTTTTAGTAGATAAAAAACAATATAAAAAAGCGGAGTCTTATCTGTTATTCGCGAAAAAGGCGGCACCCAGAGCAGATAGACCACTGGCTGATAAAGGCCGTTTAATGGAAATTGATAAGGCATTGGCAGAAGTCAACAAACATATGAATAACCAAACGCATGCAAATACTGTTAATTGAAGATGATCTGTCATTGGCGCAAGGTCTTATGCGGTCGCTGCGGCATGACCGGTTTACGGTAAATCATTTAAGTCTTGGTCGTCAGGCGATTAACAGCATCAAAACTACACCGCCTGATATGGTAATTCTGGATCTGGGACTGCCCGATATGGATGGCACCGACGTGCTGGCAGAGATCCGAAAGCACAATGCTACAGTACCTATATTAGTATTAACGGCTCGTGGCAGTATTAATGATCGCGTCATCGGACTGGATGCCGGTGCCGACGATTATCTGGCTAAACCGTTTGATATTGATGAACTGCTGGCCAGATTAAGAGTGTTCGAACGCCGATTGAGCAGTCAGCAACACGCTGCATTACAAATCGGTTCCGTCAGTCTGGACAGCAAAGCCATGCAGTTAAAAGTGGATGATGCGTTGGTGGAATTACCGCGACGTGAATTTATGTTGCTGAAAATCTTAATGGAGAATGTTGGTCGTGTACAGACCCGGGATAGTCTGGAATCAAAGCTGTACAGCTGGGGTGAAGAGGTCGGCAGTAATGCCATCGAAGTACATGTTCATCATTTACGTAAAAAACTTCCAGAAGGCTTTATTAAAACCATCCGCGGCGTAGGGTATCAAATCAGTAATCCATGAAATCAATCCGACTGTATCTCCTGCTGATATTAGTAGCTACTCTGGTACTGGTGATGTTTGTGTCGTTACTGAAAGGGTATCAGTCCAGTATTGAAACGGCACAACAATTGTTTGATGAACGTTTAATCAACACCGCTGAACTGATTGCCTCCGCTCACATTGGTCAAAATACAGTCGATTCGACGCAAAGTCCCACCAGTGATTATCTGTTTTTTCAAATCTGGGATGCCAACGGCCAATTATTAACTCGCTCTAAAACTGCTCCCCATATTGCGCTAAGTCAATTTGAACAAGGATTTTATGACGTCAATTTCAAAGGCTTTCGCTGGCATAACTATGTACATCCTGATCTGCAATTTGAACGATGGATTATCGTCGGAGAACGCAGTGATGTTCGCAGTTCTATGGCGGAAGATATTGTTTTAGCCACCATATTACCGGCGTTTTTCGGCATCGTAGTGGCAGCCATAGTAATCTGGTGGTTAATTGGTACCGGGTTAAAGCCCTTGAAAACGCTTTCTGCGCAACTTTCCAGCAAACAGGCTGATGATTTAAGACCGATTGAATTGGCCCCATTGCCCATTGAAATGAGTCAGTTGGTGAAAATTATTAACCAACTATTCTGGCGTCTTGACCAAAGTTTTCAACGTGAACAGCGTTTTGCGGCTGATGCGGCACATGAATTACGTACCCCTATCAGTGCCTTGCAGATACATTTACATAATCTTCGACAAACCTACGGGGATAACACAGAAGATTGGCAACTCATGCAGGCTGCTGTTGACCGGATGGGCCATCTGGTCAACCAGATCCTGATGCTGTATCGGACAGCGCCTGAGCAAATTGCAGCGAAAGCCGAAGCCATTGATCTGTACAAATTGGCCAGCGAGGTTATTGCACGAGATTATCAACAGTTTGAGAAGCGTCAGCAATATATTGAATTGATTGGTGAATCTGCTCAGGTGTATGGTCATTTATTTGCCCTGGAAACACTGTTACAGAACCTGCTAAACAATGCCAACAAATATGCACCGTCAAAGGGGCATATTGTCATTCATGTTCATCCCACTGAGAAAGGTGTGCGATTAACCGTTGAGGATGATGGTCCCGGTATTCCGCCAGACCAGTATGAGCGTATTTTTGACCGGTTTTATCGATACCAGAACGAAAACAGTGATCTCCAATTACCCGGATGTGGTCTAGGTCTCGCTATCGTTCAACATATTATTGAAATGCATCATGCTGAGATCAAACTGACCAAATCAGCATTTGAAACAGGCCTTAAGGTCATTATAGATTTTCCTGCAGTGATGAATAAATGATGAAGTATTTTTTTATATGCATGGCTATCCTATTGATTCCAATAAAGAGTTACGCTGCGCCACCCGTATTTGAAATCCTCATCAAAGATCATCTATTTTATCCGGATGAACTAGTGATTCCCGCTGATACCAAGGTGAAATTACTGGTCAAAAATCAAGATGCTACTCCTGAAGAATTTGAAAGTTATGAGCTTAACCGTGAAAAAGTCATCCCCGGCAATACTCAGGCGATCATTTTTGTCGGCCCATTAAAGCCAGGGACGTATCCATTTTTTGGTGAGTTTTTTCCTAAAACGGCCCAAGGCAGAATAATTGTCAAAGAGAGCGGTAAATAATCATGTTGCTGAATAGCGTTATTCTGGTGTTACGTGAAGTACTGGAAGCCGCCATGGTCGTAAGCCTGTTCATGGCATTTACCACTGTGAGTCAGCAAGCACGTAGCTTTCTGCTCAAGGCAATTCTGCTGGGATTGATTGCCGGTGGCGCTTATGCGTATTTTTTACCCGAGATATCAAACTGGCTGGAGGGCGTTGGTCAGGAAATAACCAATACCATTATTCATATAGGTATTTATGTATTTCTGATGGGGTTTTTATGGCTTATTTCCAGAGATATTGTCCTCCCCAATCGGCTGGTAAAAGGCATGATGATGGCAGCCATTATCCTGGCAATTAGTCGGGAAAGTGCCGAAATCATGTTATATATTTCCGGCTTTCGCAGTGATCATTTTTTGCTGCAATCCGTCGTGTCAGGCAGTTTAATTGGCTTAAGCATCGGGGTTAGCTGCGGTATTTTTTTATATCACCTGATGATTGCTTTAAAACCTGCAGCCGCAGCCAAATTCATCTGCGTGCTGGTTGTGATTGTAGGGAGCAGCATGATGTCTCAGGCCACTCAGTTTCTTATTCAAGCAGATTGGTTAGCCTCAACAGAACCCGTCTGGGACAGCTCTCATATTATCAGTGAACACTCGTTACCCGGTCAGTTACTTTATGCATTGATGGCGTATGAAGCGACGCCTACCTGGAGTCAGATAATAATTTATCTGACAAGCTTGTTACTCATGTTGATCGTGATTCTTTCGGGACGATTTTCAAGGGCTATTTCGCATGTTTAATTTTCAACGCCTCAGTTTTTTATTTTTTATTGTTACGCTCCCGGCGCTCAGTCATGCCGATGGTAATCCGGTCGATAAAGTCTATGCGCCTTATGTACAGCCATTGGAGCGTGAAATTGAATGGAGAATGACCGATTCAGATGGGCAGCAGTTTCAACGATTAGGGGTGGGCAAAAGTCTTACCGACCGACTGTTTATTGAAGGCTATTTGATCGGTGAAGATAATCAAAATAATGATTTTCGCTTACAGGCATATGAAATCGAAGCGCTTTGGCAACTGACCGAGCAAGGTGAATACGGTATTGACTGGGGGCTTATAACCGAACTTGAACGACAACGTGATGATAATAACTGGGAAGCAGCTGCAGGATTAATCGCTTTGAAAGAGTGGGGGAGATGGGTTGCAACCAGCAATTTTTGGCTTAAATATGAATGGGGCGAATCGCAGGAAAGTGAATTTGAAACCGCTTTATCGTTACAAACCCGTTATCGACTTTCTCGCTATTTTGAGCCGGCGGTTGAATTTTATGCTGGCGAAGATACTCGTGCATTAGGTCCAGTGTTTTTGGGCGATATCAGTCTTTCTCCCGGTAAAAAACTGCATTGGGAAATTGGCGTTCTGACCGGCTTGTCTGCCAAAACCGCCGATACCAACTGGCGTGCATTATTGGAATATGAGTTTTAACGCTGTTGCATTTGTGAAATGCATTCCTCAAGCGTTTTGTTTTTAAAATCATCAATAGCTTGCTGCTTACCTTCATTAGTTTCAGCAACCGGTTGTTGATAGGCACTCAGAAGCAAGCCCCGCGTAACATTACCCATGGCGTTTTCCATTGCCTCGTGAATCGGTGTATTCATTTGTCGAAATAGCATATATGAGCCGGCTTTGCTGGCCCATTCCTCACAAACTTGTGCCTGCTCAGCCTGAACGGCAATGGCATTTGTCAGCAAAAAGCCACCAAAGAAGAAACTCAACACGATTTGTTTCATTTATAAAATCCTAAATTTTTATACGATAACTTTACTGATAGCGAGATGAAGATTTTGTCAAAGGATTGAGCGAACAACTTTTTTGATGATTTAGGTTATTGTGAATTGGCTTAGAGTCACGCCATGATGCTCTGTAGAATTCATAAGACAATAAAGTGATCGCGATGAAAAATAAATTTCTGGAAAGTGGCGAAGCAGGCTATCACCCACTGAAAAAATTTCGCACCATTATTAAAGGACTGCGTTATGCAGTATTAAGTGACTTCAGTGTACTTTACAAAGTAGTTGTCTCAGTCATCGTTGTACTGGTTTCGTTGTGGTTTCACAAATGGGTGGATGCCGCATTAATCATTATGGCAACTGGCTTTGCCCTGAGTGCAGAATTGTTTAATACTGCCATTGAAGCCATGTGTGATTTCGTGGAAGAACGTCATAACCATAAAATCGGCATCATTAAAGATATCGCTGCTGCAGCTGCCGGTGTGGCGATATTTGTTTGGGCTGTAGTGATTCTTTCCAGCTTTCTGGGCGTTTGGCAACGCTTGGTTTGAGTAAGCCAATTCAAAAAGTGGAGAGCAATGATTTGCTCTCCATGCATTTGTCAGATATCGCTATGAGGACCAAAAACTTCGTAATGAATTCGATCTGCAGCCACGTTTAAATCCAACAATTGTTGTTTGATGAAGCGCATAAATCCAACGGGCCCACAAATATAAAAGTGACCATCTGTCAGGGGCAGCTCAAATTGCAGGCGGTCTAATTGCATCAGACCATTTAGCGCCTGATTATCATCAGCATCATCCTGCTTATACCAATAGTAATAATGCAGCTTATCCAGCTGATTTGCCGCGTTTTTAAGCTGATCGGCATAAGTGTGCTGATTCTTATTTTCACAGGCATGCAAAAACCAGGTTGGTTGCTCGGTTTGATTCTCCAACAGGGTTCCAAGCATCGCCATCATCGGTGTGATACCGACACCGGCAGATATCAGCACCGTCGGTTTGTCTAAATGTGCCAAATAGAAATCCCCAGTGGGTGGCATTAACTCAACATGATCACCAACCTGCACTGTGTCGTGCAAATGATTGGAAACCAAACCTGCTCTTGGCTGGGTTTCACGTTTGACACTAATCCGGTAACTTTCGCCATTGAATTTATCAGAAATAGAATACTGACGGATTTCAATATTTTCTGCCTGCTCAGGTTTTACTTTAACGGCCAGATATTGACCGGGTTGGTAATTGGCAATTTCACCACCATCAACCGGAACAAAGGTAAAGCTGGTAACCAGTTCTGATTCCGGTTTTTTATCTTTCACTTTAAATAAACGTGAACCGGTCCAGCCGCCGCTTTTGTTTTGGTATTCGCTATAGATATCCTGTTCTCGACCAATTAACACTTTGGCTAATAGTCCATAAGCCTGCACCCAGGCGTCGGCTACTTCATCGGTAAATTCTTCTGGCGCCATTTCTCTCAACGTTTCAATCAAATGATGACCGACAATCTGATATTGATCAGGCTGAATATCAAAACTGACATGTTTATGGGCCACTCTTTCGACCAGTTCACCTAAAGCGCCCAGATCATCAATATGCTTGGCGTACATTGCTACGGCGCTGAACAAGGCAAACTGCTGTCTTCCGGTTGCCTGATTAGCAAGGTTAAAAATATCTTTTAATTCAGGATTGTGACTGAACATGCGTTTGTAAAAATGGTCTGTGACCTCAACCCCGGCATTTTCCAGCAATGGCAGGGTACTTTTTACGATTTCAATGGTTCTGTTATCTAACATAAATAACCTCTTAACTAATTCAAACAACGGATTCTTTTTAGAGGTTGCAGAGGTTGTGCCATTTATAAAAAAGCATATAAATCAATTAAATACATAAATACTCATCAGTAGATGTGTCATATTGACATGGAAAAAACGTGTCTTTTTGACTTTTTAGTGATAGATTGACCTTAATTGAATAATTGAGTTGGCTATGCAAGATTTTGATTCAACATTATTACTTGAAGTCGCGCTGGATCTGGCGAACAGTATTAATAACGATGATCGTTTTGATCGCCTGTTGGCATCCATTCGCAAAGCCATTAAATGCGATGCCGTTGCATTATTGGGCTTGCATGAAAACCTGCTAACGCCTTTGGCCATTCAAGGCTTGTCCTCCGAAGTATTGGGTCGACGTTTTTATCTAACTGAGCACCCGAGACTTGAGCAGCTATGCAATGCCACTAAACCACTTATTTTCCCCGATAACTGTGATTTACCCGATCCCTATGATGGTTTGCTATTAGCCAGAACCGGCGATCTTCCGGTGCATTCTTGTATGGGGTTGCCATTGTATTCTGACCAAAAAGTCATTGGTCTGGTCACCATCGACAGTCTGCAGTCTGGGAGTTTTAATGCAATCAGTCCCAAAACGCTGGAACTGATAGCCGCATTGTCTGCAGCCACATTGAAAACAGCCCTCGAGTTTAAAAAGCTCGAAATTAGCGCCCAGCATGCGCAGCAACTGGTGCAGGAACTGACTCAGGAAGCCTTGTTAAAAGATGGGGGAGAACTGATTGGGCAAAGTACTGCCATGCAGACGTTGAAAAACGAAATCCAGCTGGTCGCCGGTTCGGATTATACCGTGCTGATAACCGGTGAAACCGGCGTGGGAAAAGAGCTGGTTGCACGCACTGTGCATCAATTGTCATTGCGAAAAGATAAACCCTTAGTTCATATCAACTGTGCGTCTTTGCCGGAAACATTGGCTGAGGCCGAATTATTTGGTCATACCAAAGGCGCATTTACCGGAGCCGATCGTGAAAGAGCCGGTAAATTTCAATTAGCCCATGGTGGCACTCTGTTTCTTGATGAAATCGGAGAGTTGCCGTTAGCTGTACAAAGTAAGCTGTTACGGGTATTACAAAGTGGTGAAATACAACCGGTGGGTAAAGATAATGTCGAACAGGTTAATGTTCGTGTTATTGCTGCGACCAACCGGAATCTTGAAGAAGAGGTTAGCGAGGGACGTTTCAGAGCCGATCTCTATCACCGTTTGTCGGTCTATCCAATCAAGGTTCCACCATTAAAAGATAGAGATCAGGATGTTTTATTACTGGCAGGTTACTTTCTGGAAAAAACCAGTCGTAAATTAGGTATCAGGCAATTACGTCTCGCTCAGGATGCTGAACTGGCATTAAGAAGCTATCACTGGCCGGGCAATGTTCGTGAACTTGAACATGTGATCAGCCGTGCTTCGTTAAAAGCCAAGGCAAAACCGACAACGACCGGTATTATTTCATTAAATAGAGCGTTTCTTGAGTTGCCAGCAAGAACTATTGCTGAGAATTCAGTTGCAAAAACGGCTGAAATTAAACCTATGCTATCCCTCGACATGGATCTCAAAACCGCTACCAATGAATTTCAAAAACATTGTATTTTAACGGCCGTTACACAAGCTGATGGAAACTGGAGTGAAGCGGCCCGATCACTGAAAATCGATCGGGCCAATTTGGTCAGAATGGCAAAACGCCTAGGCATTTCGATTAAAAAATCTGTTGTAAATCATTAATTAAGTTATGCGCTTAATGAAGCCATATCAATCACAAAACGATAACGGACATCGGATTTTTCCATACGATCAAATGCCTCATTAATCTCATCCATTTTGATCATTTCGCATTCCGGCAAGATGTTCATACGTCCACAAAAATCCAGCATTTCCTGCGTTTCAGCAATCCCGCCAATTAACGAGCCTGCAATCCTACGTCGTCCGAAAATCATAGGTGCCGTATTTGGCCCTTCAACCGGGCCGATCTGCCCAACCAATACCAGTGTGGCATCATTATCCAGCAATGGAATGTAGGGATTCAGATCATGATTGACTGGAACGGTATCGATAATTAAATCAAAGCTCGAACCTGCGCCTTCCATCGCTGCCTCGTCTTTAGAGACCAGGAAAGCATGGGCACCAAGATCCATGGCATCTTGTTCTTTTTTCGGTGATGTACTGATAACTGTTACGTGAGCACCTAAACCCACCGCCAGTTTAATTGCCATATGACCCAAACCGCCCATACCGACAACACCTACGCGGCTACCTGGACCGACGTTCCATTCTCTGAGTGGTGAATACGTGGTAATACCGGCACAAAGGAGTGGGGCGGCAAGTGCCAAATCCAGATTTTCCGGGATACGTAATACAAACTCTTCACGCACTACCAGATGTTTGGAATAACCACCATGAGTTATATCACCGGTGATTCTATCGGGAGAGCCATAGGTCAAGGTAAATCCATTACGGCAGTATTGCTCATGGTCATTATGGCATTCATCACAATCCTGACAGCTATCCACCATACAACCCACCGCAACGTTTTCACCTGGTTTGAATTTGGTCACCGCAGATCCCACTTCGATTACTCGGCCAACGATTTCATGGCCAGGAACCACAGGATAGGTCGAGCTCCCCCAATCATTTCGCGCCACATGCAAATCAGAATGACAGACACCGCAATACAAAATTTCCAAGGCAATGTCATTGGCACGTAATGTACGTCTTTCAAAAGATAACGGTGCTAGGGGAGAATCAGAAGATTGAGCTGCATAACCGATAGTTTTCATAAGAGATTCCTAGTTATAGTTAAACAAGTTGAGGGGAGGTTTACACGAGATGCTATTTAGATAAATAGGATATTCATTAAAATATTTCAGATGGTATTAACAGAACATTAACCTCAATCAAATAAACGAATAAGGCGGACATCATAGAGAATGTCATCAGGAATATAAGTCTAGAGATTAATGCCAAATGTTCGTAATGCAATCAGCATAAAGTAATAACAAATAACGGTGGCACTGATGGCAATCAAAAGGCTCCAGTAAAAATTTACGCCCATGTTCAGCAAAATAGGCAAGGTGATAAACAAAGCCAAAGAGGGAAGAACCAACCAGAAAATATTGGATGCCAAGATACTGATTTTTGTTACATCACCCGTTTCTTGATACAACCAAATGATAGCAATAACTGAAATCAAAGGTACTGAGGCCATAATGGCACCAAAGACGGAACTTCGTTTAGCTAGTTCAGAAATTACGACAATAACAACAGCGCTAACGACAACTTTAGTTATGTAGTACCACATAGGTCACCTGCATTAGTGAGCCTGTCCTGATTTCTGTGTA